>JALHTG010000018.1 GCA_022865705.1 Candidatus Bathyarchaeota archaeon | reverse complement strand
GGTGGCGGCGTACCAGATCGCCCGGACCGCGATCGTTGTGGTCTTTCCGGCCTGTCGGCACATTCGCACTGCGATGCGTTTGCTTGTGTCCGCAAGAATCTTCTCTTGGTATGGGAGAGCCGTGAAGCTTAGGAACCTCTTGGCAAACGAAGCAGGATCATCTCGGACCTTCTCGAATTCACTCAGCCGCTTCTCGTCCAGTGGTCTGAGTGCCTTCTCCAGTCTCTTCAGCCGTTTTTCGATCCTCGCTCTCTGCTTCACCAACACCCACCAACTCCTCGCATCTCCCTATCCTCCGAAGAAGCTCGTCCGTCGCCACGTTCTCGAGAACACCGTCGGCCACACTGCACAAGTAACCCAGCAACTGCACCTGTTTCATCATCCGCGGACTCGAGGCTCTGCCCTTCTCACACAGCGAAGAGATCTCCCTAACCCGCGACATCAAAGTCTTAATGAGGATCTCACGCTCCGACGTCACATCAACCCCCGCGATCCGGTACTTCAGAGCATACTGCCGCAGCCGCTTGAAGAGCTCCCCTAACAGCAACGTCTTTGCGAACAACAACTCCAAGGGCAGCTTCTCCAAGTAGGAGACTATTGCCACCCGGATCAGTCGACTGACTGGAATACCTAACTTGCCCGCGGCCTGTTGGACGACGTAGAGTAGACGGCTGCTTATTCGGAACTTGTATGTCGGCAAGCTACCCCACCCCCCTGTGGGTACACCTGTACCCACAAATTCCTATCGGCCAATTAAAAGGGTTCGCCTGCGGTCAAACTGCTATCTCGCTGTAATGGATTTGGCTTTCGTCAGAAGGTCTTCTGCGAATCTGAGGTCTTCTTTGAGTTCCTTTTCGTCGAAAATGCGGTCTTGTCGGTAGCCTGCGAGATGAAGTTCTGAAGCTAGAGCGAGGTACCTGTCGTATTCCTCTCTTGATATTCTCCCTCTCTTAAGCAAGTTATCTCTGATCAAGAACTGAAGTGCCAGTCGCCCGGTGAATTTCTTTCTGTCTCAGGGATATTCGATTCTTCTGACACCAAAATGATAGAGCAAGGCTTCGAGGGTTGTCTCAACTACACGAAAAATCTCTTCGGCGGCTGGAAAAAGTCGGTCTTCATTGAGATTTCTCCTTGCGGACTCTAGGAATTCCTCTGCCTTGTTCAGGCTCCATTTAACCGAATCTTCTCGGCTTTTCGCCATAGAGAACTTCGCCTTTCGCTTGCAAGTCGATTACGAGTGGATCATGTTTGAGTGCGGAAGTGTATTCTTCAGCAGAAAGTACAATGGGGTAGACGGAGATCCCGTATTTCTCAGTGATTTCGGAATTGACATAAGAGACCAGCGCTTTCTTGATGGAGGCAACATCTCTCGATTTCGCCACTACTGCAATGTCGATGTCACTTGGTTCTCTTACCATGTCGCTTCTAATGCTTCCTCTTGAGAGACTGCCGAATAGTATCGCAGCTCTTATCTCAAAACGGTTAGTCAGGTATTTGACGATTTGCGAGGCGGCTTGTCGGTAGGTGATTTCTAGGTTTCGAAACAGGTTCCTGAGTGGCTTAAAGAGGAAGTGCTTGCAGTTTATGCTATACACCTTTCCCTTGCCAACTCTTTCCAGTCGGACCAGTCCCGTGCTGACCAGATCATTCATTTGTCTATTCACCTCTGAAACCGACGACCCCGCTTTCTTTGCCAGCTCAACCTCCAAGTAAGACCCAGCACTATCGTTGACCAGAACGGCCAGAGCGTTCACTTTTGTGCCGCTCCCTAACAGCCTCTCTAAGTACATCGGTAACACTTTTCGGTTTTCCGAAACACATTTCGGTTTCCAGAAAATAAGCCTTTTGGAGCTGACATAACATTCGCTGAAGAACCGCATAGTATACCGAATATACTATCAGTTGTCCGTTGAATCTCAGGATAGAGGCTGCTAACTGGGATATTGTCCATTGATGGCATGCGAGTTAATTGACAAACCGTCAGTCTTCTCGTCCAGATGGTCTGCCGGAGCTGGAAGGGATTTTGGCTCTCGATAACGCATGGGTTAGAGAGACATAGAAGCGCGAGATTGCTTAGGCTATGAGCAGTTTCTTCTTAGCTATCATGGCGCGCGCGAAAGGCGACAGTCCCAGGCATGTACGGAATATTAGGCTAGGCGGCCAGCCAACCAACAACAAGATGGAACGACTAAACGGAGAAATCCGAGACAGAGAAAAGGTCATGCGAGGACTAAACTACCCTGAGCTGAAGCTCAGGGGGTTCGTGCCGGTTAGGCTATGTATTCGCTGATGGATCTCTGCTTGGAGCGCAGATAGACATCGTGGTCCACGGCTTTCCAGTGTTTCCTCTGGCTATGCTCCAAGTAGTATTTGATGGCCTCGTTCGTGGTGGCGCCGACGGAACGGTAGAAGTAACCCGCTGTCCAGAAAGCGTCACCCCAAAGCTTCGCCTTGACTCTGTCCCAGCATCTTTGGCGGATCCGTCTTGAGCTGGCGCCTTTCAGGAGACGTGCCAGCTCCGAGACGGCTAGATTCTTGCATGCGCCCACGAATATGTGGGCATGGTCCGGACCGAACTCTACGGCGTGAACTGCGAAGCCGTATCGGGCAGCCGTTTCGCGGAAACCCTCCTCGCAGACCTTTTTCACCTCGCCGTCACGGAATACGTCGCGCCTGTACTTGGGCGTGAACTGCAGGTGGAAGTTAGCCTCGCCGAGGCTGTGCGCTGACCTGACCAATTCCATGCATAACACCTCCTCGCCGGCGAGGAGAGGCCGAGATACGCTCCGCTACGCGCTGGGAGCGGAGAAAGCCTCCCGCACAGCACATAGCTGAAGGAACAGAAAAGAGCATCCATCCTCAGGCTGAAGCCAGAGGGGTTCAATCAACAACTAAAGAAGCCCGATAGCGCGCGCGCATATGGAGCCTTCAAAAACGTCTTACCAATTGATCATACTCTCAGCCTGTTTCTAACGAGTTTGTCTGTTGACTCTCTAGGACTCGAGAAAGTGCCAATGTCAAGCAATCTTTTTTTGCATAGGTTATGCTAACTCTTATCTTTTAGAAGCTCAGCTGCAACCACGATATCCAAAGCCAATGGGTGAAAAAGGATTGCTCTCTCAGGCGTGCCCAATAGCCACGTTGAGAGGAATCTTGCCCACCAGAAAACTGCTGCAGCAACCGGTAATGAGAGTAATAAGTTTGTTCTGATCGCATAGTAGAACACTCCTACGGCCGCTGCACGATCATCCTTTGCCATGCTCCCGGCGATGAACTTCGTGACGCTACCAGACATACCAACACACGCGATGACGGGTGAAGCTCCCATCTACACGGCCGTTCTGCGCGTCCATTTGCTTGAAGGGACGAGTCAGCTGATGGAGAGATCGCCCGTATCCAACCAGACTCTTCTTACTGAGGGAACCCTGTCGAAATCCCTGTCTTCAGACACCATGTACGTCGCTTCTGCCTTTCTCATAGACGCTATGTGGAGTGAGTCGGATGGTTTCAGTCCATACCTGCCCATCGTTTGCTTCATCATGGAGTAATCCGACAAGTCAACTGGAACTACTGTCAATAGCGGCAACAATCTATCCTGAAGCTCGAATACCTCATCTAGAGGGACCTCGTACTTCTTTGAGAGTATCCAAACCACCTCGTCTACAACAATCATGTTTGTAAGTAGCTCGGTGTTCTTCACAATTGCCTGTCGAAGCAATGTAGTCGCATAGGTTGAAACTTGATCATCCATGGCATACCGTAGATAGATTATGTAGCACGAGTCAAGGAAGAGCTTCAAAAACCTCTTCCTCTAGACTCAAACCCGACACGTTCTTTGCGACAGGTCTTCTCGTCGCCGCCAACCAAGCGACAATTTCCGCAACATCTGGACCCCCCCTCAACCTCAGCTGCCCTTCCTCGAACTCCACGATAACGTAGCTATTGGGCCTTATCCTGAGCTTCTCCCGAATGACCTTCGGGATTACGATCTGCCCCTTGGAACCGACCTTAAGCCGCAGTAATACCATACAACTCACTTTGTAATACCTCAAGTATGACCAAACAGCACATAAATCTTCCCCCCACGTCTCTGCGAAATCTATCACTTCTTTCCGTTAGTCGGCGTATTGAGCGAAATCTGAAGAGGGCACAAAGAAAGGCCCGCTCAAGGACCTTTGACATTCTCCTCTCCAAATGACGTCAAGTCGGGCCTACCAGCTCTAAGCACGACGCATCAATACTGACTCAGGATCAGTACGGCCGGCATACGATCCCAAGCACCAGGTGAACTCTGGTCCAGTCGAACATGTCATCGCTGCGGTTCCCGCAAGACCGAGCGCCTCACACAAAGCATCTTCCACTGCTGGAACTGTGAACTCATCTACAATGCTGCCATAAACATCGGGTCGCGTTTCTTGCCAAAGGCCACGACTCGACAGGCCACAGATGATTTGGCCTACGCTGGGAATGAACCGCCAAGAGAAATAGTAGGCGGAGAGCCCAGAAGCCCACACCCATTCATGGGTGAGAGCTAATCACAGATCTCCTTCCAACACTTGATCCTAATCAACTTAGAGAGAGGGCTTTTGGCAAATTGATCCGAATCTCTGAAGGTGAGGAGGTCCTCGTCTTCAGTTAAGAGTTCACCGACGGCGAACGCTTCGGATAGTATGATGAGGTCGAAGGCATCAAGGCGTTTCGCAGAGGGAAGGATTTGGTTGAAGCATTCATCAGCTTCACTCGTATAGCCGTGGAACACGAACTTCTCATCTAAGCGGAGCACGTTTAGGTTTTGACCGAATACTTGAAGGGCTTGCTCGTATCCCCGGCGAACTTTGGACAGCCTCAAAAGCTTCGCTTTAGTCTCATATATGGAAAGCTCTGCTGCATGAACCTTTGAGAGATTTGCGATCAACTTCTTGAAGTTTGAGAGCTCAAAACCTTCAACTGTTATCGGGACCTGAAAGAAAGGTAAGAGGTAGGTGGTGTCAACGAATAGCTCGCGAAGCTTCTGAGCTCTATCTCGCTCCAAGATCCACTGCCAACTTCCTTCTTAGCTTAGATAGTTGCTTCGGACTGACCGGCGGAACCTTAAACCTAGGTTTCTCGAGAAGATGCTCCGCACTTTCTTTAGGTCTCAGTATCAGCTGCCTTTCACCGACCTCCGCAATGACTACACTCCGCGGCTCTATGCCCACCGCGCGCCTAATCTCTTCACTCGTATAGATCTCGCCCTTCGTTCCGACCTTAAGCTCAAACTTCTTCTTCACGAGCACACTACCTCCGAAATAGGAGCTTCATCCGACAATATAAGTAATTCTGATAAGCGCCATACGTCGGAACGAGCAGCGAACTGGTCTACAAGATATGGATTCCCAACAACATGGGGAGCGCCGTAACAGGTTCCATGTTTACACAACTGCCAGCACAGCAAGGTCCGGGCTGTTCACAACCACATTATATCGCACTAACCTCTGCAGCACGGCTTCGGAGCTTGCCCATTGATAGCCAAGTAGAAATCCTGTCTGACGGTTGGAAGACATCACAATCATAAGCTCTCCACGTTTAGGAAGAGACATTATGCTCGCAACTCCACTCTTGCCTTTTGTCAAATATGACCAAAGGTAGCTGATCTTCACATCACCATGAACACTGATTCCGTCAACCTGAGGAATCACCTCTTTCACGCTTGATACCTCAGAGATGGAGTACGCGCCAAGTCCTCTCAACGCAATCGCTGTACCAAAGAAAGAGGAATAGGTCAGAAAAATCACCACTAACAATATGATGATTTTTCCCATACGAAACCGCCGACTGACTACGCTGGCTGCGTATGCTGCTCCGATAGCAAGCAGAACTCCAAAGTAGTGGAGTGCTTTCGTGAATACTATCAATCCTTCTTCAGTAAGACTGAATATGAACGCAAAAAGGACCCAGCCGACCGCCGGCACTGCAAGACTTCTTGCCTCAGCCCTCTTCAAAGCATAGACCAATCCTGATATCGAAACTGCACCCGCAACAACATAGTTCCTGAGCTCCGAGATTGTCATAGGGTCGGTGGGCGTCAGAACTGCGAGGACTCCTCCTCGCAAAAACAGAAGGCATATGACAAATCCGGCCGACACAATCACGATTCTCAACGCAAGGAGTCCCTTGGTCTCACTGAATCCTAAGGCCCACACAAATACCAAACAGGACGATAGAATGAGTAAATCGCTGAAAGTGAATTCCGGTATCCATGCACCTATGCTTTGATAGATGATCAGATTTCGGATAACGAACAAGAGAAGATAGGTTGCTCCAATTGAACCCAGCAGTTTCAACTCGCCTCTCTTTCCGGTCAGTTTTTCAGCGACCCTGTAGGCTGCCAGAGAGAGAAAGAACAAGGCGACAATCATGGCGGCGAAGTGGTGGCCGAGAACCAATCCTACTCCAAGCAAAACACCCGTCAGATAGCCCTCCTTCAATCTACGCGTCTTCAAAGAAGCAAACATCAACAGAGACAGGACAAGATAGTAGCTTGCGGTCTCCTTCATCACAGCACCAGAGAAAGTGAAATAGGTATACAAGGGATTGAAGCTCAAGAAGACCACCCCAAACAGTGACGTCAGAGCTGACAGACGCATCTTTCTGCACAAGACATAGAACGGAAGACAAGCCATTCCTGCAAGCGCCGGAACTATTTGACTCGCCATGAGTGGAGACATACCTTGAACCAATATGGCAACCGCAATCAACATGTTTACGAGCGGCCACTGAGTATTGTAGTCTCCGAAACGGTATTGCCCTCTACTTACGGTCTCCTCAGCAATTCTGAGGTGAACCCAAGCATCTCCAATATATGGTGCCCCATTCACAATAAATGGTAGAAGCGGAATGGTCAAGGCTAAAGGAATTGCAAGAATGAGAAGAGCAGATTGAAGTCTCAAAATGCTTCGACTCAGTCAGATTCATCCATTAAGGGATCTTCAGCCAGTCTCTTCCCTACAGTTCTGAAGCTGGCGGTTCGAGGGTCTCTGAAGACCAAGCCAATCCTATTCACCATAGCTCTCTTCATCGCAATCAACATCGGAGTTCCAGCAATGGCCAACTCATACGAACGTGAAGCCATCAACCTCATCTCACTATACGGCGGGCAGCAATATGTAGCTGTTTCCGACAAACCATCGGCGAACGCCTTGAGGATACAGGCATCACCTTTCACAATTGGTGGCCGCGCAGTTCTGCTAATTTCTACGGAGAACTTTGCCCAGTTTCTCAGAGTCAATGGCGCGCGGCTGCTGGGAAAACCTCCGATAGAGAGCGAAGTGGCGGTGGGTGAAGAGCTCAGATCACAGGTGAACAATGGGCTCTTTCTGATCAATGGACGGGCCTTTAAGGTCACAGGATACCTCCAATCAAACAGTTACCTTACCTATGCCGTTGTGGCGACAACGAACATCTTTCCTAACTCGCAAACACTCTACATATCAACTGAGAAAAGCAATGTGGCAGAGGTGTCGGCTCCCGCAGCTGAACAGATTGCTCGTTCAGTCTTCTCTGAGATACTCACGATCATGAGTCTCGTTCGCTACACTTTGTATGGCGCTTTGGGACTCTGCTGCTTTTTTCAAGGATACAATTCGCTGATCGAATCTGAGCAAGTATTGCAGGCACTGGCCTCAATAGGCGCACCTAGAAAGATGGTGAATCTATCTATGCTCGGGTATGCGTTCATCGTATCTCTGACTGGGACCCTTCTCGGGTTCGTGTTGGGAACCTTTCTTCCCGGCTTAACGTCTTCAATCGTATCAATAGTCTTCAAACTTCCCCACTTGAAACCGTTGATGAACGTCCAAGTTGGATTGGATCTGATGCTAGGATTCTCTGCAAGTCTTCTAGCGCTTTCGATAGGACTTCTCGGAGGGTACTCTCGTCAAATTGCTGCTGCTTAGAATTGTGGGCTACAAGAGACTGGCCGCTTTCTCTGCGGCGTTCTTCGTCGGCCTTCTCACAGCAAATCTGGCTTTTGCTCTAATAGTTGAGCCTGGATTCGGGCTAGATCTAATCTTGAGAGGCGGCGAAAGAGAAGGCATAGCGATACTCGACCGAGCATCGCGCTCTATTTACACAAGTAGAATTCCTCTCAGCCTAGCCCTAAGCCTCGGCAAGCTACCCAACGTCCAAGTAGAACCTTTAGTGACGTCAATATGCTACGTTCAGGGGTCCGCGATTGTAGTCCGAGGAGTAGAATCGACAGGGGCCTACACTAGGTGGTTGTCACGCGGCCGTTTGCCAGAATCAGATGGCCCATGGATAGTACTAGGACGTAGAGCTGCCGAAAGAATCCGTGCCCCAATTGGCCAAGTAATCCCGGTAGCAAGCTCGCTTGCAAGAACAATAGTTCTACTGACGGTCGCGGCCGTGTGCGATTTCGGTGACATGAGGGATGACGAGGCGCTGGTCCACGAAGGAATTGCCAGACAACTCTCCAGCATTCCATCAGGAATGATTTCAGCCGCCATAGTCCAAGGGACAAACCGCGAGGCAATTGAGAAACTCGTAGAAACAAACTACAAATTGAACCTCAAGTGTGCATCGGATCTGTCGGGAAACTTGGTGGTCCTGGACGCAAACGGGGTCCCGTTGCGAACATCCAAGGTTGTTGATAAATTGGAGGAGAGTTATGAGTTACCTTTCGGGTACTACACAATAGTCTTTCAAAATCAATACCTCTACTCGACATTAGGCACGGTTCTTCTCAAGTCAGATCAATCTCTGGAATATTCCGTAAGAGCGGAGCAGCGTCCTGTCTTGAAAGTGTCTGCGTCGAAGAAACCCGTTCTGCTCAGATCGGACGGTGTACAGGTTCAGGCTTCAGAGGAAGAGGGCTTATGGGTCTTCAGGTCTACCCCTGGAATCCATAGACTCGAATTGGACTCTGGGGCGTTCATGATTCCGCTCTTTCACAGCGCAACATTTGATCCGACAATACTTGCGGGCAAAGCGTATACAACTCGTGTATCTGTTTCATGGAGCGATGGGAATCCTGCCTCAGACTGTAGCTTGCTTGTTAGGACCGCTGAAGGAAGAGTGGTTTTGTCGATTTTGGTTCCACAAGATAATGTGAAAGTGGACCTGCCTGAGGGCAGCTACGTAATAGAAGCGTACAAGCTGCCCTATTCTGCACAAATCTCAATCTCGGTGCCTGCAGTCAGCGATGTCAAGCTAATTCTGCCAAGCATAAAATCAAACGTAGAGAAGATCCCACTTCAATACTATACATTCATCAAGGCGATGCCTATCGAGACAGTATCAGCCTTCACGTTGGCTTCTATCTCAGGAATCTCAGCTGCGCTTCTAATCGGCCTCGCTTTCTCAATCATATTCCTGTTCGTCATGGTCCTTGCGACCGTGCAAAGATACCTTTACCTGTCTGCAAAAACCAGGTTGACTGTCCTCTCGTTACTCGGAGCTTCAAACCGGTTCCTTCTTGGACACATTGAGCTGCCGATCTTGGCCATTAGTCTAGCCCTGGTAGCAGCCACGGCCTCGATTTCTTTTGTCTCAAACGCCTTGCTCTTCTCAAGGTTGACACTCTTCGGTCACACGATTCCACACGACCCAGTGATGACCCTGCTATTCTCAGCTACCCTAACAATCCTGGTCTGGTTCTGGGGACATTTCGCTCTAGCCAAGAATATTGAGATGTGACCCTTCTTGTCTGACGCCTTGACTCTAAGCAATGTTGACAAAACATATCGGAACAACGGCAGAGAAGTAACCGCTCTAGACAACGTCAACCTGAAAGTCTCTGAGAAGAGTTTCTTGTGTGTTGTAGGTCCGAGTGGGTCGGGGAAGACAACACTGCTAAGAGTCTCCGCGGGATACCTAGCTCCGGACAACGGAAACGTAACGATCTTTGGCCAAAACATTTACTCTCTACCCCTCTCCGAAAGACTGAATCTCAGAAACAGAGTCATCGGTTTTCTCTTTCAAGGCGATCAACTACTCGAGGACCTCACCGCCTATGAGAACATAGAACTCCCTCTGGTAATCCAAGGCATGCCTACTAAATTGAGAAGAGATAGGGTGCGCCAGGCACTCGAATCAGTCGGAATTCCCACGTTAGCGGACAGTCGGCCAAGCGAAGTTAGTGGAGGCGAGAAACGACGGATCTCGTTGGCAAGAAGCCTGATCAACGGTGCCCGCGTGCTCTTCGCGGATGAACCTACAAGCAATCTTGACACACGAACAGCAGGGATGATAGTGCAGCTGCTTCGAAACCTGAATGCGTCCGGGATGACCATTCTCGCAGCCACCCACGATCCATTGATCGCTAGCGAAGCCAGTGCTGTCGTGAAAATGCGGGATGGAAGAATCGAATCCTAACATAACTTGATGGAGAGACTGGATTCTAAGTGGAGTGCTCTCATCACGTCGTGCGGTATGATGCTGGAAGACTCGCTAGGCAGTCGCTACCTGTCACATGCTCTAATAACTAATGTATGGATGCCAGCGAGGCGGTAGCGTCCACCATTCGTCGAATAGGACCCATTTCCCGTCTCGAAGCAAGTACACTAATGCGTAGTTGATCGCTGGGCACTGGCAGTCAGCGTTGCCTGCATATGTACTGTTTGGACAACAGAAGGAAACGCGCGCGTTAACCACCGCTCCAGTAAATCCAATATGATAACCGGAAATAGTCTTCACATTGAAACTCTGCACATTCAAGCACAGATACTGTTGTGTCGAGTAGTCGAAGAACTTTTTCCATTGGTTCTGTATCGCCCACTTATCTGTAGAGTTCGCTTCCAAAGGGCAACCAAGCCAATACAATTTGGCATCCGACGCGTATTGAGACATGACTCCGTTCAGATCTCTGGCAGCAATAGCCGACCAGTGACGGTAAGCCAGAAAACCAACAATCGACTCATCTGCAATCCTAGATTGAAGCTGCTTGATCTGGTCACTTAAGCCTGCACTCTGCTTCTCTAGCGCGCCAATTCTGGCTTGGTAGAGTATGAGCCATCCAGTCTGACCAAGAACAATAGCGACAAGAACCACAATCACTGCAAGAAGAATTCTCTTTGAGACTCGCTCAGACAAACCTTCCCACTGAAAAGGCCTGTACATCGCACGCTTATAAGATGTGGCCTACCGTACAGGTTTGTGGCCGGCCGTATATTGCTTCCAGCTTGGCTAGACGTTCCTGCATTTTCTAGATCTCTTCTTCTTGGCGTTTGACTTCCTCAGCGACCAGCAGCATCGAGATTATGGGGTTCTCATTAGCTGTCAGGGTTTTCTCGACTCAGTCTTGCGGGGATCGACTTTCAGGGTTGCCGTCTACAGAGCGGGTTCCTGCACCATTACTTCAACAGCGCGCGCTTTGTCAGCTAGACATATATGTAAGGAATCCTTACTTCTCCATCGAGGCTGGGCAGATGGCAATTAGTGAAGTAGTCAAGATCACATCGAAGGGGCAGCTTACACTTCCCATTGAGATACGGAAGGAACTATCCCTAGATAAAGACAGCCATCTTTACGTGGCCAAATTCGGGAACATCATCGTGATGAAAAGGGTGGAGGAGCTATCCTTGGACGAGATCTCCAGGATTCTTCGGAGTCTCGCGAAGGAGAGAGGAATAACGCGCGACTTCCTAGTGAAAGAAGTTGAGAAGGTCAAGGAGAAACTGTTGGAAGAGAGACATGTCGCGCGCGCCCCAAAAACATTCGATACCATATCCAAGTCTTCCCTTGTAAAAGAAGCGACTATTGTTCGAGTCTTTTGAGGCCGGCCGTCTATGGGGCTCGAACCTTGAAGGATTCTATAGCGACAGTACAAATCAAATCATACTTGCGGCCGCGAGATACGCCCTGAAAGGTTCGGTTCAGTAAAGCTAAGCGCGCACGCTCTTCTGTCGCAGCAAGACGACCAGGATCGGCACAGCCACCAGCAGAAGGGAGACCACAAAACCTTCACTGGTGAAGATCGGCCCAACCATAGCACCCTGAGTGACTGGTATCGGCGAAACAGACGCCGGAAACCAGTCAACAAGAAACGTCCAGCTGAATCTAAGGGATCCTCCAGCCACAAGTGCTACATTGACACTCATGCTGACCGATTCCTTGACAAGGGGCCAAAGTAGTGGTGTTGGTCCTGAGAATATGTCCATGATCGGATGGGCCAGTAAACTCAGACATCCAATTGATGTCAGAGAAAAAAGACTGGGTTTGAGTCTTCTCACGAAACTGACTGCAACCAATGACACTACCAGGAGAATAGTGATTGAGTGGCTAAGGGAACGATGCAGATAAAACAGGAAGTCCAAATCTGGGAGAAGAGATATGAAGGAAACAATTGCCGCCTTCCTCAGGCCAAGGACCGGAGCCACTAAAGCGAACGTAACAGCGAAATGCAGTGACAGTTCAGGCATGGAATCTCAACCGATCTTGGCTTCTTTCCCCTAGCCAGAGCATCATCGTATATTAGGTTTTCAGAATTGAGCCAAGCCAAAAGCGCGTGTGCTTCCGAATTCAACTCTTCCACACAGCGCACACAACTCTGCACTTTCATGCCGGGAAAGCTTCACAGAACAGCCCGCCCGGAGATTCTGGTCATGGCGCGCACATTGACTGAATCCTCCCAGGCTGAGCCACCATACTTGAAACCTCGAAAGATACTTTAGCTAGATTCAAGCATGAAAACCTGAGCTAACTATGTCTGAGATGGCCATTGCCAGAGAACTCCTTGAGTACGGGTTGACAGAGCCAGAGAGCAGAATCTACCTGTACCTCGCCAAGAAAGGCGCCACCCCAGCCGGCGAGATAGCAAAAGCACTCGATCTCCGAAGAGGACAGACATACAGTGTCCTGAAAGCTTTGCAGGAAAAGGGCATCGTGGAGACGGCGGCAGGCAAGCCAACGAAATTCTCAGGCCTACCGTTCCCGAAGGCTCTCAACGTGCTCGTCCAAGCACAGAAGCAGAGACAACAGCTGATGGAGAGGCTGAAACCTGAGCTGTTATCGATGTGGCAGTCAGTCCTTCCAGCAGGAATCGAAGAAGTCGAAGAAGAGAAGTTCCAGTTTCTGAAAGGTGTCGAAAGCATCTACCGAAAAGCCTCGGAAATAATCGATTTGAGTAAAAGTCAGGTCACGATGGTCGCTCCGGAACGCGCCCTATACCATGCAGATAGATTCGGCGTCATCGATCAAATGAACAAGGCTTCAAAGAGAAACGTGATGGTGAAGCTGATAGCGGAAATGACGCCGAGGACCAAAGAAATACAGGACCGAATGAAACAGATCCTCACGAAAGGCTTCATCAACCACTCTCCCCCTCACTTCCTTATCTCCGATGGGAAACAGATAATCTTCTTGACGAACCCCATGGAATCCGTTGATCCGAAGGAAGCAAACGCGATCTGGACGAATAGTTCCATGCTGGTCGGAACAATGCAGCATTTCTTCGAAAACATGTGGGAATCAGAGAGACCGGAACCTGGGATAGCTGTTTCGGAGCCTGACAAAGGGAAGCTTTCAGAAATGGAGCGGCAAAGAATTGAGATGATTAGAGAAGAATATGCAAAGCACATCGCTGTCTCAGGCTTCCAAGTTGAGAAAGACTACGCGCTGGTAGGTAATTCGGGCGCTGAGTACATCTTTTCTCTGGCGCTTCTTCGAGGCGATGAGAAACCCACTGTCATTGACTTCGAAGTCTCCAATGAACCCATCACATCCATGCGAGTGATAGAGTTCTTCGCGAAGAGGCTTGACGTTGAGAGTCTCGTGAAAGACGCGACCTTGGTGGTTAAACCCAGACTTGACAGTGACGCACAGAAACTGGCGACGTTCTATCGCATGAAAGTGACTGAGCTAGGCTGAGAAGATCTGGCTTCGTCACTTGCCGGAACCTGTTCTCGCGTATCTGAGTATTGCCGCAATTCCTCCGAAGCCCTTCAGGAGCTGCTGCCCTTCCGCCGTCTCCCCAGAGATAACCTCAATGTCCACTCCTTTCTCCTCACCTATCTCCACAAACTCGTCAAGCAGATCCTTCTTCTCAATCATCAACGCAAGATTGTTGCATTTCCTGCATTGAGCTGAGGCTACGTCAGTCTCAAGTTTCGCCACCTCATGAGGAGGCAGTAGCTGATCTTCGTTGAAGTCGCAGACCTTGCATTTGACAGTGACATGGGTTATGTTGAGTCTCTCTGATAGTAACAAGGTATTCACGAGTCCGGAGTCAAGCGCTCTGCGAACCTCAGTCTCCCCGTAAGCCGCTATCCCTGTATCATGGCCCACCTCGTACAGGAAGCGTTGAACAAGCTTCTTCTCCTCCAAGTATCTGACCCCGCGCAGTATCTCAGGAGTCTTCTCCATGACCTCATCAATGCCTTCTTCAACGTAGGAGACGTCGATCGTCGCCACGATCTTCTTCTTCAACTCGTAGTTCAAGTATTCTCCGTCCTCGAAGTCATATTTTGAGGGGCCTGGCCCGCCTACGATTACCCCTTTCAAGTCTGATACATGCCCCAGGATGTTGTTAGCATGGCCTCCAACCCTCTTGTAGTATTGATTGACTTCAGCTTCCCTCAGCCGTTCAAACCTTCGAGCCGACTGCCCGCCGGCTCTATGCTTTCCAGGGATCCCTGAAGTCATCTTCTTGACTATGGTAACCCGTCTGCCCTTCAGAGTGGCGATCACAGCGTCGTTTCCATCAATCAGAACTATGGCAAACGTATTCTTCTCCTGAAGAATCTCAAGCAGAGGCTCCATGTGGAACCGATTGTCACATCGATAGAGGTAGACGCGGATAGGCTCAGGCGGCTCCAAAACATATGTCTCCATCCTCTCGGTTCCCGGCCCGTTCTGTGGGATCGCACCGCAAAAGATCGCGAGACCATTAGGAGGAGGCCTCTTGAAAAGCCTCAAACGTTGCATCGTCTTCTCAATGGCATCCAGAACATTCTTTCTCGTGGTCCTCGACTTGATATTGGTGGCTGTCCCGCCTTCCTCGCGAAGCTGACCCATTACTTCGTGAATCTGACGATCAGGAGGAACATAGAGCGTGATCAGCTCAGTCCCGCGGCCCTCCTTCGACGCCAGCAGATCCAGCGTCCGCTTCAACTTGAATCGCAAGAGTGAGTCTTTCGGCTGAGGCTGCAAAGCAGACGCCACAAACGCAGAAACGCTCGAAGTCAGTTATGAGGCTGTCGGAAAAAAACGCGCGTGCGACTTTTGTAAGCCAACGGCTTTCACCACTTTCGGGCTCCCTTGCTCGCGCGAGGCTATTGCAGTATTGCTTTTTGCATGTAGATTTGGTGGGGTAGGGTTGGTGACCGTATTAGGTCTGGTCGCCTGTGTTTGAGTGCTGCGATGGCGATCACGTATGAAGCCATGACGCATAGTGTGACGTGGAT
>JALHTG010000017.1 GCA_022865705.1 Candidatus Bathyarchaeota archaeon | reverse complement strand
TCCCTGATCAGGGCTTACTGGGTACGAGAGTACGGGTCAAGATGGAGTAGGACAATGGACTATCCTCCCCCAAGATGGTTCAAGGAAGCTCCGTCGAAAGGCGCTCAGAAAGGAGTCAAACTCGATGTCCAAGGATATGATCGACTCTTGGATGAGTACTACGTGAGGCGAGGCTGGGACAAGAATGGCATTCCGAGCCAAACCACTCTTCAGAAGCTCGGGTTGGCAGATGTCGCACAAACTGTAGGTAAGACATGAAGATCAGCCGGCCGCTGAAGACTCTCCCCCTTTGAATCCTTCCTCCTTTTTCCTGAATCAGCATCCCAAGATATCAAAGCCAGAGGTTGTCATCGTATTCAATGGTGGCATGAAGAGTATCTTGCTCGAGTTCTGGTCGAAGATCGGTAGGCGGAATTTGGATACGGATTACACTAGTTCTCTGTGGTATCGAACATAAAGACTGGCGAGCGGGTTGTGCCCTGTAACACGATCCTTTGCGATTAACGTCGTGACCGGAGCCTTTGAAGCAAGCGTGAATAGCATGTCGTGACCCACGCAGAGCCCGAGGATGATGTTGAAACCAGTTTCTGCGCTATTCAGAACCTCGGCCTGAACCATCGGATTGCATCCCGCCTCGAACTTCTCAGGGTCAGATATCTTGTACTCCTTGGGCACGCCCAACCTGATCTTGTCGGCTGCGCCGCATTTGCAGCAGACAGAGTGAACTATCAGCCCATGGCCTTCGAGGATTTCGACTGCTCTTCTCGCTTCGTCACTTAAACCGACACAGAAAGCCATTCCGACATCTCTAACATTCATTCTCTTCGCAAGTTCCGCCATTTCTCTGATTCTAGGCCGAACCGCCATGGTTACTCCTCGCACGCGTTCGTATGCTTCTCTTTCTCCGATGGTGGAAGCTAGGTAGAGCTGTTTCAAATCGCTTCTATCGTACTTGCCTACTGCTCTCTGGATCAACTCTCTCATATTTCTCATTGGACAGAACCCTGGCAAGGTGCTGTCTTCAGGCCTATCAGTTCGGCAGAACTTGACGTCGCATTTTGCGCATTGAGTCTGAATCATTGAACCTGCCCTCATCTGGATTGTTCAGGTCAACCAAATACATTTCTGGTTTTCGTCGACTCCCCCCTTAACTTTCTCAATCGCCCTATCTGTGTCGTCTGGGCCTGGCAATGTCTAGGAGATAAGCCTCCTGTAGCGTTTCAGACCTAAATCCGCCCCACTGTCAGGAAATAGCATCATGTAAGGCTCTAAAGAGGTAGGATAGTATGCTGTCTTTATGCAGAATCATGAAAAAGGCTTAAGAATAGATCGAATCCACTAGCTTCCTGAGGCGTGGAGGAAATCTAATGGTTAAGAAATGCCTTCGATGCAATGCTGATAATGACGACAATGCCATCTTCTGTTCCAGCTGCGGCACAAGGCTCAGCGGTGCGAGACCTGGCATTCTGGGACCCAGACCTGTCGGTGCAGATTTGGCTTCCAGAGCAAGCATTGGATTTGTCATGACGATTATTGGTGGTTTTCTAATCGTTCTTGGCTCACTGGCACTCTCCTACATATCTACCTTCATTTGGGGGTTTGCAACCCCACCGTGGTTTGCAACAATGCCGTCATGGGCTCCAGTGCTGATAGGGATTGGACTTGGGATGTTCGTCATCATGAGTTCGGTGCTCATCTATATGCCGGGCTACGAGGCTCTTGGAGGTATACTGGGAATAGTCTTCTCAATCTTGAGCATCATGGTTCTTGGCGGACTCATATTCGGCACCATTCTCGGTTTGCTCGGCGGATTGATGGCTGTTCTGAAGAAGTAGCAAGACCCTTTTTTTTTAGAAATCCTTTCTTCGGACGAGCCCTGCCTACCGCCAGGTATGTGCACGAAATCCATTCTGGCGCCTAGTTCTCAGCTTGATAACTTGGATTCTAGTTCTTCTGCCAAGGATAGTTCTGCATCGAAAGCCCCATGTAGTTCTCAGAACTATTCTGACTAGACACAATCCTGAGATTTCAAGGTCAGATCTGAACCGTAAAGCGTGTCTAGGTTGTGGCTAGTCCAACAGGTGTGAGCACAGTCCTGCTTGCGACTGGGCCGTATCTAAGGATCACTTCTCCCAGTTTCGTATATGCCATCATGTAGAATATCCCTGGCACGATGAGGCATACAAGCAGACCCAAGATTCCCATGATTAGACAAGGGGTTTTTGCTGCCTCGTAGAGACCGTCGTCGATTCTTTTTACAGTGGTTATGTACGCGCCGATGAAGACCAAGATTACTATGATTGCAAAGATACCAAATCCCATCGTTATTGGAAGAATCCATCCCGGAGAAACAACCAGTCCCGTCCAAAAGGCAACATACGAAAGGACCAGTGCTGCATCAACAACAAACAGCAGGGAAATCGCCAGAAGCGGCAGAACAGTGAACAGGAAGAAGAAGATTGATCCTATGACCGCATACTCATGTGCAGCCCACACTTCCGGTGGCCTTATTGACATAGATTCATCACTCAGACTCGTAAGGGTAAGTGTTCATGTCTGCACATATAAATAGGATTGGGACGTACGAGCTTAGATGCGACTTGATCTGACGCGTTTTGTGCGAAATCAGCTCAAAGCCGCATCTTTGGTCTTTTCATCGATATTTGATGCACTTGGGGCACCACCAGCGTTGATAGGCGGGCACCCAAATCAGCGATTCTCCGCAATACCTGCACAGCTTCGGAGGTTGAGGCAACGGCGTCCAATAGTGATATGAATAGTACATAGGATACTGTGGAGTTTGCGCATAGTATTGCCGAGCTGCTTCCTCCACCCAAACCCAACCATAAGTCAAATCGTACATCCAGGCCATCTGAACACCACTCACAACGTAGTCATGTCTATGAACATAAGAATTTCGTAGATTCGCTTACTTCTTGAATAGGGCCATAAGGGCACCGACAATTCCTACGAAAGAGCCTACTATGAATCCTCCGCCTACACCCAGACTCACAAGGCTGAGGAAAATCATGAAAGCACTTCCGTAAATCTCTCTTCTTGCCAAGATAAGGATACAGCCGATCAACATCCAGAATCCGATCAACAATCCAACGAAGTCTGCCTGTATGTTCGAAAAGGTCAAAGGAATCATCCACACGGGAAAGGGCACCGCAACGCCTACATAGCCCGCCAGAACGGCGTTCGAAGTCACCAGTACGGTCGCAATGAAACATAGCCCGAAGCTTGCCTTTGCTCGAGGGGGGCCGCGGATCTTGAGAGTGTCCACAGAGGGTCTTACGGCACCCGATCCGGGAGGGACTTCCATGACTATGGGTCCGGGTCCGACTTTCTCAGCAGCTACTTCGATAAGAGCCGACCCGCAGCTGACACAGACTTCCGCTGTGTCGCCATTGTCGTAGCCGCATTCAAGACATCTCTTGACCAAGGCCTTCTCGCCAGAGACTAAGTTATGAAGGGCACCTATATTTAATCTAGCCTCAAAGAAAGTATTCCGTTCTCAAAAGTCATTGAGCAATTTGTAGCGCTACCGCTGCCAGTGATGCTGAAAAGAGAAGGGAGAGAGGAGCAGTCCGACTACTTTCGCATTATCGCTAGGAATGCTCCTATGATTCCCAGCGTGAATCCTGCTAGAAGCCCGCCACCGATTGATATGCTCATCACTGCGCACAGGAAACCTATGATGCCCCCGAACGTTCCGTAGCCTTGATACATCAAGAATCCTGCAAGGAACATGGAGAACGACAGTATGAGAGCTATGACGGTTGCAACTCTCATCCAATCAAACCATGCTAGTCCCGGCAGCACAAGCTTAAGGAACCAGATATCCAAATCTGACGACGGCGCATATACCCATCCGGCTATTACCCCGACCATCACGAGGATTCCTGCGGCTAGCGTTATCAGGGTGCCCCAAATTGGCCTTGGTGGAGGGGGCAACGGAAGAATCGCTGGCATTGGAGGTGCAAATGTTGGAGGCGGCATACGTGGCGGTGGTGCCGGTCTCATGACTGGAAAGACAGTGGGCACTGGCGGGGGAACCACCATCTGAATTCCGCAGCTTGAGCAGTATATTGCGTCATCCCTATTGTCGGCCCCACATTCTGGGCATCTCTTGGTCAACAGTTTTCCTCCTTTGACTTTAACCGCTGAATGGTACGTTATCGCCAAGATCGGCACTTAAGCCTTTCCAAAACCGATCATGATAAATGAAGCCATTTTTCATCTTGGGACTACCATTCAAGCTAAACCAAAGAAGAAATCCCAATCCACTTGAGGCCATAACGGCCCCTCAGCTTCGATTGCCAACAACAGTCGAGGAAGATGACGGACTTTCCTGAATGATATGGCATACAAAGGTTAAATACCGTGGCCAATTCTGCAAACTCTCAGCCCCGGTGGCTCAGCCTGGTAGAAAAGATAACGCCAAGAGCGCCGCCTTGGTAACCATGTGACAATGAGGCGAAGGCCGCGGGTTCAATTCCCGCCCGGGGCTCCATTGTTTTTTGCGCACGCGTCGGATGAATGCTCGAGGATCACGGGAAAGAACAAGAGCCGACTAAGCTTGAGAGGGCACTTGGAAGGTGGTTGAGGAAACATTGAGGGGCCCCACAATTCGTGGACACTTTTCCAGCAGCTTCAGTTTCACATAGCGCAACTTGATGTGTGCGCGCGGCCTCAAGGATTCAAGCTTCGATCGAATCTAAATATCCAAACGTATGCGAGTCTTTCTAGGTGAAAATTATGCTGCTCACCGACGTCAACTATCCATCTCTGAGACAAACTACGACCTTTTCTGGTCCAAGAAAGATCATCTTTGGAGTCGGCTCTGGAAAAGACTTAGCGAAGGAAATAAGGCAACTGGCCGGTTCCAAGATCCTCATTGTAACCTATCCTGAAGCCACAACCTTTGCAGTTGTTCAGGAAATCACGAAGAGTCTTCAATCTGATGGAATGGATTTTGCTGTGTACAGTCAGACTGAATCTGAACCACGTATCGAAGTGGCAGAAGATCTGGCGGCTTACACAAGAGCGGGGCGGTTTGACCTTGTTGTCGGTATGGGTGGAGGTAGCGTTATGGATCTCGCCAAGATCGCATCGATGAGCACTACTAACCCAAAACCAGTGAGAGACTATTTGGGCGTGGATCTCCTAGCGAGAAAAGGTGCTCCGTTGATCTGCATCCCAACCACCGCTGGTACAGGCAGCGAAGTCACAATGTTCTCCGTTCTTTCTGTTGGCGAGAAGAAGATGGACGTAGTCAGCCCCTATATTCTTCCGGACATAGCCCTGGTCGATCCACTCCTAACCACGACCATGCCGTTTCAGGTGACTGCTGGTACGGGCATGGACGCACTCAGTCAAGCGATTGAAACCATAACCTCTCTCGCTACCACGCCACTGACAGATGCGTTGGCCCTCACAGCAATTCAACTGATTGCAAGATGGTTGAAGGTGGCTTTTGTCGACGGCAGCAACATTGAGGCAAGAAGTGGAATGGCGCTTGCTGCAACACTTGCTGGACTTGCCTTCGGAAGCGGAAAGCTGACGTTGGGCCACAGTCTTGCACAGACCTTCGGTCCTGTCAGGAAGGTCCCACATGGCGTTTCATGCGGCGTCGCGTTGCCGTACGTAATGGAGTTCTATCTTCCTGTCATTCCGGAGAAGCTTTCACTCGTCGCTGGTGCCTTGGGACTTCAGACTCGTGGGGCAACCGCCACGGAGGCTGGAGCGGCAGCCATTCGAGCTGTGATCAAACTTGCCGAAGATGTAGCCATTCCAGCTTCATTGAGAGAGCTTGGATTTGACAAAGGAGAATTGCCTGAGCTTTCTGAGATATGTGTGAAAGAGTGGCCTCGACCCAATAGTCCTCGTGCTATGACGAAACAATCAGTTCATGAAGTTTTCGAGAGGATGTGGGAAGGGAGGATTCTGACCTAGAATGCCCGCCTTGATCTGATCACGCTGCATGTTGAGAGAGAGCTCGTCAGGACTTGCGCTTTCTCGGTTTGTCGAGGTTGACGTAGTGTACTGAGCATGAAATGCATGGGTCATATGCCCTTATGAGCATCTCGCACTTGAGTGTTGCTTCTTCATCAGGTAGGTCTGCAATGGTTGGGACAAGTTCTCGAAGATCATTCTCCATGTTCCTCGCGTTGTGAGCTGTAGGTGTCACTATATCCGCCTTCTTGACTGCTCCATCTTCTCCAACCTCATAGCTGTGGTACAGGAGTCCTCTCGGTGCCTCTGTGATGGCGTAACCTGTTCCCGCTCCTATCTCGTACGATCTGTCCTCTTCCCTAAGTGGAACCACGTCTATTGTCTTCACACAATCATCGATTGCGTTAACGACTTCCAGCGCCCTTGCCACATGTGACATGAAAGGATTGAAGTTGGGAACCTCGAATCCAATTTCCTGAGCCAACTTCTTCGAATCATGTGATAGCTTGTCAAAGTTCAAGTTCACTCTTGCGAGTGGTCCTACCAAGAATGCGCCTCGTCCGACGATCTCTGAATGCTTGGCCCAAGAATAGTCAACCTGCAACTCCCTGACATACTCACGATACTTTTCCTCCTCAACCATGATTCCTTCTGTCGAGGCAAGCAGACCCTCGTTGACTGCAAACTCCTCTGGGTTAGAGAGTGCTACATGCTCACACTTTCTGACAAACTGCGGTACATTCAGAGAGGCGATGAACTTGGTTGTGTCGGCGGCGTCCTGTTTCGCATCGACAAGTCTCTGCCGCATCTGTTTCATGTCTTTTCTCTCAGGGATCTTTGTGAACCCGTTCACGACAGCTGAAACTGGATGGATCGTTCGGCCTCCTATCAACTCGACGAGATCGTTGCCCAGTTTCTTCAGCTGCAAGGCTCGCTTGACGATTGGAAAATAGTCTTTCACCATTGCAAACACGCTTTCACAGCCAAGGTAGTCAGGTGCAGCCAAGAAGTACAGGCTGAGAATGTGACTTGCAATGTGGCATCCGTAATTCATTATTCTTCTCAGGTTTCTTGTTTGTTCGCTGATCTGTATACCCATTGCGTTCTCAATCGCGCGGAGAGCGGTTATTTGGTGTGGCACGGGGCATATTCCGCATATCCTGGAAGTGAGTTCATGGACCTCACTGCAGTGCCTGCCAACTAGGAAAGCCTCAAAAAACTTCGGGGGCTCGAATATCTCGAGGCGCAGCTCCTTGATGTTTCCTGATGAGACTTTGATCTCTAGTGAACCCTGCCCCTCCACTCTGGAGAGGTATCCTACCTTGATCTCCCTTTCTCGGCTCATCTATTGTCTGCCTCTTTTGCGAAAGCCGATGTGATCCCAGCGTATTTCCGAAACTTCCTTGTCACATGATCCTTTGGCAATCCTATTTCCGAGAACTTCTGCGCCAATGACTGAGCATTGGCATCAGACATTGGTCCATAACATCCCTCGCATTCCCTGTTCACAGTTGGACATATGGCTCCGCATCCTGCTGCCGTGACAGGCCCCATGCAAGGCCTCTTTTCGAAAGTGAGGATACACACATTTTCTCTCAGTTTACATTCGACACATACTGGATGACGCCTCAGGAAAGGTGCTATTCCTAACGTAGCGCTTCGAAGGACCTCAAGGATGGTATTTTTGTGAGGGGGACATCCTCTTTGATAGATGTCCACTGTGACGAACTCGTCAAGTGGGCAGATCTTTCGGTAGGATTCCTTCTTTGAATGAATTGCTTCGAAGTTCGGGTAGACCATGTTCGCTGCCACATCGGGTGGCATCCAGTTGAGTATCGAAGGCACACATCCGTGACAAGCACAATCTCCGAACGCAACCAGGGTTTTGGATCGGCTTCTCAGTTCTTTGAGTTCCTCTAATTCCCTTGGGGTCGAGACTGATCCTTCTACGAACGTCAGATCATAGGGGCCTTCGAGGTTCTCGCGTTTGGCCATAACAAAGTATCTGATGTCAACAATCTCAAGAACAAAGGGCATTTCCTCCTCCAATCGAAGGAACTCCATCTGGCAACCTGCGCACCCCGTCATCTTCACGACAGCTATCTTGAGCCTCTCTGTCACTAGTTATCGCCTTCTACAATGTGAGATCGGGCAACCCCTCGAGATCTAGATAAGTGAAAACCGGTCCATCTCTGCACACGAACTTTTCACCTATTTGGCAGTGGCCGCAGTGCCCCATGCCGCACTTCATTCGTCTTTCCAAAGAGACGTAGATCTGGCCTTTTCGAAAGTTTCTCGCCAAGAGACCGCGGATCACAAACCTCATCATTATCTCAGGCCCGCACGTCATTACTACGGAGTTCTCAGGAGAGGTTTCCATATCATCAAATAGGCCAGTAACCACTCCTTTTTTGTGAGGCCACGTAACACCTGTAGGAACAGAATCGACGGTCAGAAACAACTTGGTCTTAGGAATTCGGCGCCACTCCTCATATTCATCCGCGAAGACTTCGTCGGAAGGCGTTCTGGCGCCGTAAAGGATCTCCAAGTTCCCATACGCTTTCCTGTTTTGCTGAATTGTCGTAATGACTGGTCTCAGAGGCGCCAGGCCGATTCCGCCTGCGACGAGAAGTATGTCTTTTCTCTTCGCTTCTTTCACTGGCCATGGCTTTCCATAGGGGCCTCTGACGCCGAGTCGCGTGCCAACACCATAACGGTTCAGGACTCCAGTGACATTTCCCACGGTTCTAATCGTCGTGTCGAAACTTCCCATTGCATCAGGGCTGGAACTGAGAGAGAAGGGAGCCTCGCCGATTCCAGGAATTGAGACCATTATGAATTGTCCAGGCATAGCTTTGAATTTCTTCTGCTTCTTTACAAAATGGATCGTGTAGGTCTTGGTATCCAATGTTTGCTTCTTTACGTTGATTATCTCCGCAGTATTCGGCGTGTATGGGTCCTGCAACCTAGCCCCCTCTGATCTCCTTGGCAACTTCAGTTATGTCAATGCCGACTGGGCAAACCCGCACGCACCTGCCGCATCCTACGCATTTGTGCTGCCCATTGACTGGGCCGTACTGAGCAGCTCCTCCCCAGCTCAGATTATGGCCCATGAATTGTCTTAGTCTCGCTCCTCGATCTTTTCTGAAGTTTCCGCCCAAAGCAACCTCTGCAAACTCAAGCAGAAAACATGAATCCCATTCGACGCATCTAGAGGTCTCGCCCGGGAGATTTCCCCATTGATCTCTGATGTCCATGCAGAAGCAAGTCGGACAAGATATGACGCATTGAGCGCATGCCAAATCCTTGTCTCCAAGTCGTTTCCAAACTGGATGAGCAAGATTCTTTGCGAGAGCCTCTGCAAGGCCATCAGTATTCACCTTCTTCTTGAACTTCCTCTTTGCCTCCGAGAGGAGTTTCTCTTTTGATTCGAGATCCGACGGCTTGGCTTCGTCACACTTTCCCTTTTCCGCAAGACGAGCCCCTTCGACAGTTCCAGTTTCAACAAGAAACCGATCTCCGAGGTCGGTCAAAAGAATATCAAAGCCCTTCCTTGGCTCCGGTCCAGTTCCCATCGACTCGCAGAAACATGTATCTCCGATCTGAGTGCAAGTCAATGCTACAATAATCGAGCCTTGCCTTCGTCCAACATATCTTGGGTACGAAATGTCCTTCTGGAAAACCCTATCCAGTAGCAAGAGCCCGCTCAAATCACAGGAGTGAATTCCGAAAACCAGCAGCTTCTTCTCCTCCAATGGTGCCGGGACAGGCTCTCCCGTTCGGTCGAACGAGAGAAGATTGTCCCTGGGTGGAAAAAACAGCTTCTTGGGTGGAAGAATCGTGGTTACATAGTCAAGATCCAAGTCTTGAGCATCGTCAATTTCATTGAATACATGCTGAGATCTTTTCCTTGTTGGCCCAACGACAGTGAATTCTTTTCTCAGTTCACCGACAAAATTGCCAAGGTCTGTTTTCGTGAGGATTGTAGGCTTCACCAGTGCGAGACCTCTTGACCGTCATTTCCTGAAGTCCGGCTGATATTGCTGTGAAATGTATTTAAGCCTAGACCGATTTTGGAGCGGCGTGGCGTCCGCTATTTTGCAGAAAAATGGTTTTGGCTGAGACGATGCTCGTCTGCTGTTTTTGATGAGACTCAGTGTGCGCGCTCAGAAAATCGAAGCGAGCTACTGCGTTTCTGTTTCGATCTTAGTCTGGCCCCACACCTCAGATTTCTCCCAGACCTCTTGAACCAGATCCTGCCAATTCTTGAGTGAGATTCGATACAGTCTCGCGTTTTCTATTGCTATCGCAGCATGGCTAGCTATAGCCTCGAGGTACTTGATTTCATCTTCGTCGAATTGGTGCGGCGTTGGTCCGAAAACTCTAATGGAGCCAATTATGTTGCCCTTGACTCGCAAAGGAACAGCCAACTCACATCGAATACCTTCCTTTGCTGTTTCTTCCGGATACTCCAGCCTTGAACCTGCCAACACATCAGGTAGTATCGCCGGCCTTCCAGTCCTAACATCTTCAAGCCCTTTCTCGATGTGAATGGGCCCTTTTCTGAGGAAGTTTTCGCTCAGGCCGTATGAGGCGACGAATTCAAGGTGCTCCCTTCTTTCATCTAATAGCCTGACTATGCACCCCTTCATTCTCATAGCTTCAGTCGCAGTCTTCGCTATCGTGTTAAAGACTTCCTGAGGCTTGAGACTTGAGGTGAGCGCTTTAGATATCTCTACAAGTGTTTCAGATTCGACTAGACGTCTTTGCAGCCGTTCGGAGAGACGAGCGTTCTCTATCGCTACCGCCGCAAAGTTTCCGAGTGTTTTCAGGAAATCTGCTTCTGTAGTTGTGAACTTGTGCCTCTTCGCCGAGTAGACGCATACAACTCCCAGTCTGTCATATCTAGTCTGAACGGGAACGCACAACATGGAGACAATTCCTTTCTTCTTTGCTTCTTCTGGTGACAACCATCTGGAGAAATCCGTGACAACTACAGGCAGACCTTTGAGTGCCTTCGGGTCAATGGGAACGTTTTTCGTTTCCTGTGTTGTCCTAGTATGTTTCTCACCGAGCCCGTGAACGGCCACGACTTCGAGGCTACTGGTCTTCTTATCCCAAAGTCCAAGTGAACAGGCCTTTAGATTCAACACTTCAACCGCACTCTTTGTGATCAGGTCGAGGACACTGGACCGATCTCTCGCTGATGCAAGAGCCACAGCCATTTTGTTGAGTTCTCGACAATAAATCGAGGCTTGGTTCAAGTGGAAACAATCCTTTGTGGCAATAACAATCGCGTAAGGCCATTATTTACGTTTACTTCCTCAAGGAAGAATACTGATTATCAGTATGATGAATCGTTTCCAAGGGAAGATTAATTTGCGTGTTGATTGTACCTAGAGGACTGTGCGGGGGTTGCCAAGCCAGGTCAAAGGCGCAGGACTGAGGCTCCTGTCCCGAAGGGGTTCGAGATTGGCGAAGGAAAACCTTCCCAACGAAAAGGTTCAAAATGAGCTTTGAGCTCAGGAAAATCCCTCCTCCCGCACCAATAGGGACGAGTTTTTCCGCTACCGATAACGAGCTAGTTCACAATCATACCGGTCTCTTGAGAAGGAACAAGGCCTGGAGTTCTCTTTTTCAGCTCGGCCTTGAATTCGTCTGATCGGAGTGCGTCGAGCAGTCTCTTCACAGGGTCTTTTTCCAAGCGTCTCTTCAATATCAAGAGATCGTAGCGTTCTTCTGTGACTGGAACGAAATCTAACCCGTACATTTCTGCTGCTGTTCTGATTCCTAGTCCTGCATCAACCTTCCCGTATAAGACTGCTGATGCAATCGCTGAATGTGACTTTGCTTCAGTCTCATATCCTCTGATCTTAGACACCAATTTTTCCATTGTTGTGTTCTGTTCGCGGGCAGTTCTCTTCAAACCTAGATCGAGGAGAACCCTGGTTCCAGAACCTCGATTTCGATTCATGAAAGCAATATCGCTTCTCAACAGATCTTCGATTCCCTTTATTCCCTTTGGGTTTCCCTTAGCCACGATCAATCCCTGTTGTCTCACGTATCCTCTCACAATAACGGCCTTCTCTCGAAGTCCATATTTTTCCAGGAATGGAAGGTTGTATTCTCCCGAGGTTTCATCTAACAGATGAACTCCAGCCAAATCTGCTTCACCACGTCTTATCGCATTGAAGCCTCCAGTCGATCCCACGTTGATTATCTTTGCCTGTAGGTTGGGGCTGGTTCTTCGAATGTGGTCGAGAAGGATGTCAAGTCCAATACAGTGGCTTCCAATTATCACCAGATCTGAAGGAATCAATCTTGAGCTGAACAATTGCACGTCCACACTTTCCCTCTCTTCAATGAATTGAATATTCTCCGGGATATCGATGAAACCGTCAGCCATCGACAACGAGGTTATGGCACCTGATCCTTCTGTGGTGGGATATGCGAGAAGGCTTCCTGTTTCATCTTGGATCAGGTGGACTGGAAGAAACTCCCGTCTTCCTCTTGCTGAGTGAACCTTTGATGCACATCTTGCATGTGTCGTTCTCTGTTCGCTTTCTTGGATGCCTGCCATTGTGGCGATTGCCGGATGCACTAGGAGGGTGTAGATTGTCAATGCGGATGTCGGGTATCCTGGTAGTCCAAAAACCGGTTTTCCATTGATCATTGCGAATATCGTGGGTTTTCCCGGCTTCACAGCTAGGCCATGGACAATGACGCCGGGTTGACCGTGGGAATCCAATATCCTGTATAGGAGATCTCCGACACCGGCCGAGGTGCTTCCCGAGGTCAGGACAAGGTCCGCACGTTCAAGTCCTGCCTCTATTTTCTGGTTCAGATCTTCTTCTGTGTCTTGGGCCACGGCCTGAAGGGTCACTTCTCCACCGGATTCCGCGACCGCTGCAGCGATTATTGTTGAGTTTATGTCGTAGATCTTACCGTAGGTGAGATGACCTCCTGGAGGTACGAGTTCGTTGCCGCTAGATATGACTGCGACTCGTGGTTTCCTGTGAACCTTGACCTTTGCTAGACCTATAGCTGAAAGCACACCCAGCTCTTTTGGCGTCAGTTTTTGTCCTTTTCGAAGAGCGTGTTCTCCAGCCATCAGATCACTGCCCGCCGCCATTATGTTCTCACCAGGATTGACCGCCCTGAAGATCTTCAGCTCGTTTTCGCTGTGTTGGGTGTACTCCACCATAACAACAGCGTCAGCTCCCCTCGGAATAGCAGCTCCAGTCGATATTTCAGCGGCCTGGCCGGCTTCAATCTGAACTTGAGGATTCTCTCCTGTCTCAACGGCTCCAACAACCTTCACCTTCAAGGGATTCCTCTCTTCTGCACCAAACGTGTCGCTAGCTCTAATCGCGTAACCATCCATCGACGCTCGATCAAACCCCGGAACATCTATTGGAGCACAGACATCATCAGCGATTACTCTACCGAGAGCCATCTCAAGAGGAATCTCTTCGGAGCCCAATGGGGCAGGAGAGAAATGTTCCAGTATTCTTTTCCTCGCCTCCTCAAGGTTCAGTAGAGTTCGGAATATCTTTCGTTCAGTCACGCCCGGTTCCCCCTATTGGGCGAAACAGATGAACTGTAACATCTTCATTCTCTTCCATTCCTTCCTTATCCTCAGGAATAACGACAATGCCGTTGGCTTGCGTCATACTTGACAGAATACCTGAACCTGATGTTGTTATGGGATCCGCCAGATACTCGCCTTTGACCTCTCTGACGACTACTCGAAGGAAAGTTCTCATCCCTACCGCTGATGCCACTCTTCTCGTCAGTTTCGCCTTGACTAATGCTACTGGCTCGTCTTGTGTGTCAAGAAGGCGCAAGATCATCGGTCGCACGAAGGTATCGAACCCTATCATTGCTGCAACTGGATGTCCTGAAAGTGAAATGATGGGCTTGCCATTGGCAGAGGCGAGTCCTGTCGGCATACCGGGCCGAATTGAGATGCCATGAACGACCATACCCGGTTTTCCCACCAGATTTATTGCGTCTGGAACGAAGTCCTTTCCACCTACGGAAGTACCTCCTGTAACTAAGACAATATCTGCCTCAGCTAGACCTTTGCGGATGAATTGGCTGATGTCTTCCACGGAATCCTTGGCTACACCTAGGTAGTTTGGAGAGGCGCCCAACTGTTCTATCATTGCTGAAAGAAGAAAACGATTTGTGTTCACAATCTTTCCAGGACTCGGCGGAGTACCCAGCTCCACTAGCTCGTTTCCAGAGCAGATTATTGCGACTTCAGGTCTGCGAACGACTTGAATCTTGTCCATTGATAGTGCTGCCAGCATTGCCAGATCAGGGGGTTTGAGTCTAGTTCCTTGTTTAAGCACGAGATCGCCGGGACGAACATCTTCACCAGTCTTTGAGACATTCTCACCTGGAGTCACTGAGGTT
>JALHTG010000117.1 GCA_022865705.1 Candidatus Bathyarchaeota archaeon | reverse complement strand
ATCCACGTCACACTATGCGTCATGGCTTCATACGTGATCGCCATCGCAGCACTCAAACACAGGCGACCAGACCTAATACGGTCACCAACCCTACCCCACCAAATCTACATGCAAAAAGCAATACTGCAATAGCCTCGCGCGCGGAATCCAGTGAAATCTTGTCCCGCACCTTTCTCGTGTATGTCTCAACCGTGCGCTATCGGTTTCAAGTTTGAACTCGTAGAGCCTCTAACGCCATTTCCATAGTCTTCTTCGCATGAAGACTTCTGGCAGTACAAGGAATCCCCAGCTGGCAACGCCTATTACGTATGCTAGATCTGCCAGACTCAGCGGACTCAAACCGAACATTCTCGCTGTTATTGGAACGTACGTTATGCCAATAGTGGCAGTTATGGAAATGATTTCTGCTATGACGAAGAATTTGTTCCTGAAGCTCTCTCGTCCCATTCGCCACACACTGCGAGTCTCAGAGCGACAGTTCCACACAACGAACAGTTCGAACATGGCAGCTTGGACGAAGGCTGTTGTTCTAGCCTCACGTAGTGTCTCTTCTGTTCCGAATCCATGAGCTGGCCATATGTAGTACTCGAGACAGAAGACTAGAATCGTGCCAACAGCCTGCAATATGAAAGACGCCAGCATGAACATGCCCATCCCATGAAGGATTCCTTCATCTGGTTTCCGCGGTTTTCTTTCCATCACACCTTTGTCAGGCGGATCTGTACCCAATGCAACTGCTGGTCCCCCGTCTGTAACTAGATTTATCCACAGAATCATGGGAGGAAGCAAAGGTAGCGGAAACAGCTCAGGGCTGAATATTCCTCCCAAAATTGCAAAGGACCCTATGACTAATAACTCGTCGAAATTGCATGAGATGAGGAATCTGGCGTATTTGCGGATATTGTCGTAGATTACTCTTCCTTGCTCAACAGCTTTGACTATAGTGGCGAAGTTGTCGTCTGTCAGCACGAGGTCTGAGGCTTCGCGTGTCACATCGGTGCCCGTTATGCCCATTGAGACGCCTATGTCGGCAGCCTTCACCGCCGGTGCGTCGTTGACACCATCTCCCGTCATTGCCACTACGTGTCCTTTTGCTTTCAATGCTTTCACGATTCTCAGTTTGTGTTCTGGTGACATCCTAGCGTAGACTGCCACGTTCTCAACTATCCTCTCGAAGTCCTCATCATTCATTGTCTCCAGTTCAACGCCTGTAAGGACGAGGCTTTTCTCCTTCATTATTCCGATCTCTTCTGCAATCGCCACCGCGGTCAGTTTGTGATCGCCTGTTATCATCACCGTTCTTATTCCAGCCGTTTCGCATTTCCTGTTTGCTTCGATCGATTCTTCTCGTGGTGGATCAATCATCCCTTCTAGACCTACGAAGACTAACCTTTCCTCGACAGTCTTATCGTTGAAATCGTTTAGATCATCTGGGAGCCACTGATAGGCCATGGCTAGAACACGTAATGCCGAACTTGCCATGTTCTCATTTGTTTCCAGAATCTTCTTTCTTTTCGCGTCTGTCAGGTTCTCCTCTCTTCCATTTTCAAGAACGCGACCACATCTCTCCAGCACTGTTTCTGGAGCACCTTTCATGAACGCAACTTTTCTCTTCTCAGGTGTCAAGTGAACAGTGGTCATGCGTTTTCTCTCAGAAGTGAATGGCACCTCTCCCAAGCGTGGATACTGTTCTATCAATCCTTCTTGGGAGAAGCCAGCTTTTGCAGCGGCAACTATCAAAGCTCCTTCTGTTGGGTCGCCTACGATCATCCATGCCTTCTTTTCGTTTTGTTCAAGTTGAGCATTGCTGCATAGAGAACCGATTCTAAGCAGCATAGAAACGTCCCGGTCTGCCACAGGGTTGAGAAGCTTAGTGTCTTGTTGGAACTCGCCTTTGGGTTCATAGCCCACGCCTGAGACATCTACAAATCCTTCGTTCACATGGAGTCTCCGAGTGGTCATTTCCCCTTTGGTTAGCGTTCCAGTTTTGTCTGAGCATATGACTGTGACGGCACCTAGGCCTTCTGCTGCCGAAAGTTTTCTGATTATGGCATTCCTTTTGGCGAGTCCTCTAGCTCCCAATGCCAAGCTTATGGTCACGACTGCTGGTAAGCCTTCTGGCACTGCCGATATTGCGAGGGAGATTGATGACATGAATGCTTGAATGAAGCCCTCCAGCTCCAGCACTCCTTTCTCGTGTAGCATTACGGAGACTACTTCAAAGGCTTCTAGGGCAAATATTGCCAAACACACAGCTACGACAACTTTGGCAATTTTCTTTGCAAAGCTGTCAAGCTTTCTCTGCAACGGAGTCTCTTCTTCTTCAGCCTCCTGAACCAGTTCGGCAATCTTTCCAAATTCTGTTCCCATTCCGGTCGAAGTAACAACTGCCTTCCCACGGCCGTAGACAACATGAGTTGCTGTGAAGATCATATTGCGTCTGTCGTTGACGTGTGCATCGCCTGGCAATACGGCCGAGGCATCTTTGCCTACGGGCGTGGACTCTCCTGTCAGAATCGCTTCATTAGTCTTCAACTCTATGCTTTCCACGAGTCTTGCGTCTGCAGGCACATGACCTCCAGATTCCAGAACCAGGATGTCTCCTGGTACGACTTCTCGTGCGGGAATGATTGTTTCCTTGCTCTCGCGCATGACACGCGCCTTGGGTGCTGCGAGCTTTCTTAACGCGTCTAGGGCTTTCTCAGCTCGATATTCCTGCACAAAACCGGCGATTGCAACAAGAATCACTATGGCGCCTATGACGATTGCATCTGCGTAAGTTTCAATAGCGTCTTTTGGTGCCTCGCCAGGCAGACCAGGTTGCTGCAACTCGTAGTAGCCGATTATCGCAGAAAAGATCGTTGCTGCTATTAGTAGCAGAATGAATATGTCTTTGAACTCGCTCAAAAACATTTGAAGCGGGGTTCGACGTTTCTTTTCCTTGAGCTCATTGAAACCATATTGTTGAAGACGCGACTTGACCTCTTGCTCACTTAGTCCCTTTCTGCCACTGTTCAGTTCTCTCAAAGTCTCATCGGTTGACTTGACATGCCACGGTCCAGCCATCTCCGCTCCGTCCTGAAGTCCGTTGTAGCTTCGGTGCAGACTCTTAAGCGTTTCAGCTCGTAGGATATCGTTCGTGCTCTGCTGTGAGAGAATCGTTCTCAAAGAATCGAATAGACGAGGAGCGATCAGTAGATCGCTGACAATGCGACTTATATACGTAACACCGACTAGAGGGCGCACGCGATCATTCGAGGATGAAACGAAGATGATTGAGAGGCTTGAATGAGCATTGTCCTGGAGGATATGAACACATATGGAACCCGCATCTACTCCTCAGCTGAACATCCTGCTTGCAGTTCTCCCACCGATTCTCGCCATAGTTGCGATGGCCATTTTGTATCGGCAAGTTCGCAACTCAGATCCGGGCACAGAGAGAATGCAGGAAGTATCTAATGCGATTAGACTCGGCGCCATTGCCTATCTCAAAAGACAGAACCTCTTCCTCGCAGCATTTGTCGGAGTCATGGCCGTCGTACTCACAATAGGCAACTTCAACTTTCGAACAGGGCAACCCGATCTCAGACTGACCACGGCATACGTTGCCGGAGCAGCCACATCTGCCTTTGCTGGGTACATAGGAATGTTGGGAGCAACTCTAGCTAACACCAGAACCGCTCAAGCTGCAAGATCAAGTTTGGCAAGCGCCTTCAACGTCGCGATTTCTGCAGGTTCCCTTATGGGACTGGGAGTCGTAGGATTAGGTCTTCTCGGGATCAACGCCATGTACTATTTCTTCAATGATCCGAAGATCGTTCTAGGGTTCAGTTTTGGAGCAAGTAGCCTGGCCTTGTTCGCTAAGGCGGGGGGCGGAATATACACCAAGACAGCGGACATCGCTGCCGACCTAGTTGGTAAAGTGGAACTCGGAATACCGGAAGATGATCCAAGAAACCCTGCGGTCATCGCCGACAATGTAGGAGACAATGTTGGAGATGTCGCCGGTATGGGAGCAGACCTCTTTGACTCCTATGTGGGCTGTATTGCAGCCACCATGATACTGGGACTCACCTTGAGTACGAAGTATGTTTTGTTGCCGATCTATTTCGCGGCAATGGGCATAATTGCTTCAATAGCTGGGACATTGTTTGTGCGATCTCTCATCAAGGTAAGGAAGGGTAAAGACCCGGGTGGAGCGTTTGACCTGGGAACATTCTTCACTGGAGGAGTGTTCGCAGTGTTTGCCGCGGTCGTAACAATGTATCTGAATACTGGTTGGAACTACCTCATAGCTGCTGCAGCCGGCGTGTTTGTAGGTTTCATCATTGGCAAGACTACTGATTGGTTCACATCGATAGACCAGAGATTTGCCATCAACACAGCCAAGGCCGCCAAAAGCGGTGCGGCAATCAACATCTTGACAGGTTTCTCCTACGGCCAGCTAAGTGTGGCTCCCTCAATCATCGGAATCTGTGCAGCAACATTGGTCGCTTGGTATCTGGGAGGAATATATGGCATCGCAATCGCTTCAGTCGGCATGCTTTCAATTGTTGGCATGATAGTTTCTGCTGATGCATATGGTCCCATTGTGGATAACGCGAAAGGAGTTGCGGAGCAGAGTGGTCTGGAGGAAAGCGCCATAGAGATAGCGGATCAGCTTGACGCGGTCGGCAATACGACAAAAGCTATCACCAAAGGTTTTGCAATAGGCGCCGCCGCTTTGACAGTCCTTGCATTGCTTGGAGTCTACTCTGAAACTGTTGGTTTGAAGACGATTGACATATTGAATCCCCGTGTGCTCGTCGGCCTATTTGTCGGCACGATAGTTCCTCCGGTCTTCTCCGGCCTGATCATACTAAGCGTAAGCCGAAATGCGGATCTGATGGTCTCTGAGGTTCGAAGACAGTTCAAGGAGATCCCGGGTCTTCTTGAGGGCAAGCCGGGCGCGAAACCTGACTATGCAAAGTGCGTTGACATAGCTGCGAAAGGAGCAATAAAAGAACTCTTGCCACCCAGTGTCCTATCCATTGTGGTGACGATAGCGACAGGCTTCCTGCTGGGCAAAGAAGGGCTCGGAGGATTCCTGGTGGGCAGCATACTCAGCGGTCTTCTCTATGCGCTCTTCATGTCAAACGCAGGCGGAATGTGGGACAACGCAAAGAAGTACATTGAAGCAGGCAACCTCGGCGGAAAAGGTTCAGACGCTCACAAGGCGGCTGTGACTGGTGATATGGTAGGCGACCCGTTCAAGGATACCGCAGGTCCATCTCTCAACACACTGATAACTGTCCTATCATTGACGGCATCTGTTTTCGCAGCTTTGCTCTTCGGCTGATACACAATCCCGTCGCCCACTGAGTCCAATAGCGACCCCGTCTGTTTGATCCAGCCGAACTCTTCTTTTCACGAGTAGGCATCAGAAGGCTTTTCTTTCCTTTCTAGGCATATTCGACTCGGTGAAGAATCATGGATCCGAGAGTATCTCAACACGCAAAACTAATCGTCACATACGCTACAGGAGTCAAGAAAGGCGATCAAGTCCTGATAATGGCATCTGACTATGGGCTGGATTTGGCGTCTGAGATCTACAAGGAAGCTGCAAAGCTGGGAGGTAGCCCTCTTATTGTGATGACTCCCTCAGAAGTGACTCGTGCATACTATGAGGTTACACCTGAGGAGTTTCTAGACATCTATCCGAAGCACCTGTACGAGTTGACCAAAGTCTCTGACGTCGTCGTTTCGATTAGATCGGACATAAACACGAAAACACTTGGCAATGTGAACCCGAAGAAGCTGACGAGACGGGACAAGACGGTAAGACCGATCCAAGATGAGAGGCTTAGCAAGAGATGGTGCCTAACGCAAGCTCCGACTCCTGGCTTTGCTCAAGATGCTGACATGTCCTTGAAAGAGTACGAGGATTTCGTCTATTCTGCTATACTGATTGACTGGGCCAGTCAGAGGACTCAGATGGAGAAGCTGAAGAAGGCGCTGGACCAAGCTGACAAGGTTCGGCTAATTGGCGAGAAGACCGATCTGACCATGTCAGTCAAGGGGAGGAATGCTATCGTCGGAGATGCCACACACAACGTACCTGGGGGAGAAGTCTACACGGCTCCTGTGGATGATTCTGCAGAAGGAGAGATCTGTTTCGATCTGCCAGGCATACGATACGGAAGAGAGATCAAAGGAATTCGACTCAAATTCTCCAAAGGAGAGGTCGTGGACTATTCAGCGGAAACCAACCAAGATGCATTGAAGAGCATAATCGAAACGGATCAAGGCTCAAAGAGAATAGGAGAACTTGGAATAGGAACGAACAGAGGAATCAAAAGGTTCACAAAGAACATACTCTTCGACGAAAAGATCGGTGACACTATACACCTCGCCCTAGGCAACGCGTACAAGGATTGTGGAGGAATCAACAAAAGTGCGATACATTGGGACATAATCAAGACGATGAAGCCTGGGCAGATACTGCTGGACGGCAAGGTTCTGCAGAAAGACGGAAAGTTCTCGTGGGAATAGACAAGCTTCTCTTTCCTCTACGGAAACATAGGTCCAGCCATGTTCTTATTCGTCGCATGTCCTTTCTACGCAGCATCCGTAGTGTTAAAGCAAAACAATTTTAGGGCGTTCGTTGCACGTCAGCGAGAGGCTGAATCGGATGAGCGCGTCCGAACTTGAGAAACTTCTTCGAGATCAGATGGTTTTGGAGAAGAAAACGGCTGAAGTCTTGAGTTCAACCGTTCAGAAGGCAAAGAACTCTGTAGTAAGACTCTTCTTGAATAGACTTGTTTTGGACTCTCTGAAGCACGCTGACATGCTCCAAGCTCTCATAGATCTCAATGCTGGCACAATAGTGACGATGGTAGACAAAGAAGAGATGAAAGATTCACTGGAGAGACACGTCGTACAGGAAAAGGAGATGCTTGATCGGCTTGAACGAATACTGGAAAAGATGGAAGATCCAAAAGGTAAGTCACTACTCAAGCAGATAGCAGAAGACGAGAAACGGCACCATCGGATACTGGATGAAGTGACGAAGATTGTCAGCTGGCGAGGAGCAACAGACGAACAATGGTGGAACACTATCGATAGAGCCGAATGGCTCTTCTAGCGCTACAAGTTTGAGCGGGTACCTCCCCTCGTCAAAGTGCCATAAGCTTCCTAGGGACGCTCATCTCTCACGAAGATACTTGCTTAAATCCGGAGTCACTAGCTTCGATAGAAGTGTACGCTGATTTGAGAGCCATCGTGGTCGAATGCAACATTCCAAAGGTCCCCTCTAGAGTGGAAGAAGTCGCCTCGATGGCGCGAAACATAGGATACGACGTTCTTGAGATCATCGTTCAGAAGAGAGAAAGCGTGCATCACTCGACGTGCGTCGGCCCTGGAAAGCTGACTGAGATTAGGAAAGTGGTCGAGGAGAAAGGCATCGAGTTTGTGATTTTCGCGAACACTCTGCCAAGTTCTCAAGTCTTCAAAGTTCAAAAGGGTTTAGGCGGTGATGTGAAGGTGATAGATCGGAATCTTCTGATCCTAGAGGTTTTTGACAAGAGGGCGATGACAAAAGAGGCGAAGCTTCAGATACGATTGGCCAGACTCAGATACACCTTCTCGTGGGGCCGGGAATTTCTTAGGCTCGAAGGAATCTTGGGCGAGCAAGTTGGATGGAGCGGGCCAGGTGACTACCCGTACAGCGAATATGAAAGAGAGGCCAGAAAGAGGATAAGTCGTCTGGAAGCCGAACTTAGAGATCTGTACAAGAAGAAGGGTCTGCTTAGAGAGAGAAGGCGCGAACTTGGTTTCCCCATAGTCGCGCTTGCAGGCCACACTCAGAGCGGCAAAACAACCTTCTTCAACAGGGTGGCTTCAGAAGGAAAGAATGTTGGACTAGGTCCCTTTACGACGCTCTCGACAGTCGCAAGACGTGTTATTATCCCTAGCAGTGGCAGCAACACAGAGTTCATTCTGGTGGATTCAATCGGTTTCATAGAGGACATGCACCCGACCATATTGAAGGCGTTCAACACGACATTGGGAGAAATAGTTCAAGCTGACTTGATTCTGCTTTTTTGTTGATGTGAGTGATGACCTATCCCTTCTCAGACGCAAGCTGGCTTCAACGGACAAGACTCTGAGGCAGACTGGCGCCACCAGCAAGATCATTATCTGCTGCAACAAGATTGATCAAGTCAGCCGAGAGCATTTCGAGATGGTCTTGAAAGAGATCAGACTACGCTTTCCAGGAGTGCCCTTTTCTGAGATTAGCGCCCTGACCGGAGCAGGCGTGGACGGGCTACTCAGCGAAGTTGCTTCAGAGCTTAGGAGAACGATTCCGATCCAAGCTTCTGCGGCCTGACAGCCCCCATCTGTCCCTGAGCCCTTCTTCTCTTAAGCTCAGCAAGCATGATCTTTGCTTCCCTCGCTGAGTCCAAACGGGCCACGATCACAGCCGCATCCAAGCTAAATCTCATATTGCAGTAGGGACACATCTTGGTCTTCGTTCCGATTTTTGATAGAAGAAGTTTTCCACATCGAACGCACTTGGCTATGATGATCTTCTTCTCCAAGCGACGGTCTGCTCCGTTAGAAACTTGTCTAGCCTGCCTTTTCTTTCGAGTTCAGTTAGCCAGTCGTATCTTCCAATCTGTTTAAGCTTTTTTCCACCCAGAATCTGCAGAGCTTCCTCAACACAGTTCTGCACTGGTTTTGCGCTTGTGTCTATCTCGGTAACCTTTTCTGATCCTTGAGTGGCAATAGCCTCACTCAGACAGATGTCCAACACTTCAGCCTCAACGTTTTCCCTTACTTTCTCATCAGAGTATCCTCTTCTCTTCAGACGGGTCTTCAGGATATCGGGATCACACCTAAGCACAAAGACAATTCCTGTGAAACGCTTTGGAACTAGTCTGCCAGAGTAATGACCTTCGACTAGCACTTGTCCTTTCAAGGTTACTAGGTATCTTCGAAGCTCGCGTGTAAGTCCGAGCTCGTCAATCACATATGTTCTTCTCTTATGATCGTAACATTTCATGAGATCGTGCTGCATAGCAAACCATGTGAGACTGACATAGTTGATGCCTAGTTTCCTTGCGAGAAGTCTAGCGAACCTTGTCTTTCCTGTGCCTGGTGTTCCTGACACAACTATTACACTAGTCTCCTTCATGTCTAGCAAATCCTCCCAAATCAACCAATGTAGCTCAAGCACCTAAGCAAGGCCACCAGAGAAAGGAAGTCATGGTCTGTGATTCCTGGCATAGGTCATTCTCGCACTTACGAGATTTGAGGTCTTCTACACTCTGTCCTTATCGCGCAAATATGTTTTGGCACAGTGGGAACAGCGGAACATCAGCTTCGCCCAGCGCCCGCTCTTCTGCGGCTACCACACGATTCATGTCCTAACAAATGGAAAAGTCTATGACATGTTAAGCATCAATGACTAAACAGGTCAGGTTTGGTATCACACTTGGCATGACGCATCTATCCTGATGAAGGAGGTGAAAAGGAATGGCGAAGGATCCTGTATGTGGAATGAATGTTGACGAGAAAACTGCTAAGATCAAATCTGAACATGCCGGGAAGACATACTACTTCTGCAACATAAACTGCAAACAAAGCTTTGACAAGAATCCCAGCAAGTACGTCAAGTGAGGCATAGTAGATTCCAGCCTTTGACTTCTCGTGAACTGCATTTGTTTGCTTTTGATAGCTTCGATTCCTAGCCGATTGATAAGACCCTATCTATTCCTAACGAAATCGTTTGGCAAGTGATCCCGTGGCTCTAGAGTCTTGGCTTGAATCTGTTCAGTAGTAGCGAGTTGCTTACCACAGTGACAGAGCTGAATGCCATTGCTCCTGCTGCGAGGAAGGGAAGGACGTTGTAGACTTGCGGGCCGAAGAAAGGAACCAACGCTCCTGCAGCGATTGGAATCAGGCCGATGTTGTAGAAGAACGCCCAAAAGAGATTCTGCTTTATTTTGGCCACAGTCTTCCGGCTTAGTTCTATGGCCGTGACTACGCCTCTCAAATCATCCGTGATGAGAACTATCCCCCCAGTTTCTTTCGCTACGTCTGTTCCGCTTCCTATCGCGATTCCAAGGTCAGCCTTGGCCAATGCAGGTGCATCGTTGACCCCATCGCCCACCATTCCGACCTTGTTGCCTTCCGCCTTCAGTCTATCGATGACCTCGACCTTCTGATGTGGCAAGACATTGGCGATCACCTTTTCTATTCCGAGTTTCCTCGCGATAGCCTTGGCCGTGCGTTCATTGTCACCAGTTAGCATGACGACTTCGATCCCGGCGTCCCTGAGTCTTTGAATCGCTTCAATAGAGTGCTCCTTCAACGTATCAGCCACTGCTAGTAGGCCGACGAGATGTCCGTCTAATGCTTCCATCATCACTGTTTTTCCATCTTCCTCCAAACTCTGAATCTTGTCTTCAGACATTTCGAAAGCAATTCCACTTTCCGTCATCAGAGTTCTATTTCCGAGGAGAAGCTTGCGTCTGGCAATTGTGGCCGAGACTCCTTTGCCGGCAACGGCCTCAAAGGATTCAGCTTCTTCGATCGGAATTCGCCTATCGATAGCAGCTCTCACTATTGCCTCGCCGAGCGGATGTTCGGATCCTTTCTCAGCAATAGCGGCCAATCGTAGGATCTCGTTCTCAGACATTTTGCTGGTTGGCACTATGTCCGTGACAGATGGTTCACCCTTTGTCAGTGTACCCGTTTTGTCAAAGACCAGTGTTCTGACGTTGTGGGCCATCTCGAGGTCTTCTCCTCCTTTGAAGAGCACTCCATTTTCAGCCCCTTTTCCGGTTCCAACCATGAGGGCTGCAGGAGTAGCTATTCCTAGTGCGCAAGGGCATGCGATCACGATAACGGAGACGAAGGACAGAATTGCAAAGTTCAATCCGATCTTTCCGATGAAATACCAGGCCAAAGCGGACGTTGTCGCAATGATGATTACTGCAGGAACAAAATATGCAGCTATCTGATCCGCTATTCGCTGAATTGGAGCTCTCCCTGCCTGAGCCTCTTCAACTAGTTTGACTATGTGCGCGAGCACAGTGTCTTGCCCTATTTTTGTTGCCCTAATCTTGATCATACCTGTCTTGTTGATCGTTGCGCCTATGACTTCATCATCTGCCTTTCTTTCTACTGGGATGCTTTCGCCAGTGATCATCGATTCGTCCACAGACGTGTGTCCACTTGTGACTACGGCATCTACCGGAATCCTCTCGCCAGGTCTAACAATCAGTTCATCTCCCACGGAAACCCGTTCTACAGGAACCTCAATCTCTTGACCATTCTTGATTAGGCGAGCCATGGTGGGTTGAAGATCCATAAGGCGTCTAATCGCTTCTGACGCTTTCGACTTCGTTAAATGCTCAAGGTAACGGCCAAGAAGGATGAGAGTTATAATCGCCGCAGATGTGTCGAAATAGGGCATTACTTCACTTATCGGCAGCAGTTTCGGGAAGAAGATGACGGTGGCACTGTATGCCCAGGCGGCTGTCGTTCCGAGGGCGATTAATGTGTCCATATTTCCCATACCCGCCCTGATCGCATGGTACAGGCCGCGATAGAACCTGAAACCTATGACAAACTGTATTGGTGTGGTTAGGAGGAAAAGGATCAAGTGTCGAGAGTGCATCGGTAAAACGTCCAGATAGGTCAGTGCTATTACAGGCACCGAGAGCATGGCCGAGACAACGAGGAAGATCTTCAGACGCTTGATTTCTCGTTCCGGAGCAAGAAACTCGTCAAGACATGAGCTACTGCAGAAGTAGTATGTCGTTCCGTGGACCTCGGCTTTGAGCTCCGCTGTTCTCTCGTCCACGTACATCCCACAGATCGGGTCTTTCGCCATCTGCTACTCCTCATGCCATCGAGAAATCAACCAAGGTCGCATAGATAAATAGGCAAAGGCCCGCAACTGGTGTAGCACGGACATTCCAGAAGAGCAACCTTCTTTTCTTATTCACGCGCGCGAAGTTGTGGGCCGCTGTGCTACACTCACGTCTTTGGACGCCTTCAGGATACATTGTTTAGAGACTTAGAGTGAAATGCATTCCACGCTCAATATCAGCCTATAGCAGAGCGTCCCCATTAATAGGACGACGGTAGATGAACATGCCCGATCAAGCCTCGTCTGTTCTTGATATCTCTTTTCCCTTGCAGGTTCCACTGCGGCATACGGGCGAGTCTAGGAAGATTCTAGTCAAGGCCGTGGAAGAAGCGCTGTCTCTTCTTGGGGAAAGCGTCGCTGAAATGGTCTTTTACAACCTAGAAAGGAGTTTCTCTCTGAATAGAAACAACATAGTCGATAAACCAGATCATTTTCTTAAGGCTCTCTACTCGATGTTTGGTTCCGGTGCTGCAATAGTGGAAAAGATCATTGTAAAGTCCATATGTGAGACATTTGAGATAAGAAGTCTAAATCCTTCCACGTTCTGTGACTGCGTAGAAATCGTCAAAAATCGAGAACGTTAGTGATTGAAGACACGATCCGGGACGAGCCTACGCACGTGAGCGAGCTACGTCAAATACAGGCGTGTGCTGCTTCTTGGAATGCATGGTTAACTTGTAGCAAAGTCACATTCAAACCATGAGTTGCAGAGGCCTGTGTGAGCGCGCGCTACTGTGTGAGTGCTTAGCTCCGAAGCGGCCCGAACCGATAGACTGAATCTGTGCCTTTTCGACTCTGCGCTATTGGCAGAACTATGGTCAGTATCAGAAAAGCGAGAAGAACCAACAAAGCTGTCAAGAGGAACACAAGGACGGCCTCATTAACTTGATCAGTGACCCGCTCGACGGTCACTGTGGTTGCCTGGGTAGTCGTGACGTAAGGGATTCCTGGTATTGGAACACCGAGGGATAGTTCAGTTCCAGTCTGGTCACAGCTCACCTTTATCGTGATTGGACGTACGCCCGAAGATCTTGCAGCAAGCACCCAGCTCAATTGCCAAGATGCGCCTCCCTCCAACGTTGACCTTAGAAACACGACGTTCCTCGAGATGACTATCGTTTCCGGAGGAGGGATCATTGTCGCGATAATGTTGGAGGCATTCATGTCGCCAACATTAGTAGCAGTAACTATGAGCTCGGTTCTGTCAGGTAGCTCCACGAGCGCACTTTGAAGGAGAATTCTTGCAGGATTGACTCGTCTCAAGCTGACGTTTCTGAGAGATGCAACTCCAGGCGGATGGGCAGATATGGTGAATCCCAACTCTATGGTGACCCTCAGCGCCGAGAGTTGAAAATCCGCGTGATCCCCGATTTCTCTCTTGAAGAGCTGCAAGAGACTCAATCTGGTCTCTTTCCACCCAGAGTCTCCGAGCTCACGGTGTCTCTCTCCAACAATCGTGAAGTTGTTGCTCTTTCCGTTTCGGCCAACTAGGTAGAACGTAACAAGAGATCTTGCGAAGTATGCTTGTGACGGGAGTTCCGTTCGAAGATTGTACGCAAGCTCAAGATGAAAGGACAGATCAGGTCTTCGTACAATCTGTGACAACGATCCTTCGCGTACGATCCTGACATCCTCGCCATCAACGAAAGCCATCCCCTCCTTTGTCCATCCTTCCAGTCCATTCTTGAAACTGCCATTCTGCAACAATTCGACTGGTGCCGCAAAAGAGGAAGGAACTGATGGAAACAGCATCAAAGTCAGAACCAACGTATGAGTTGCCAAGACGCTTGTGAGACGCCACGAGTTGCCAAGGATACGTGTCCTTCGTTTGAGTCTCGTCGGAGTTCGCCTCAGAAGAAAGGCAGATGATGCATAAAGGCTGAGTTGCAGTTTAGCAGCGCGCGGAACACGTTCCAATTTCTCCTTTCCAGCTCAACGTTTCCACGGCCATAGCCCTGATGTCAGCGAGCTAACAACAAGCTGAAGAGCGTGTCTATGGTTCAACCAGCTCAAGAACGTGCTTTTGAGCTGACTTAATGCGAACCAAACCATCCACCTTTTCATCTCCCATTTGCCCTCTAATCTTAACGACCCCTTCTGTAATGCCTAGGTCTCTTGGCATGAATTTCAGTTGCCAAACTTTGGTCAACTCTCCTGGGATCTCCCACCACTGCTTCTCATCCAACGTATAGTAGAACTTGGGCGGAGTCTTCTCATCCTCACGGGCTGTCAGGGAGATCTTGCTAATATCTCTCATATCGGGCTGCCGTTGTTCATCCTTCTGTGGTGGTGGAGCAGGCAGGACCGTGATCTTATCGATCTTCTCAACGCCTGGAGCTACGACTTGGGAAAGCGCATGTTCCCACGCCCGCCTTATCTCTGACTCATCTCTGCCATTTCCCTTGCTGGTTATCGTAACAAAGATCACCCTGTCGGGATTTCTTTCCATCAGACAAACCAACCTTTACTGATGCTTAAGATGGGCTTAGACCAAGCATATAGAGATTGGAGCCATGAGGTTTTAGCAGTTGTGGTGCGCGCTAGGGTGTTGCAATAATAGGTTTCTTTGATATGATCTTGGCCACTAGCAACCGACACGCTTGCCAGCGCTACCATACTAGATAGACATGCGCAAGTGATTACTGCAACAGCCTCGCGCGCGTAGGCCTACAACTACTGCTACTGTCGCGATCTCTGTTACCAATTCAGTCTCCATAGCCCCTCCTTGCGTTCACGATATATTGCCATTTCTTGTGGTTGATGGGCGGAGTAGGCCAGAGATGTCAAGGAAGCTACTACTTCCCGTTCTCTGGGTCGTCTGGCTTTGGAAGCGCGCGCTATGATTTGCTACAGAAGTAGTATGTCGTTCCGTGGATCTCTGCTTTGAGTTCCGTTGTTTTCTCATCAACATACATACCGCAGATTGGGTCTTTGGCCACCTGAAACGCCTCAGATAATCAATTAAGACCGACTAGATAAGCACCTAAGAACTTGTGGCGTAGCAAACGGCAATCACTTATCTAGATAGTGGATACGTGTTCGTTAAGCAATCTCAACGGCAGAAGACTGAAACATGAAGCTTCCCAGTAGCCTGATCAAAGACGGTCCGGAACGAGCCCCTCACAGATCTCTTCTTAGAGCCCTTGGACTATCGACTCGAGACATAACCCGTCCTTTCATAGCCATAGTGAACTCATGGAACGAGATCATTCCGGGACACATTCACCTGAAGAGATTGGCTCAAGCTGCAAAAGACGGCGTAAGAACGGCAGGTGGAACACCGTTCGAATTCAACACAATAGGAATCTGCGATGGACTCGCGATGGGTCATCAAGGTATGAGGTACTCGCTGGCAAGTCGAGAGATAATCGCTGACTCAATTGAAGTCATGATCAAGGCACACTACTTTGATGCCATGGTTCTGATATCGTCATGTGACAAGATTGTGCCAGGGCATCTAATGGCCGCTGCCAGACTCGACATCCCTTCAATTGTCATTACCGGTGGCCCGATGATGCCCGGACTTTTTCGCGGGCGCTCCGTGGACCTGATGACTGTTTTCGAAGCCTTGGGAGAATTTCAGCAAGGGCGTGTCACACAGAACGATCTCCGTGAACTTGAGAAGTGTGCTTGCCCCGGCCCAGGTTCATGCGCCGGTTTGTTCACCGCGAATACTATGGCCTGCCTCACCGAAGCATTGGGCATGTCGTTGCCAGGATGTGGGGCGATGCATGCTACTGATCCCGCAAAGGAGAGATTGGCCAAAGAATCTGGAAGGCAGATAATGGCTCTCTTGAGAGAGGGCGTCACTCCATCAGACATAATGACGGAAAAAGCCTTCAAAAACGCCGTAACGGTCGACATGGCACTAGGTGGGTCAACGAACACTGTGTTGCATCTTTCTGCGATAGCCCAAGAACTTGGATTGAGAGTAACATTAGACGAGTTCGATCGGATTAGTAGAACAACACCTCACATCTGCGATCTCAGACCAAGCGGTAGGTACTTCATGAGAGAGTTTGAGAAGGCAGGGGGCGTGCCTGCCCTGCTCAAGCGGCTTCAGTCCAAGCTGAACCTAGGTGTCTTGACTGTTACAGGAAAGAGGCTGAGCGAGGTGATCAGGAAGAACCGCGTACTGGACGATCAGATCATTAGACCGTTGTCTGATCCGATTCACGCTGAAGGCGGTATAGCCATATTGAGAGGTAATCTCGCGCCAAAGGGTGCCGTAGTCAAGTTCTCGTCTGTTCCAACCAATATGCTCAGGTTCAAAGGTCCAGCCGTGGTCTTCGACTCCGAGGAGGAAGCAGTGAGAGGAATCGAAGGAAAGGTCGAAGAGGGAGATGTAGTCGTCATAAGGTATGAGGGACCGACCGGTGGCCCCGGAATGAGAGAGATGCTGATTCCGACCTCCCTCATTGTAGGCATGGGTCTCAGTGACAAGGTGGCCGTGCTAACCGATGGAAGATTCTCCGGTGCAACCAGAGGCCCATGCATTGGACACATTGCACCCGAGGCCGCCATGAACGGACCTATCGCAACTTTGAAGCAAGGGGATATCATTGAAATCGATGTCCCTGGCCGCAAGCTTAGCGTGAGACTATCGAGCCCAGTGATAAGTCAGCGGCAGAGTAACCTAAAACCGCGAAAACGAGTAGTCAAAGGAGTCTTAGGCAGAATATTTCCTCCGAGTCACTGACATGCTCAGACTGCCTTTGCGATCTCTTCGATGACCGCGTTGGCAACATGCTTAGTTGTACTGCTTCCGCCCAAATCAGGCGTGAATATCTTTTTCCGCAGTGTCTGGACAATGGCATCCCACAGTATCCCTGATGCCTCCTTCATGGCACCATCTCTGTACTTCTCAGCCAACCATTCTAGCATCAGCCTTGCAGACATCATTGTCGCAAGTGGGTTCGCTGTTCCCTTGGGTATGTCTGGGGCTGATCCATGGACGGGCTCAAAAAGGCCAAACTGATCACCGAGGTTCATGGAGGGAGAAACGCCAAGACTTCCCACGACTCCAGCTGCCTCGTCACTAAGGATGTCTCCAAACATGTTAGTTGTGAGAATGACGTCGAATCTTTGAGGATTCTTTACGAGCTGATATGAAGCGTTGTCAACATACATTTGATCAGTTTCAACCTCTGAATAGTCCTTCGCAACATCTAGGCAACACTTACTGAAGAGTTCGCAGGAGGAAAGCACATTGGCCTTATGTACAATGGTGACCTTTCTTCGCCTTTTCATAGCCATTTCATAGGCGATCTTAGCGATCCGTATTGACGCCTCTCTGGTCACTACGCGAACCGAGAACGCGTACTCGGAGGTCTTGTCTTCTATTCCCTTGTAGAGACCTTCAGTATTTTCTCTGACGACAACGAGGTCTACATCGTTGTATAGTGAGGGCACATTGGGCAAAGTGACGGCGGGCCGGATGTTGGCATATAGATTGAGACGCTGCCTGAGAACAATTATTACCTGCTTTGCGCTCTCCCCTACCGGACCCTTTAGACAGGCATTCGACGAAGAAATCGTCTGATACGATTCGTCAGGCAAAGCAACACCGTATCTGATCTTAGCGGCATCGCCGGCCTCCACATACTTGAAGTCAAGGCTCAAAGAGAAGGTGTTCCCGAGCGCCTTCAGAACTTCAAGAGTGGCCTGAACCACATCTGGTCCTATGCCGTCTCCTGGGATCACTGCCACGACATATTTCAATCGAGATCATCTGTCATGTCTTGCGTTTTCTTCAGGTAATCATTGACTTCCCCAGGCACTGGCCTGTTCAGCATAGGTTTGAGTTCCTTTTCCGTTCTTCATTTGGGTTTTTTCTCCATCCCTTGAATCTTGACTGTCCTATGTGCGGGTCAGTTTCCTTTTCTTGACCCACCTCATGAGGCCTCCTGATTCTAGGATCTCCTTCATGAACGGGGGGATTGGTTTTGCCTGAAAATCACGTTTCTTTGTCTGGTTCCTAATCAGGCCTGTGTCGATGTCTACTTCCAAAAGATCTCCTGTGCCTACACCTTCTACTTGAGGGCATTCCAAGATTGGCAGACCAACGTTGAAGGCGTTTATATAGAATATTCTCGCAAAGCTCTTGGCTATGACGATCGATATTCCGGCTGCCTTGATTGACACTGGGGCGTGTTCTCTTGAGGAGCCGCAACCGAAGTTCTCGCCAGCTACGACTATGTCTCCTGTCTTCACTTTCTTAAGGAATGATGAGTCCAAATCCTCCATGCAATGAGCTGCGAGTTCGGTCGGATCTGAAGTGTTAAGGTATCTTGCTGGAAGGATCACATCTGTGTTGATGTTGTCACCATATACAAAGGCTGTGCCCTTAAGGATCAATTACATTCTCTCCAGCTCTTCAGGGGATCCTATCCGGCCTAGGACTGCTGATGCAGCAGCTACTGCCGGTCCCGATAAATAGACCTCGCTGTCTGGATGTCCCATACGACCTTTGAAGTTGCGGTTAGTGGTTGACACCGCTTTCTCACCTTCAGCGAGAACTCCCATGTGGCCCCCGCAACAGGGTCCGCAGGTCGGTGTGGAAACAGCGACGCCAGCGCAAATGAAGATGTCAACTAGTCCTTCTGCAACTGCCTGGCGATATGTTTCCTGTGTGGCAGGCACTATGATCGTCCGAACGCGAGGGGACACCTGTCTTCCGCGGAGAATCTCTCCTGCCTGTCTTAGGTCGTCTAGTCTTCCATTCGTGCAAGAACCTATTACAACTTGGTCTATCTCGATTTTGCCTACCTCTGAAACAGGCTTGGAATTCTCAGGCAAGTGAGGCAACGCCACTTGAAGCTCTACTTCAGAGACATCAATCTCAATGATATCAGAGTAGTCAGCATCAGGGTCGGACTCGTATGTCCTGTAGGTCCTTCCGGTTCGTTCCTTTAGGTAGTTCCTTGTTATCTCATCAGGAGCGATTATGCCGTTTTTTGCTCCCGCCTCAATCGCCATGTTGCACATTGTGAATCTGCCTGACATCGGGAGCGATGTTATGACATCCCCTGTGACCTCCATGGCTTTGTAAGATGCTCCGTCGACGCCAATCTGGCCAATCGTAAAGAGAATTAGATCCTTGCCAGTAATCCATTTCTTCAGGTGTCCCGAGTAAGAGAACTTGAGTGTTTCCGGTACCTTCAGCCACGTTTCGCCGAGAATCATGGCGGCCGCGATGTCTGTGGACCCCATCCCTGTTGCGAAAGCTCCTAAAGCCCCGTGAGTGCAAGTATGGCTGTCTCCTCCTATCAGGAGTTCGCCGGGAAGAACCAGTCCTTTCTCAGGTAGAAGTGCGTGCTCGATTCCCATCGTACCTACGTCGTAGTATTTCGTCAGCCTATGTGATCGTGCAAATTCGCGGACCAGTTTGCACTGTTGAGCTGAGGCAATGTCTTTGTTCGGAGTGAAATGATCCTGCACTATGACGATTTTGTCCGGGTCGAAGACTTCGCATGAGCCGATGGCTTCCATCTGTTTGATTGCAAACGGTGCTGTGATGTCATTTGCAAGGATCATATCAACTCGTGCATTGACAAGGTCTCCTGGCGCAACCTCTTTCTTATTGGCGTGATCGGCCAGTATCTTCTCGGTTATGGTCATTGCCATGAGGCGTGTCTCCTAGCACTTCTGTTAACTGGATTTTTCTCCAGATATGCGAGTTTGTTAAGTGCGTTCAGGTATGCCATGGCACTTGCCATAATGATGTCCTCATGGGCGCCTTGGCCTATTACGATGTTGCCATTTTCCTCAAGTCTCACTGTTACCTCGCCTTGTGCATCTGTGCCGCCTGTAATGGAGTTCACGGAATAGCTCAGGAATCGGCTCTTGGTCCCAGTTAGGTTCTTGATTGCCTTAAAGGCCGCGTCAACAGGCCCATCTCCGAACTCACTGCCCTTGATTGAAGTTTCATTCACCTGAAGAGACACTGTTGCGGTGGGTGTCGCAGCCGTACCACACACGACCGTGAGTCCGGTCAGCTTGTACTTGTCAGCCGCTCGGATTACCGTTTCAGTCACTATGGCCTCCATGTCTTCGTCGAAGATCTCGCTCTTCTTGTCGGCTAGGATCTTGAATCTTTGGAAGGCCTGCTCTACTTGTTCTTCAGATAGGGTGAAGCCGATATCTTGGAGGCGTTCTTGAAATGCATGTCGGCCAGAGTGCTTTCCTAAGACTAGTGAGGACTTTGAGATACCGACTGATTCCGGCGTAACTATTTCGTAGGTGAGTCGATGCTTGAGTATCCCGTCTTGATGTATGCCAGATTCATGCGAGAATGCGTTGCTTCCTACGATGGCCTTGTTGGGCTGAACGTTCACCCCTGTGATCTTCGTTAGAAGCCTGCTTGTAGGGTAGATCTGCTCGCTTCTGATGGAAGTCTGAAAGTGAAGGAGATCTTGTCTCGCCTTGATGCTCATGACAACCTCTTCGAGAGAAGCGTTACCTGCGCGTTCACCGATTCCATTTATGGTACATTCTACCTGTCTTGCTCCCTCTAGGACTGCAATTAGCGAGTTAGATGTGGCGAGGCCAAGATCGTTGTGGCAGTGAACGCTGAGGACTGCTTTCTCAACACCTCCGACGTTTTGCCGTATGTGTCTGATGAGTGAGGCGAACTCCCAAGGCATCGAATATCCTACGGTGTCTGGTATATTCACCGTCGTCGTACCAGCTTCTATGACGGATTCTATGACTTTGCAGAGGTAGTTCCTGTCGGAGCGCGTCGCATCCATTGGAGAAAACTCGACGTTTTGCGTGTATGATTTGGCCAGTTTTACTGCTTCGACGGCCATTTTCAGGACTTCTTCTCTTGTCTTCTTGAGTTGATGCACAAGGTGAATGTCAGAGGTGGAGGCGAAGATGTGTATTCTATGGTGAGCTGCGTCTTTGATGGCCCGGTATGCGTGTTCGATGTCGTCTTTCTTCGTTCTGGCAAGAGCGGCGATTTCGCACTCTTGGATCTCGGTTGCTATCTTCCTTACGGCCTCGAAGTCTCCTTTTGATGAGATGGGGAATCCCGCTTCGATGACATCTACCCCCAATCGTTCAAGCTGCTTCGCCATCATCAGCTTCTCGTCGATGCCCATGGTGAAGCCTGGTGACTGCTCGCCATCTCTCAAGGTTGTGTCGAATATGATGACTCGGTCTCCTGGCACTGTTTCAGCCCCCTGCGCAAAATGTCTCCGGGTCCCGGCGTGTTGCTATTTCTCTGATCCAGCCGATGTTCTGAGTTCTGTGCTTATGGACTCGATCTTGTAAAGCAAGAGGTAAGAGCTCACTTGAGAACGCAATTCCTCCAAGTCAACGTTTCATCCCTTCGGACTCTACAAATTCCTAGCTCTGGGGCCTCGTTTCATGCCACAGACTCATCTCGAACTTCTCCCAGTCTTGATCTCGTTTTCTTTTCTTCTTCGCCATGTCCACATTACGCCCGCGTTTCTCAGTCGTTTCTTCATCATTCGAGTCTTCAGAACTATCCTGATTCTCAGTGCTCACTTCTCTAAACCCGCCATTCTTCTGATTCTCTTGCCAACAACTTCTAGCTGATGTTGCTCCAACTCTTTCATGAGTGGTTCGAGGACTGCTGAGCTCTTCTCGAATCTGTCAATCCACTCTCTTGCGAATTTTCCACTTTGGACATCTCTCACGACTTTCTTCATGTTTGACTTGACATTTTGATCGATGACTTTTGATCCCACAGTTAATCCGCCATATTTGGCTGTGTCCGAAACAGCTCTCAGCATGCCCACAAGTCCTTTCTCGTAGACCAGATCCATGATCAGCTTCGCTTCGTTGCATGCCTCAAAGTATGCTAGTTCAGGTTGGTATCCAGCTTCGACGAGTGTTTCGAATCCGTTCTTGATGAGTTCTATTAGGCCACCAACGAGAACAGTCTGTTCTCCTATCAGATCGCTCTCGGTTTCCTCTTTGAATGTGGTTTCAAGAACCCCTGCTCTGGTACATCCCAATCCTTTGCACATTCCCAGAGCCGTCTCCTTGGCCATCCCAGAGTGATTCTGCTCCACCGCCAAGAGCGCAGGAACACCGAATCCCGCAAGGAAGGTTTCTCTGACTCTTGCTCCTGGGCTCTTCGGAGCCACCATGACTACATCTAGATCAGTCGGCGGGACTATTTGCTTGAAATGGATGTTGAATCCATGCGAAAAGCCAAGAGTCTTTCCCTCACTCAAATGATCTCTTATCTGTGAGTTGTACACTGAAGGTTGGGCTGGGTCTGGGATCAATATGTGGACTATGTCGCCTTTCTCCGTCGCCTCCGGGATCGTGTGGACTTTGAAGCCATTAGCTTCGGCTGTCTTCCAAGATGCGCTCTCTTCTCTCAGCCCGACAATGACTTGAAGGCCAGAATCTCTCAAGTTAAGTGCCTGAGCACGACCCTGATTCCCATAGCCTATGATTGAGATGGTTTTCCTCTTCACTTTCTCTAGGTTTGCATCCGCATCGTAGTATACCTTAACCACTTACCTCACTTCCTTTTTCTGACGTAATTGTCTTTGATCCTCTTTCAAGAGCTGCGGCTCCAGTTCTCGCCTTTTCCTTTAGGCCTACACCTTTTGCAAGTTCGATGAAGGCATCTATCTTGTCTGGAGTACCTGTGATTTCGACCACAATCGATTCTGGAGAAACATCGATCACCCGACCTCTGAAGATGTTGGTCCAATCAACAACATCGGATCTAGTCTTTGAATCGGCTGCTGTAACCTTGATGAGCGCTAGTTCTCTGAAGACACTTTTTTTCTCATCCAAAACCGTGGCATAGACAACATCAAGAAGCTTCTCCAACTGTTTGACAAGTTGTCTGGCCACGAATTCATTTCCATTAACGGTTATGGTCATGCGTGCTAGCTCTTTTTCCTCGGCTGGGCCTACTGAGATGCTTTCGATGTTGAAGTTGCGTCTTCTGAACATGTTCGATATCTTGTGAAGTACGCCGGGCTTATTGCAGACCACTGTTCCAACTATAAACGTCTGTTCACTCATCTCTTACAACTCCAAGATCTGCCCCAAACCGTTTCCCGGTGGAACCATTGGAAAGACGTCTTCTTCAGGAGAAATTGGAACATCAATGATGGTTGTGACGTCGCTCCTTAGTGCGTCTTCAAATGAAGATGAGAATTCCTCAAGCGATTCCACACGTAGACCCTCCGCACCGTAGGCCTGAGCAAGCTTTGGGAAGTCTGGAACATTGCCAAGCTTGACAGCCGAATACCGTCTATTGAAGAAATGTCTCTGCCACTGTGCAACCATTCCAAGCATGCGATTGTTCAAGATGACGACGATGACTGGTATCTGTTCAGAAACTGATGTGGCAAGGGAGTTCTCCGTCATCATGAAGCTACCGTCGCCCGCAATGTCAACCACTGGAACTTCCGGTCTAGCGACCTTGGCTCCAATAGCAGCTGGAAAACCGAAACCCATCGTTCCCAGCCCCCCCGAGGTTATGAAGGTTCTTGGGCCTAGTGCGGTGAAATGGAGCGCGGCCCACATCTGGTTTTGCCCCACCTCCGTTGTGACAATCCCATTCGTTGGCAGGATCTTTCTCATCTTTTTCAGGATAAAGGGTGGTCTCAATCCATTCTCATCGTGGTTGTTCTGGCTCCGGATAGCCTCTTTGAGTTGCTGGATTCTCGCATGCCATTGGCTGGTCCTGTCTTTGCGAAATCTATGAACCAACTGGGTCCTTATGGCAGGCAATACTTTGGCAGCGTCGCCTACTATTGAGACATCAACCTGTTTGTTCTTCTCTATCTCCGAAGAGTCTATGTCAGCGTGGATAATCTTGGCCTTCGGGCAGAATTCATCGACTTTGGATGTTGTTCTATCAGAGAATCGTATTCCGACAGCAAAGAGGACATCTGCTTCCAGAATCGATTTGTTAGCTTCAGTTCTCCCATGCATTCCGACAGTTCCTAAGGACAGCGGATGATCTTCGGGGAAACATCCCTTTCCCATAAGCGATGTGCCAACTGGTGCGGACAGGAGTTCCGCCAGCATTCGTAATTCTTCATAGGCGTTGGAGATCCGCACTCCTCCCCCGGCTAGGATGAAGGGCCTCTCAGAATTCGACAAGAGCTCAACAGCTTTTCCGACGTCGGCCGGATTCGGATCACCGTTCACTCGGTATCCTCTGATCTGAACAGGATCGGAAAATGCAACCTCAGCCGTTTCTGTTTGAACGTCTTTCGGGATATCCACTAAGACAGGTCCAGGTCTCCCTGTGGAGGCCACATAGAAGGCAGCCTTCACCGTTCCAGGTATGTCTTTGGCGTGTCTGACCTGGAAGTTGTACTTTGTGATTGGTGTCGTGATTCCAATTATATCCGCCTCTTGGAAGGCATCTGTGCCTATCTGCGGTCTGGAGACTTGGCCTGTGAAGGCAACAACCGGTGAGGAGTCCATGTAAGCATTAGCTATTCCGGTAACAAGATTTGTGGCGCCTGGGCCAGAAGTTGCCATGCAGACTCCGGGACGTCCGCTTGCTCTCGCATACCCATCAGCCATGTGAGCGGCTGACTGTTCATGTCTGACAAGTACATGTCTGATATCTGAATCTATGAGAGAATCGTAGATGGGCATGATCTGGCCGCCTGGCAGGCCGAAAATAGTTGAGACCTTCTGGTGCATCAACGCCTCCATCAAGCATTTCGCACCAGACAAACTCATCAACAATATCCTCTGTTTAGTTGATGCCCCACATGCAAGCAATCAGTCTTGATCGCACGTGGGGCCTACCCAATAATGATGACAATTAGGAGAGAAAGGACTACCAAGCTAAGAGCCAAGAGAGAACGAAGAGAGCTCTTCACCTTGTTTGTCAAATGTCCTTTCTAGCTCCGAAGGTTGGCCCCTAATAGCCCGGGTGTTTATTTATAAATCTGTCGAGAGTGCGCGCGGAAATCGCGCAGCGCCTGTAGCAGGAAATGTGGCAAGTCCACTGCGTCTACGCAAATTCTTCCAATTTATGAATCTCGACCTGGTCGCCAGTCTACTTCGGCATCAGCCAGTACTCGTTGCCATCTGGGTCTTTGAACATCGCGTACTTTGTCTTTTCGTTCCACTCAGCTTTGCCAAGTGGTCTGGTGAACTCGACGCCTCTGTTCTTCAATTCCTTGCAGGTTGCGTCCACGTCATCAGCGAGAAAGAGTATTCCCTGATTGCCTGGTTGGAGTTCACCCGTCTTGCAGAGGTGTATGCCTGTCTTCGAGCCTGCTGGTGCAACAACTACCCAGTGGTCTTCGTCCTCTTTGATTTCAAAACCAAGTTTGTCTTTGAACCATTTCTTAGATCTCTCAGTGTCAGATACAAGTACGGCTAGGGTTGCTATTTCCGTTATCAATTCAGTCCCCGAGAGACCTCCTTGCGGTAAGGATATATTATCATTACCTCTGGTTCACGGGCTGCAGCAGATCTAAGATGTCAAAGAAGCTATTGCTTCCCGTTCTCTGGGTTGCCTGGCTTTGGAACTTCTCTTATCGCATGATGTTCACGACGATCATGCCTTCTCTTCAAATGTCGATGCAATTGTCCAATCAGGACGTGGGTCTGCTCGTTGGAGCCTTATCCTTTGGATATGGCGTCATATCATACCCGTCCTCACTTGCGTCTGGTAGGCTAGACGAAAGGTGGATAATCTGCGGCGGAATCGCGCTGACCACAGTGTCCATGCTATTGTTTTCAATCTCAAGATCTTTCTCTGTATTGCTGATACTCAGCTTTACTGCAGGCGCAGGTTTGAGCACTTACCTTCCTCAAGGCGTCTCCCTTCTGTCAAGAGAGTATTCGGCTCATCATGTGGGATCAGTGTTGGGCGTACATGAGACCGCTGCTCCTGTCGGTCAGACACTGGGTCCTCTTTTTGTTTGGTCCGCTATTGGAGTTTTGGGTTGGTCAGGCTGCTTGCAGGCGTGGGCCATATACTCGGTGGTTGTCTGTGTTCTTGTCTTGCTGCTGGTTCCCAAGAGCAAGAGTATTGCAAGATCGGCCCCTAAACCAACAGCGAAGGGACACGTTTCTTCAGTATTCTTCATGATGGTGATTGTTCAATCGGCAGTCTGGACATGCAACCTTGGACTGCTCTCTATGGTGCCCGTATACCTCACTAAGACATTTCTCCTAGGTGTTTCCTATGTGGCCTTCATATTGGGAGTTTCGCGAATGGCTGGAGCTGTAGGACAGCTTGCAGGGGGCTATTTCTCATACAAGCTTGGGAGAGTACGAATCCTGTTTCTTACAACTGCGATGGTCTTCGTCGCCACATTGTGGATCACACTGCTGCCCTTTGATGGTGTCTACGTGGCTGGGCTGTTCTTTCATGGAATCGTTAGTTCCGCATTCTTTCCAGTGTACTTCGCCATGGTATCAGACATGACCGACTATTCCAATAGGGCGAAGATGATAGGCCTAACAAATTCGGTTGCGGCATTTGTCGGTGGAACAGTCGCGCCTGCTGTGATAGGATATCTATCGGATCGATTCAGCTTTCAAACGGCCTTTCTCTTTCCAATAGCTATGGGCATTGTGGGATGTATCGGGGCTCTTTATGTCTGGAAGATGAGGGACTCCACAAGAAAGATGTGGGCTTCATAACCGAGCGCTGTTACCGCTATTGAATGTGGATAAGCTGGGTTTCAGTCAGCTTTTCCAAGCAGACTAGCCTTGTTTGACAGTTATCCAAAAGATCAGAGAAAAAAGGAGGGATGGAGCGACGCGGTATCTAGATGGGACGGTGGATATAGCATTCTAGGATTTCCATAGGCCGTGCACATTGCAGTACTCTCTTGCCTGTATCTTCTCTGCTGTTGGTTTCCAAAACTCTGCTTCTGGCTTTTCCCCGGGCTTCAAGAACTTTCTGTGAACTCTGTCGTCCGCGATTAATTCAATCCACTCTATGTAATGCTTCTCCTCCATCGGATGAGGCACAGAACCTACTTTCACCTTCACGCCAGTAGCCGTCTTCTCCAGTACAGGCACGTGTTTCTCCAGTCCTGCATCGCTGGTTTTCTCTGTCAACAGTTGCATCGGTTGGCCGCAGCAGACGAGTTCTCCGGCGCCAGCATGGAGAACTTCGACCATGTTTCCGCAGATGTTGCACTTGTAGACTTGCTTCTGCTCTGTCATTTTTCCGCCTTCGGATCTAGATTTCTTCTAGTAGACTGGTGAATGTGTCGTGGTGCTCTTCTTCATCTTCAAGGATCTCTCTGAATATCCTGTTGGTTGTCTCGTCTCCTTCCTTTCTGGCCAGTTCTACTACCTGTTTGTAGAGCTGGATTGCACCTTCTTCGTCTTTCTTGTCTTTCTCTATCATTTCTTTGAGAGCTGTCCCGACGAAGATGGGTTCTGGTTTGGTTGTAGGTATCCCGCCAAGATAGAAGAGTCTCTCAGCGATTTTCTCCGCATGCTTCATCTCAGTTATCGCTGTGCTCTTTAGCTCCCCTTGAACAGCGAATCCTTTCACACCGCTCCATTGAACGTGTTGCCACATGTATTGTATTGCAACTTGGAGTTCCCGTGCTATCGATTTGTTCAACAAATCCATTAATTCTTTTGAGGCCATGACTCTCTCCTCAAGGTTGAGTTCTTTAAACCTAATTATATAGTTTTCTCGTGACGTCGAGAGTTCTTCGATCGATTCCGGTAATCAAGCAAAGTTCCGCGCGCTACGCTGGTGTGCTTTGTGAGGTTGAGCAAGTGTTTTTCAAAGCGAAAACGATAAAGAGACGAAGTGGAACCCCCCTGTAATTACAGATGTGATTACAACTCGACCATGCGTGCCCTTCCAATGATCTCCCGAAATCCACATAACCGTGTCCTTACATCATTGTGACCGTGGAGAACTTGCTCTTGTCAGAAGAACTGATCTGTGAAGGATGTGGCAAGTTCATCAATGAATGCTCTTGCCGATGCCCATATTGTGGAGAAACAACGCTCTGCGAGTGCTGCTGCGGACGTCATTCTGTAACCGGCGGATGAACTTTTCCTGACCAAGTCAGGTCTGGACCAGGCGAATAGAGTGGTGGAGAATGGTTAGAAGAGATTTTACCTGGATGGCTGGCGGCCCACAAGGAAGTGGAGTTGATTCTGTCGCCAACATTTTCGCTCGTGCCTGCTGCTACGGTGGATTACATGTCTATGGTAAGAGAGAGTATCACTCTAACATCAAGGGGATGCACAGCTATTTTCATATCAGGATGTCTTCGGAGGAGGTGGCTGCAGACGTTGACCGTGTGGATTTGCTCTGTGCGTTTGATGCAGAGAGTGTTGTTCGACACATATGGGAAGTGGCCTCGGGTGGAGGAGTGATTTGCGACTCCGATGCCTTGGAAACAAGGATATTTGAAATTCCGACCCTTCCCCCTGCATTCTGGAATGAGTTCAGAAGAACGCTTGAAGAGAAGAATGCTAAACCAGAAACAGTCAGTGGTCTTCTGCGTGAAGTCGAGAAGAAGGGTGTGCGTGTTTTTGCGATTCCCTATATGCAATTGCTAAACGAAGTCGGTCGCCAAATAGGTGAGGATAAGCTCAGCCGACTGACTCGAATGATAAATGTGTTGGCCTTGGGGGCATCCTTCGGTCTCTTGAACTATGACAAGGCTCATGTGGAAAGAGCAGTCGAAGACACGTTTCGCGACAGACTAGGTATCATTCGAATGAATATGCTGGCACTAGGTCTGGCATACGACTATGCTGCGAAGAAATTTGGAGACTTCGGATTCAAACTGAAGCCGATTCCGACTGGAGAGAAAAGAATATTCATCCAAGGAACTCAAGCCGTCGCCTTAGGTAAACTCCTTGGAGGCTGTCGGCTGCAGACCTATTATCCGATAACGCCTGCTGCAGACGAGAGCGAGTACTTGGAAGAGCATGAACTGTTCGAGACTGTAGCAGGAGGTGAAGGCTCGATATTCGTTATGCAGGCCGAAGATGAAATTGCAGCCATAAACATGGCTTCCGGTGCGGCGCTTACCGGCACAAGGGCGGCCACGAGCACATCTGGACCAGGATTCTCTCTGATGGTTGAAGGCTTGGGCTGGGCTGGGAACAATGAGGTTCCAGTTGTGATCAACTACTATCAGCGCGGCGCACCTTCGACGGGGCTTCCGACAAGACATGGGCAAGATGATCTGCGGTTCGCGATTCATGCTTCTCACGGAGAGTTTCCCAGAATCGTTCTCTGCTCAGGTGACATTGAGGAATGCTTCTACGACGCTGCGCAAGCGTTCAACTACGCTGAACGCTATCAGCTACCTGTCATCCATTTGATCGACAAGGCTTTAGCAAACAGCAGCAAGAGCTGCAGAATATTCGACGTGAGCAAGATTAAGGTTGAACGCGGCCAACTCTTGGAAGAAGCGGACATTCGAGGCGAAGAATATAAGCGCTTTCGGTTCACGGAGTCTGGCATATCGCCCAGAGTACCGCTAGGAACTCCTGGCACAGTCTTCTGGTGTACAGGGGACGAGCACGATGAAGTAGGGCACATCTGTGAGGAGCCAACGAATCGAACACGAATGATTGAGAAGCGAATGAGAAAAATGGATGTGGCCGACAAAGAGATCCCGATCCAAGAGAGAGTCAATTTCCTTGGAGACAAAGACGCGACGACAACCGTTGTTAGTTGGGGCTCGCCTAAAGGAGCCATCACGGAAGCCACGGAAAGACTTCGTGCGGAGGGTTACCGGATCAACTTTCTGCAGGTGCGGATGCCTCACCCGTTGCCCGAAGCCTATGTTGCGGAAGTCTTGAATAGGGCGCAGAAGAAGGTCGTCGTCGAAGGCAACTACTCCTCACAGCTGGCCGGAATAATCAGAGAGCGTACCGGAATAGACATGGACTATTTTGTGCTCAAATGGAACGGGAGACCTGTATCTGCAGACGAAACGTATGAAGCGCTCAAACTGATTGTGCAGGAGAAAGCGCCGAAGAGGCAGGTGTTGACTAGTGGCTCTTAGACTCGCTGATTACAGGACGCCAGTTTTCGTCGACTGGTGTCCCGGTTGTGGAGACTTTGGCATTCTGACAGCCCTGCAGATGGCCCTTGTTGACCTGCAACTCCCTCCGTCTAAGACTGCAATATTCTCCGGAATCGGATGCCACGCTAAGCTACCTCATTTCGTGAACGCCTATGGAGTTCACACCTTACACGGTAGAACATTGCCTTTTGCTGTGGGAGCCAAGTTGGCCAATCCAGACTTGGAAGTGATAGCTGTCATGGGTGACGGTGATGGGCTAGGCATAGGAGCGGGTCATTTCGTCAACATCGGCAGGAGAAACATCGACATGACCGTTCTCATCCACGACAATGGTGTCTATGGCTTGACTAAGGGACAAGCCTCGCCTACACTCAAACTAGGGTTGAAGACAAAATCTCTTCCTGAACCAAACATAAACGAGGGCGTAAACCCGATAGCCCTCGCACTAGCCGCTGGGTACACATTCATTGCAAGAAGTTATGCCTACGATGTCCACCATTTGAAAGAGATGATGAAGAGAGGTATACGGCATCGAGGACTAGCATTGATAATGATTCAACAACCCTGTCCGACCTACAACGATATCAACACAAAGGAATGGTACGGAGGAGAAGACCGAAAAGATCCAAAGACTGGGAAACCTGTTCCGAGACTGTACAAGTTGGAAGAAGCGGGTTACGATGGAGTTGTTCGAAGCCAAGAAGAAGAGTCTTCAAAACGTATAACCGCACTGACCAAAGCTCAAGAATGGGGAGACAGAATTCCGACAGGAATATTCTACCAGAACGAACTAGTGTCGACATATCAGGAAAGAATCTCCAAGAGAATTCCCAACTACCTACAGAACCCGCCGGCGAAGCAGATCATCAGCGACAGAGAAGGAATACCCGTGACAAGCATCAGAAAAATGCTCAGTGCACTGCAAGTCACAGGCTGACCGAGAGATCACCTGCTATGTGCTCATTTCTCCTAAGCGGAAAATGTGAACGGCCGTGTACACTAGTCTCGCGCGCGCCATAAGGGGCAACCAGTGGGGAGCTACAGTCATGGAGCAAACGTTCGAGTTAGTCTTGTGAGTACTGTCGGCGTGCCGAGACTTATGGAGAGACGATGCGACAGAACTCCGCAGATTTCTGTGAGAGTACGTGCCGTACAGTGGATGGATTAGAACTTGTGACGCCACATCGTCTTCTGTCTCTTCCCGTCTTCTGTCCTTTCTCTCCGACCTGTCATTTGCTCGATGTCAATGACAACGCAGCAGCACCCGTCTATCGGCTTGTTCTGCCCTATCTCTAGACCGCCATCCGCAATGGGTTTTCTGTACCGTTCATCGTGCTTCTCACCAAAGAGCTGAAGCAAGCGAATCCTCTCCGGTTCATCACGTTCAATGCGCGCCTTTCCGAAGGCTAGGACACTGTCATAGTCAAGATGGCACTTCGCAGCGTAATGATAACTCACCTTTCCCATGAACTCGTCGACCACGAAACAGCAATTCGGGTTCTTCGCAATGAGATCCAGCTTCTTCCCCTCCAATGAACAGTGGAATGCGATCTTTCCCTTGTCGTAAATGAAGTTCAATGGAACTACGTACGGTACAGAACCATCAGCAAGAGCAATCCTCCCTACCTCTGCTCGCTTCAGAACTTCCTCCATTTCCCTTAGTCCATCTTGTACAAGCTCATCCTTTTCCATAGGCCAAACACTTTAGTTGACTTCACCAAATTACTATATAACACGCGTGAACGAGCGTGCGTTATCTGCGGTTCCGGTATAGTTGTAGTGGGAATCGAAAGTCGTTGTACAACGTCACGTTCATTTAATCATGAGAAATGCGTAGCGGTTCATTTTCTGTGAATAGTCCCAGAGGACTTCAATTGGATAACCGACTTGTCTTACCGTCGAAAAAACATCGACCGCTAGTGCTTCTGGTGCAGGACGGGCAGATTTCTTGTTGAAGCATTGTGTCCTGGTTCCGGAGCAGTCTTTGCACAGATAGCAGGTGTCCATGAAGAGGAGGAAAGCCTTCGGGTAGCCTGCGAGAAACACATCCCGCTCAAGGTTCAGAAGCTTTGAATTGACTCTCTTCGTCCATTCGTAACGATCCTCGGGGTTATCGACCTTTTTCTCGAAACGAAAAACGGCAGCTTTGGTGTAGTCTAGGAAGAATCGTTCGCACTCTGAGACGCTGGGCACGTTTGGTGGGCAGCAGGCTTTCACCCCGTATTCTCTGCAGCCGAACATGCATTTCATTCTGACCCATTGTGAAACAGCAATCTTCTCAGGATGTATCCACTTGAAATCCGTGAATGAGTGTTTCTGGAATATCTTCTCCAGTTCCTTGCGCTCGCTCATTACTCTCCCTTCTGCTAACGTGATATACTCACATGAAACTTGTTCACATGCATCTTGAACGACTACCTAAAGCATATGTTAGCCTAGGTTATGGTGATGCATGCTCTTCATATGGTTGGAGGCAGTATGGCTGCGAAGAATGGCCGATGGCGCTGGGTAATGCTTTCGTTCTCTTTCATTATCGCCTTTCTTCTGCACCTTCTGCTATTTGCCACAGCGCCGATGGTCACGGCGATTATGAGCGAGATGGGTTTGTCTCACGCCGGATTCGGCTTAGTCTTCTCAGCTGCGATGGTAAGCCTGATCTTGTTCAGGATGCCGTGGGGGCTAGTAGGCGATAGGTTAGGCTATGTGAATGCTCTCAGGATAGCCTTGCCGATCTCAGCAGCTTCCGCTGTGTTGAGGGGGCTCTCGCCTAGCTACATTACGCTGATGCTGAGTCAATTCTTCCTTGGAGTCGGGTTGGCCGTCGTTTTGCCCTGTCTACCTCTTCTGGTGAAGGAGTGGTCGCCCGAGAGCCTCGGCCTATGGACTGGCATCTATATCTCAGGTTTTGCAGTTGGCAATGCGACAGCGCTCGGGCTTACGCCTCTGATTCTTCATGTAATGAGATGGAGGGATATTCTCCTTGTCTACGGCGTTCTCGCCATAATTGTGAGCGGCTTTTGGTGGGGTCTTGCCAGAAGCAATATGAAAGGAACATCTGAGCTCAAATTCGAGAACTTTGCAGCGCTTCTGAAGGACAGGTATGTTTGGCTCCTGCTATTCTTCATGATAGCTTCGATGGGAAGCTACGACACGCTGGCTACTTGGATGCCGAAAGTGTTAGAGATGAAGAATCTTGACAAGACGTTCGCATCTTTCTTACCCTTTGGATTCTTCTTGGCTGGACCTATCATGGGTTTTGCACTGGACAGGTTTGAGAATAGAAAGATTATGATAGCCGTGCTTGGCGTGGCTGCGGCCATATCAATCGTGGGAATAAACTATGCCTCGATTCCTCTTCTGCTCGTATGCATCTTTGTCTCAGGGTTCACATGTATTGGTGCGCTCACCATCAGCTTGACAATGCCTGCGAGGCATGAGCGTCTTTCCAAGACTGTCGGCAGCGTTGTCGGTCTCATCTCGTCACTCGGCAATGTTGGGCCGTTGACGATGCCTGTCATCTTTGGGTTCCTCATCGATGTCACTGGAGCTTTTCAAATGTCGGTGCTCTCAGTTGCGCTTCTGGCGTCTGTCACATTCATATTGGGGTCGAGAATCAGTGAATGAAGTCTGTGCTGGTCAATTAAATGCACACGGAAGCAGTGGAAGGGGTGTCCGTATGTGCGCGCGCCTAACCAGTTCGGACACTACTCCTCGTAGGTCTTGACGCTGACGGGCTAGCGGCCGTTAATGTTGGAGGTTGGCTGGCGATTGTTGATTCCTTTGAATTGGCTCATGTAGAGATTGTAGTAGAAGCCTTTCTGGGCGAGGAGTGACTCGTGGGTTCCTCTCTCTACTATCTTGCCATCTCTGATAACGAGCACTTGGTCGGCTTTGCGTATCGTGCTTAGGCGGTGTGCTATGACGAAGCTCGTTCGCCCCTTCATGAGTCTTAGGAGGGCCTCCTGTATCCTGATCTCGGTCCTTGTGTCAACGCTGCTGGTCGCTTCGTCGAGAATGAGTATGCGGGGGTCAGAGATTATGGCCCGGGCTATGGCGAGGAGTTGTCTTTGCCCCTGGCTGAGGTTGCTTGCTCTCTCTGTCAGCATGGTGCGGTATCCTTGTGGTAGGCGAGTGATGAACTGGTCGGCGTCGGCGAGCTTTGCAGCTGCAATGCACTCTTCATCTGTGGCGTTCAGGTTGCCGTAGCGTATGTTCTCCGTCACTGTGTCTGCGAATAGGAAGTTGTCTTGGAGCACGGTGCCTAGCTGTCGACGCAGGCTTTCTCTTGTAACGTCCTTGATGTCTACTCCGTCGATCTTTATCGAACCGCCCTGTATGTCGTAGAACCTTCCAAGAACATTGATCATGGTTGTCTTTCCTGCACCGGTTGGCCCGACGAAGGCGATCACTTGACCCGGCTCAGCGTGGAAACTCACATCCTTGAGCACTGGCACGGCAGGGACATAGCTGAAGTTGACATGGTCGAAGACCACATCCCCTTTTGTCTCCTTCAGAGTCGTCGCGTTGGGCTTATCAGTGATCTCTGGTATCTCGTCGATGATCTCGAAGACGCGTTCCGCTCCCGCCAAGGCTGTTTGAATGGAATTGTAGAGATCAGCGAGTTGACGGAGGGGTTGAACGAAGTTACGAGCATACGTGATGAATGACGCCACAAGCCCGACTGTGACTAAGCCTGTCACAGTCATCCAGCCTCCCAGCCCAGCTACCACGGCTATACCAATGTTGCTCATCACATTCACTAGTGGTGGCATCACGAAGCCATAGCTCATCGCCTTTATTGCTACGTCCCGGACAGCAACGTTGTCCTTGTCGAACTGGTCAAGGACTGTGCCTTGCTTGCCGAAAGCTTGGACTACGCGTTCACCACTCAACACCTCCTCGATCCGGCCGTTCAGCTGCCCCATTTTCGCTTGGAGGCCACGGAAGCCTGCGAGGCTTTTCCTCCCAACAAAGACCGTTGTCAGAACCATGAACGGTAGCACCAAGAGGCTGCCAAAGGCGAGCCAGACATTCAACACGAACATCGCTACCAATATCCCAAAGAGGGATAGGAGGCTTGAAGCGAGCTGAGTGATGTTCATAGTCAGGGCTATGTTTATGGCGTCTATGTCGTTGGTCAGCCTGCTCATCAGCTCGCCATGTGTTCGTCTGTCGAAGAAGCTAAGGCTGAGAGTCTGGAGGTGCTCGAACAGGTTCTTCCGCAGGGCTCTAAGCGCTTTCTGGGATATGGAGGCCATTAGAATTCCTTGGGCTGACTGAGCGAACCAGCCTGAGACGAAAACGCCCAACATCAATAGCGCTATGCTTGCGAGCCCGGGCAGGT
>JALHTG010000116.1 GCA_022865705.1 Candidatus Bathyarchaeota archaeon | reverse complement strand
GCCTGTGTCGGAGTCTCCCCCAACGGAACCGGGAAGCGAACCTCCTACGGTTAAAGGAGGAAGAGAACCAACGGACGGACTGAAGAATCTTCCACCACCCCCGCTCATTCTTCCACCAGTAGGCCCTTCAGAGGAGACTGGGGACAAGAAGAAGGCGGAGGACGATCCGCGTCGACAACCCTATCGCAGCACTTGGCACGGTGCACCGACCGGCCCACAGCCCGTACCACCTGGGACACCTGAACTGAGGCGACTACCACCACTTTGGGCGGAGGACTCCAATGGCGTTCGGGTTACCATTCCCAGAGGTGGGGGGGAAGGTCCGCCGATGGGCGTAGACAAAGATGGCTCGAACATCAGTCCGCCTCCAGACTTCCGTCAAGTGCGCGAACCCAATATTTGGCTAGATTATCACCCACACGAGAGACATGTAGCACCGATCGTTGATGATTTCCTCTTTCATGGTGGAACTCTTCCTCTGCCCGGAGCAGCGAAGATGGGTCCGGAAACGGAACAGCCCCAGGAATGGCGTGTGCGGCACAAGGAACATGTATGCAATAATCCAGAGACAGATGAAAACATCAAATACAGGTTCTTCAGGGATGGAGGCACCTTCAGAGGCAGCCCAGATGAAGGGCCGTGGAGGCTTCTAGGGACTCCGAAGATAAGTAAGGCCGGCCAGCCGCCTACACCCATTACGCAGCCTGATAGCCCCATATCCACCGATCGTCGTGATCCTAGCATACCAGTGTCCAAAACTACACATTGACAACTGTATGCGTGGCTGACGAGTATGGAGAAAAAGATCTGCAAATGTGGCGCGAATCTAAATTGGATTCAGCAATACGATCGCTTCTATTGCTCCAATTGCAGGGAATATCCTCCTCAATGCCCCACATGCAAGAAAGATCTATTCTGGGTCACTGACTACCAACATTACTACTGTGACACCTGCATGAAATATCAGATACAGGTGAAACCTGCGGAAACCACATTCTCACGAAGCAGAACCTATTCTCCTGAGCAGATTCAAAAGATCTTCAGCGACCTAAAAGAAAGAAAAGGAGCACGCATGATAGATGATCTAATCCTTGCAAAACTAAGCAGGGGACTGAAGTTTCGCGATGCGAATGGTAGGGTTTGGGCAATCGGACTAGAGTCTGGGAAATGGTACTGCTTTGAGAATGAGAGATGGGTGGAAGGAAAACCGCCTGAAAGCCTGATGCCGTGATTTCCTTCTCAATAGAAACGGAACGTAGGATAGAAGAATTAGTTCGGCACTCGCGCCGAACGCATCCTTGATGATGATCACTCCTACTGGTATTCTTTGCAGTTGTAGCAGTACCACCGCTTGTATTCCTGGACGAATGTCAACGGGTTCCTACATTTCGGACACGGATATTGTGATGATGGCTCATGGTCGGGCCGGCCGATTCTTAGGCGAGAAAGATTGGATATGGCATAACCAATTATTGTTGAAACAAGCATTGAGACTATGTACCCTGCGTACTGACCTATTAGGTTCGTTAAGATGAAGGACAGCCCGAAAAAGAGAAGGATCATTAGCAGTGTAATGAAAAGTCCTTTTACTCCGGCGCCCGAATGAACCTTTGGCACCTCCAATGAAGAGAGGATTCTCAGGTTTTCTTCTCAACCTCTGGTCTGAGGTGGAGGTGGCGGCGGGGGTGGAGGAAGAGCTCGTGAGCGGCGCGTGGAAAGCTTGAGGATTCCTCGCTTCATCATGATGAAGATGGCTATGAGAATCACCAGGACAAGCACAACAACCACAACAACGTAGAACACTACGCTGAACTGCTTCTCCCACTGAGCCGTAGCCGTCTTAGGTCCATCCATCAATATTGGCTTCGACTTGAGGTCTGTTCCAGACGCACCTCCGGTCCAACCCTTGAACACCCAATCTTCAAGGAAACCGGCTCCGACTCTCCCCATGTCTAAGGTCGCAACAGCCTGCGTTCCCTTGTTATACCAGCCTTCGCCCTTGACTTCGCCAAAGTCCGACTCAACTTTCAAGTACCACTGAGTCGTGAATATCGCGGTGTATGTCGCAGGGCCGAACACCTTTATCGTTCTTGTTCTTTCCGCGATCCCGTCACTCCATTCCTTGAAGACGTATCTCACACCGGTCTCTCCTGCTTTCTCCACTGTATCCTTCACGCTTATGACGTGAGTTTCGCCTTCTTTGAAGTCCATTGAGGTGCCAGCTGGGATCGCGTTTCCATCCAAGATCACAGTAGTAACCTTCGGGTCGGTGTCGAGCATCACACTAAACGTCTTAGTTGGTGGAGCGGCCGTTCCGATGGTGAATGTCTTGTCGAAGGCCCATTCGTAGCCCACAAACAAGGAGGCTTTCCACTGTCCCGGAATGTTGGACGGCTCTGCTCCCGCAATCTGCATGCGACTGTAATCAATAAGGTGGGTGCCATATGCTACTGAATACCAGGCAGCTTCGCCGTAGTATTTAAGACCCGGTTGATAATATTTCACTGTGAGAGGGTACTTTGTTCCGGAAATCGTATCCTCCAATTCAAACCAAACACACACATACGTGTCTGTAATTGCGAAGGTATCAGTTATGCCGACCGGTTGATAGGCACCGGTAACATTTTGGCAGGTGAGGTATCTCCCTGCTTTGTATCCGTGAATCTCGCTAATAGAACTAGTTAGAATTACAAGTCCCAGAATAGCTATCAGAAATATCGGCTTACAACTCATAGACCTCAAACCGTTATTCATGATTTCTTCCACCAGTCTGTAGATGCTCGACCGATTAATATGAGTTTCTGGCCATGCCCTCGATCATCCTCTGAATTCTCGATTTTTGAACCGATCGTTGCCTTCTTTCTCAAGATGGGAACGACCGCGCGCGCTTAGGAAGCAGCTCGTGTGTCGTGTCTGAAAATGACCCCTCGATCATGAAGCTGAGCCATGACCTTCTCAAAAACTGACTTGTCTTGCCCCACCGTCTCTGGAGGAACGACTCTTTTTCGCTGGTATTCACCATTCAACAACAGTCGACTCATTATGGCACAGGGAAATCCCGTTGTTCTCGCCATCGACGACATGCCAGTCTTCTTATCAGTCGTATCCAGAAGATCGTAGATGTGTTTCAACATCTTGCCGTCTTTCATGCCGACCACTTCTATGCGCATGACCGTGAACTCCTCTTCGCCCTCCTCTAGCTTCCACATAGGGAACAACAGCCTACTAGTCAAATCAATGGGCCTCACCTTCGCTCCGTCAATCTCCACCGGTGTGTTGTCAAAGAATCCTGTTTCTCTAAGCATCTTCATTTTTTCAGCGTGGCCAGGATATCTGAGGGTCTTCTCCCTCATATTGGGGCATTTGATCGTCTTTAGGAGAGATCTAAGGCCATCCGTGTTGAAAGCTTCCAAGACTCCAACACCTGGAATGTCGACCAGCTCTGATTCTGATAAGGCTGGCATCGTTACCACATGTCCGTCTTTCACATATCTAGCAGGCCGTGTGTATTCCTCGATAACATCTATTGGAGAGAAGGGAGCTTTGTATTCGTACGGCCAAATGCGTGCCTTAGGCAATCCTCCTACAAGAATCGACACCTCCCTCGTTGCGTCTAGCTCCGTATGAAGGCGCCCGACAATCATATTGCTCAGCCCAGGAGCCACACCGCAATCAACCAGCGCCGTGACGCCTTTCTCTTTGGCTAGGTGATCCATCTGCAGAGCATCCTCCGGAAAGAAAGAGATGTCACAATAGCTCTTGCCAGCCTCCAATACCGCTCTCAAAGTTCTGAAGCCTAGAAAGCCAGGAACGGCGCCAACCACAAGATCATGCTCTTTCACAAGGCTCTTCACTTTCTGTGGATCAGACAGGTCCGACCTTATGGTCCCTATCGATGCTTCCGCAGATAGTCTAGTCAAGATCTTGGGGTCTTTGTCTGCAACTTTCACTTTCACGCCCGGGTCAGACGCAAGATCCTTGGCAATAGCCCCTCCAACCCTTCCCCCGCCCAAGACGATGACGTGATACATGTTCCGCATTCCCTCAGACTGATAGAAAAGCCCACGTACTTTCTTGGGCACTCGCATCACCTGGGATCCGTATTGGTATGCACCACCAGCGTTTCGTAAAGGGAGACCCTGAGCTTTCAGAAGACGACTTGAAAGACTCATTACCAAGATCTCTGGAATCGTGTCCTATGGAACGCACGAAGAACCCATGTCTGCGTCGCAGATGTATCAAATGCTGCTTGAACACTCAGATGCCGCTAAGTGATTCTGATGTCGCGCGGATAAAAGGGCTTGGCGTTTCTGAGAACTTATTTGTTGTCGAGAGAAAGGGGTTGCAGAAACTCAGGAATTCAATGGGGAGATGCGTCTTCCACAATGGTCAGGCATGTACTATCTATGGTGATCGGCCTGAAGGATGTCGAATCTACCCGGTGCTTTTTGACAGAGACACTAAAGAGGTGATTCTTGACAGGGATTGTTCTCATAAAGAAGAGTTTCGAGTTGCGCCGGGCATTTCACATGAGATCATCAGACTCGTCCGAAGGCTAGATGCGGAAAGGAATAGCCGGCTCAAATCGAAGGGAAGTTGAACTCCACAAGTGCATGAGTTGATTGTTGATCTTTCTTGTCCGCGGCATCAAGCAACAAACCGATTCCTCGGGTCAGAGGATGTTCTTCGACTTGTGACGAACACTGGAAAAGGAACGTTGTCAGTCTTATCCTTGAAGGCAGACCGGAGGAGGCTTTGGTGTTCCTGGCCGAGAAGTATGGTGTAAGGCCTCCGAAACTAAAGATAGGAACGGTCAAAGGTCGTCGCAGAGTCGCGGGATGTTACGTCGCGAAAAAGGAGACGATCTACTTCTCCAACTCTGAGATGATGTTTGAGCCGTATGTTGTACTGCATGAATTCTATCATCACCTGCGATCAATGGAAGGAAAGTTCAGTAAATCAGAGAAACATGCAGAGGAATTCGCTCGGGGATTTGTGAAACTTCGTGGTTCTTGAATGCTGAAAGAGAGGTGTGAGACATTTTCTTCGGGGGCGGATCTCGCCTATTCGATCTCAACTCTCTGAAGATCGCTTGAGGGTGAGGTGAAGCAGTTCGACTCTGCGTCTGGTTACCCAATCCCGATGATGCCTAAAGCCTCCTCCGAAGCTTTTTGGAATGTGCAATAGTTCGTGAATCAGTATTTTCTCCTTCTCTTCTGTTGAAAGGGAATCATACTTCTCAGCCAAGACTTCCACGGCATAATAGGCCTGCAATCCTAAGGCTTGTTGCCAAATCCTTGGCAATGAGTGGAGGCGAGCCACAACGTATCTGCTCTTAGAACCATGACTTCGGAAACAACGCACACGATTTCTTGGAATAT
>JALHTG010000115.1 GCA_022865705.1 Candidatus Bathyarchaeota archaeon | reverse complement strand
CGTAATGAAGGTGTATAGCAAACATCGTAGGCGCTACGCATTTCCTTCTATTTGGACACTTCCTTGGAAACCGCTATTTCCTAAGCTAACCGCTATGCAATCCTACGCAATCAAGCTGCGCCGCAAGAAGATACTTACAGTAGCGCAGGTACGAAACTTGACTTCAGACGGTTATCTTGAATGGTTCTCAGACGATGCGCTGCGTTCTGTTCCGGAGTTTAGGCTTGAGCTTCTGCGATTTATTGAAAGGCACCGAAACGCCATTCTCAGAAAAACGTATCAAAACGATAGAGTAGTCTTTGACATGATCAAACAGCGGCTTATTGATGGGGCTAACATTGAAAAGCCTGTGGAAACAGAGGGGCTCCTCGCGTCTGACACATTGCTTGCGATTCAAATGCTATTCATGAGACGGAAAAAATATCACGCTATGTTCCACGCTTTCACGAAGCCGTTGAAGATACGCGCGCTGGACTATCGATGCACTGAATGAGAATATGAGTCTTTCTTCAGTCTGCAACGTTGAGCACTTGTTGGTCGTCGCTGGGATGATGCAGAAAACGGGATTTGGCCTTCAGGTAGCGCACCGCGATTCCGGGTAGGCACAAAGCAATGAAAACGAGGACCATCTTCGGAAGCGATGGACCGAATTCTGGAATGGGTGTAGCCAAACCGAGCTCCCATTTCGCAGGTATGGCCAGCCGGCTCTGAGTGTATTGAGCGGCGAAATCATCCAACCGGAGCTCGTATGCATAGTAGACGTTTGAATGATCGTTGTTGAACATATAGAAAATGCCGTAATAGTAGTTCTTGCCATCGGCCTCTACTACCCACAACTCATTCCAATCATTTGATGACTTGGTCACGTTGTACAGGTTGAGTAGAGAGTAGATTTGTCTGCCCTTGAACTTCCCTTCGTTTCCGACAATTTCCAAGCTTGGGCCTGAAACAAACAAGGTGTTTGGGAACTTCGCCTCAGGTTGGATGGACAGCGCTGGAATACCGATGTTCGGGGAGAAGACGATACTAGATCCTACGAATTGCTCACCAGTGAACCAACCAATCCAGTTGTAAGCTCCGTCAGCATAGTGCAGAAGGTACAATCCGAAAGGGCCCGTGGCTATGTTGTCAAGATATAGATAGCCTATGTAGAAGTCGTTTCCAGTAACATTGACAAGATAGAACAGCCAGTATGGGTGAGAGATACTGGACCATTGCCGGGTGTGCCAAGGGATCAGATGAATTACACTTGATTTGTAGAATAGGTCGCCACCGAGATTCGAGATATTTATGGTATTTCCGTCTTTGTCGCTACCCTTGGCTCGAAATTCAGTAACTGGATTCTGAGCAGCAGAATCTGCAGTCACTCGCTTCGGAACAATGAAGAATGATACAATCGATAGCAGGAGTAGAAGCAACAGCAGGCGCCGCCTGCCGACTGGAGGCAATATCATGGCTACCGCCTGGAGTCTGTTACCTATGGTACGATAAATGGGCTCATCTTCTTTTATGTACTTCGTGCAGCACGTTCATTGGAGCGATGAGTTCGGAAGCATACTTGAGCGGGAAGAGAGCTCAATGAGCGCACTAAAAGACGATATTGTCGGACTCATCACCCTCGTAGCTGGAGCAGTGGACCGGGCGGGGTAGCGCGCGCTAGTCGGGGAACGCTTCTCGACCCGGCTTAGTCGGCGAAAGTTGGTGGACGCGCGCGCGCAGTCTCAGTCGCAGTCTTGTTTGCTGGTAGTTTGACAATATTCGTTGCATCATTCGTCTACTACGACAGGTTCAGTGCCTGAGAGTCCTCGGCATGAAGACGAAGATCAAAGAACTGAGAGAGAAGCGCAACCTCACACAAGAAGCTCTGGCTGAGAAAGTGGACGTCACAAGACAGACAATACTCTTCCTAGAGAAGGGAAAATACAACCCGTCATTGAGATTAGCCTACAAGATTGCCAAAGTGCTGGACTCGAAGATCGAAGACGTCTTCTCCTTTGAAGATGAAAGGCTTTAGAAACTCGCGAACAATCGCTTGACTTGATCATGTGGACGTCGTAATTTGAACCCGTTGATTTGTGTGTGTGCGCACCAACTACAGTACAAGATTCTTCAAAAAAATCTCTCGAGGATCTTGGCTTCAGTATTCTGTTGGGGCGCGAGCTAGTCTCACTTGAGAGAATACAGTGAATAATGTCTGTTCTCTGTTGATTCGCGCGTCCTGACAAGATGAAGAAATACCACCAGGGAATGTACTCAAGAACGCACGATGAGAAAAGTGATATTTCTCGCCTATTAGGCACCAGCACCGCGACGGCTGGCGTGTAAGTAGGAACCACCTACAATTCTAATACGCGCTCCCAGTCCTATGACAACAGGGTCAATCGATGTGAAGCGATGGGTAAGGTCGAAACTTCCGAAGGATAGAGAGGAACTAAAAGACTGGTTGAAAGGAGAGTTGACAGGGATTGTATACACCGTCGGCTTCTACTTTGCCGTTGCCCTGATACTCTATTTTGGTGGTCAACTCTTTTTGTCTCCGTTTCTTGCTGAAGTAATTCAGTGGCAAGCAGCAATTGAGATGCTGAAGACAATTGCTGAGGTAAACGGTGTTCTAATAGGATTTGCCGGTCTGCTCGCAGTCTATGCTTTTTCGGAGGTCAGTAGGGTGGTGGAAAAGGCACAGCAGAACCCCTACGCATGGCAAAAACATAAGGAAACGATAGAGATTTGGAGCTCGAATCTCCTATGGCTTCTCGCGGGCATATTCATTTCGCTTGTTTCATCAATTCTTTTTTCGCTCGGGGTTATGTCCTTCTCAAGTAGTGACGTGGGAATACTACGTCAGAGTTTTGTGCTTCCATTCAATTGTATGCTCTTGGGCATAGCTGGAATATTATGGATGATTCGTTCTGCAAGAAACCCGCTGAAGGTCTAATGTGCGCGCCAGCTGATGCGACGACGGATCAGCCGGCCGAGGGGTAGGGGTTTCCATCTGATTGTTGTTGACAGTTGGACAGATTTAGCGTTCTCCTTGGTGCCGATTCGAGAAGTCACAGAATGGTTCATTCAATTGTCGGTTCTTGTGGGTCTGGGAACACTGCTCCTCTCACTAAAAGCGAGTGAGAGAAGGGTGGGTCGAGCCTAGCGTTTCCGGATTGGGATGAAGGTTGGTTTCTCGCTTTCTCGGGAAGCGTAGACGGCTAGGGCGATTGACCAGAACCGGTCGTCGTGCGTTCCTTCGTCATGATAGAATTTGATGTTGCCGTCCTTGGTGAGTTCAAACTTCTCCAAGTTCAATTCCGCGATGACGTCAGGATCATACGGCAAGGCGAAGGTTTTGAGCTGCATTTGCTCCTTCAGGTAGTTGGCGATCTCCTGCTTCGACTGCATGCTGAAGGTGACGGGTGAGACCTGATCGATCCCGGCTGCCTGCATGTCTTTGACCACGTAGCTCTCTCGAGTCGCGTCAACAAGGATCTTCTCAATCGACTGGAAGCGGTCGGACAGCGCCTTCACGTAACCAATCACTGTGGCGTACGGCGTCTTCAGTGGGAACTGGTGGCAGTGAACCAGGCCAATCCGGCTGTTCCATCTCTCAACAACTGAGACAACGGAATGGTCGTGGATCTCACCTAGGTCAATGCCAACACTGAACAGTCCTTTAGGTGTGGACTCGAAAGGGTAGTAGATTTGGCGTGGGTTGAGGCCGTGCCACGCGTCGGTCCAGATGCAGGAAGCAATCAGCTCCTGGGGCACGTAGGCATCCACGTCTTCGCTGAACTCAGCCTCAAACTCCCTGATGAAACGTTCTGGCGGTGAGACCTGACGCATCTCATCAATGAATTCCTGCGTCATGAGTCCGGCCGCAACAACATCGCGCCAAGTCACATGATGACGGGACCAGGTGCTTTCCAGCTTGGGATCCATGCACATCTGGTAGAAGACTGATCTCGTAGCCCAAGGCGTGGAGGAGGCGATCAAGGTGCCGTTCGTGGTCGCAAGCATCGGATATAGAACGTTGTAGAAGATGATCTCGTCGTCTCTGAAAAAGGCGCTTTCGTCCGCCAGCACCTGATGGGCCGTGTAGCCCCTTAACAGATTTGGTGAACAAGGCAGGGCGACCATTTGGCTGCCGTTTCTGAACCAGACCACGGTTCGCTGTATCTTGTCAACGATGACTCGTCGGTCCTGGGGCTTCATGCCGTTGAGGAAGCCTTGGATCCGATCCATCATGATCATGCTTTGCCGGAGCGAAGGGGCCACGATCAACGACAGAGTTCTCGGATGGGTGGCGGCGTACCAGATCGCCCGGACCGCGATCGTTGTGGTCTTTCCGGCCTGTCGGCACATTCGCACTGCGATGCGTTTGCTTGTGTCCGCAAGAATCTTCTCTTGGTATGGGAGAGGCGTGAAGTTTAGAAACCTCTCGGCAAACGCGGCCGGATCGTCTCTGACCTTCTCGAATTCACTCAGCCGCTTCTCGTCCAGTGGTCTGAGCGCCCTCTCTAGTCTCCTCAACCTTTTTTCGATCAACGCTTTCTGCTTCACCAATCCCGCTGAACTCCTCGCACCTCTTCATCCGCCTCAGAAGCTCGTCCGTGGCAACATCCTCCAGAACTCCGTTCAGAATGTCACACAGATATCCAAGAAGCTGATACTGCCTCAACATCTTCGGCTTCGCAACCTTCCCCTCCCGAATCAGCCCGGAAACCTCGTCAATCCTCTACGTAAGAGTCTGGACCATGGCCTCCCTACGAGCCGTCACATCAACACCTGCTACACGGTAGGTCAAAGCGAACAGGCGTAGCTGCTTGAACAACTCACGCAACTTCAGCCTCCTAGTGAACAAAAGCTCCAAAGGCAGGCTCCTCAGATACGACAAGATCGCTCTTCTGATCAGCCGACTCGCAGAGATCCCCTGCCTCTCAGCAGTCTGCTGCACCAAGCACAGAAGGCGCCTAGTTATCCGGAAATTGTACTGCAGCGCACCCTACCCCCTCCATATACGACTGTATATACACTTCTCCACCGTCCAAATGGGCGTCAACCATCGCAGAACCGAAGCCAACGCCAGCAGGGCATCAAGAAGAGCCTCCACTGTGAAACTCTGCCTCCCCCAACATGATAGCTCCTCCCTGATCGAGCGTTGCCTACCCATCCATCCACTGAAGAGGTCACCTTCAGTCATGGTCGCTTTCTCTCACTGCACTTCCTCGTCGGGAGCAGGGCACCTCTTAAATACTTCGTTTTACTGAAGTTTCTACACGACGGAGAAGAGAGGAATGGTCTCCCGCGGGCGCTTCCCACGAACAGAAAAAATGGAACAAGAGGTCACTAGGCTGCTGTTCCGAAGAGGCTCTCTAGGCTTCACGGAACTCCTTGACGAACTGAACCGGTTACCCGAAGACAAGCGGATAGGCAGCCCTGGCACATTATCCCATTGCTTGAAGAGCCTGGCGAAGGCCGGCACTGTGGAACGTGAGATCGAGACAAGGAAATGGAACCTCACGTCGCTCGGAAGACTATCCCTCACAGTCCACGAACAGCTATCCGACCCAAAACTGAAAGAACGAAAAACCCTCTTCCTCGTCATGAAGGAAACGAAGCCAGACGCATGGTGGGAGATCGTCGAGGGGCTAGCCCGCTCCACAGGACTGCACAAGCGTTTCAAGGATCTCCCAGAGGAAGAGGTCATGAAGAAACTCAAAGCCTACACGCAGCAAACGCAACACGCGATGACCCGCCTCTGGTGGGGCATAGCAAGCGACATGATAGTCCATGTTGGCGGCATCTTGGCAGGAGTTCTCCTGCTACGCTCCGTCTACCCTGTCCTGATGGGGAGAGATAGCGCATCAAGGTTGGCTACTGCTATTCGATCGGTAGTAACCCCGTGGGGAGTGTCCACTTCTCAGAAGATTGAAGAGCTGATCGCACCCTACGCCTTGAACTTGGAAGTTCTCGTGGCCTGGGATAAAGCGATACGGGATGGCAAATTCAGTCAAGACGACAGAACATTGGCCTTCCCTGAGATCGCAGAGAAGCTCAAGGCGCTAGGATATCTCGCTCCCCAGAAAGAATAGCGCGTGCGTGCTGGGCCAATTCTAATAGGCTGAGCCTCAAGAATGCCACAGGAGATGTTGTTGAGATGAAGGAATATGAATGCGTTCAGATTGAGCACCACAAGGATGTTGGCAAGACAATCGGGGAATACCAAAGCAGGGGCTGGCGCCTACACACCTATCAAGCGGCTGGTATGGGTGCAGGACCCATGTCGTACCAGGTCAACCACTATCTGCTCTTTGAGAAAGGCTGACCGGACGGGCATTAACGGATGCCTGTGCTAGTGGCAAAGAGAATGCCTATCGAGCGCACAGCTCGATCTGTGGCGGCCGCACCAACTATGGCACACACACAAAAACTCCCCCAACGACGACGAACGACGTCAACTGGGGGGAAGATCTCTCAACCTCACCTTTGTTTTTCTGGTTCATTAGAAAGAATCTCCACGGTTTCATTTCGTGCAAGCAAGCCTTAACTAATCGCAACGGACGCTTGTCTTTGTGGTACTATTACCATGAGCAGTGCTGGGAATGTTAAGAAGTATTTTGCTGAGCTGATCGGGACGTTTGTGCTGGTCTTGATGGGGTGCGGAAGCGCAGTTCTGGCCGGACGGTTTATTGGTTTTGTGGGCATTTCGTTTGCTTTTGGGCTCTCGGTGGTAGCGATGGCATATGCGATCGGAGGCATTTCTGGATGTCACATAAATCCGGCAATTTCCGTGTCGATGTTCGCTGCAGGGAAGATGAATGCTAAAGATACGGTGTTCTATGTAGTGATGCAGTGTGTGGGGTCAACGCTTGCGGCTGCGTTGCTTTTTCTTGTCGCATCAGGCAGTCCTGGGTACAGCCTCGCAGTGAATGGGCTGGGGCAGAACGGGTATGGTCTTGCCTCTCCGGCCGGTTTCTCTGTAACATCCGGCTTCATTGCTGAAGTTGTATTGACCTTTGTGTTCTTGATCGTGGTTCATGGGTCAACTAGTGAGAAGGCTCCCAAAGGATTCGCTGGCCTATCCATTGGGCTGAGCCTCGTTCTCATTCATCTTGTGGGAATACCAATAACCGGTACCTCGGTGAACCCCGCAAGAAGCCTCGGCCCCGCCTTAATAGTGGGAGGCATTGCGCTGGAGCAACTATGGCTTTTCTGGGTAGCACCGATTATCGGTGGAATCATTGCCGCATTCGTCTGGCGTTACCTAGCCGATTGAGGAATTGGTTCCGCCGAGCATACCTGAGATGAACCATTTTCTGTCAAGCGAGTAACATGTTCGTCTCTTATCGTTGCTTACTTGAGTTTGCGCATCATGTGTGTGCGCACCAACTATGGCACACACAATTCATGACCTAGTAGCTAGAATTACGACGCACCATGCCTAGAGGCGGTCATTTCTTATCGAAACCTAGCGCGCGCGGTTAGGTGTTCCACCGTTCCGCCTTTCCACGTACAATAATATGTTGAAACGCGCGCGCAGGGTCTAGGTCAGAAGCAGTAAGGGAAAGATGGGCGTTGGGCAGGAATGAGGGGACTCGCCTCCTGGAAAGGCTATTAGACAATGATTCTTAACGGTTTATTGTGGGGAAGTTGACTTCTATTCGCATGCGGATAGGTTCATCTCTTGGAGACTTTCTACAGTTCAGGTTTCAACCGTCGATAGATTTGCTTGTCGTTCTTGTCTCTTCCCTTGTTCTGGACATCTGCTTCTACGTAACCTGGCAGATAGTTACACGGGCCAACGCAACCGTATTTTTCATATTATGTGGCCCTGTTTCTTTCTTTGCCGCGGGTATTGCGGTCCCGATAGCGTACAATAGCCTCGTGAAAAAGCGGCCCCTCTCAGAGATGGGGATAAGCAAAAAACATTGGAAGAAAAGCTTGGTGTTGTCAGCGATTATCTTCTCTCTTCCCTTTTTTCGCCGACACACCACTATCATATGGCCTACTTTCACGGAACTTTTACCACTAATACTGTTTGAGATTGCGTCAGCTCTTTTCTTTGTGATATTCTTCCAGTGTTGGGTTCAGATGAGATTTGAGAAAGCTTTCGGGGCGATACCAGCTATTCTCATTACTGCAGCACTTTTTTCTCTCCATCACATCGGTTATTCTGGGTATAGAGCATACATTCCTCAGATGTGGACTTTGTTTTTCAACGGTATGGTCTCCGCAATAGTTTTTCGATTAACTCGAAATATGCTCATCTCATGGCCATTCTTTATGTCTGCGGCTGGTCTAGCCAACGAACTTACGTGGGGTTTCAGGTTACCATTCGAATACACTTATGGATTCGCTGGTGTTGTGGCATTGATGTTGCTATTCATTGCAATCGTTCACTGGAGGCAGAAAGAGAGAGGGAGCGCGTGCTGTGTGAATTTGAACCGTCGTTCGCCGTTACAGCAATTTTGTGTGTGTGCGCACCACTAAGTCGAGTCCCTGATTTTTTGCGTCTTTTTGTCTATGGGCTCGTTTCTTACAGGTTCTCTTTGACGCTTACCAGCCACCAGGGCATATGGATGGATTCAACCTGACCCTCCTGCATGCCTAATAGAGTTAGACGGATCG
>JALHTG010000114.1 GCA_022865705.1 Candidatus Bathyarchaeota archaeon | reverse complement strand
TCAAGAATCCTCAAAGCTATCCGCTATACAAGTTCCCTAATTGACTCGACAACGACTTCTCCTCGTCGGACCGGAGTATGCCAGCGACACCGTAAACAAGAGGTGTCAGGGGAGAAGCCATGACAAGCTTAGCTATCCTGTCGCTGGCGAAAAGCAGACCTGAGATACTGTCGATCAACGTTTTGTTGACGTGAAACCGCATCCCATAGGTGCGCCAATCAGTGTTGAACCTGACTTTGTCCAGGTTCGTGGTTCCGAGGCCTTCCGCCTCAGCGGTCAATACATGTTGCGCTCTGTCCAGCGGAATACCCATGAGGGCTGCCCCAGAAGCATCGGAGGCAACGACATTGTTTGAAACCAATACTAGATCCTTCTTGGTCGGTGTTCCCCACATGGGACCGTGTCCGTCCAGCGCGTAGCCTCCATCTATGACAACAAGCTTGGGCTTCACGCTTTCCGCAATCAGGGCTAGCTTAGAGTTGAGGTTCTGGTGATGCATACACCTCATTGTATCGGGATAGCAACCCCACAGATTCTTTAACCCAAGGCTGACCCCAGTCATCACATGAACCTTCAAGACTGGAGCAGAGATGAAACAATCGACATCATCTAGCAAAAGATTAGGCAGTTGAACCTTCACCCGTTTCGAGTGAACCCTAGACTCAACGAATCGTGAAGGAAGCTTGGACAAACTAACCAGTTCGGCGCCTGTTTCCTTGCAGATCGCGTTCATTCCATGTCCTTCAAACGATTGCTCAGCCGTGAAGGAATGGTTGCCGCCATCAGACTCACCAACTATGACTCGGTGGCACCTGTCCTTCATCATCCCCAGCAGACATCTGAGCATCTCGGGCCTCGTGGTGATGCCTTCAGAATATCGTGGAAAAGTGAAGTTGGGCTTGATGAAAACCACAGAGTCTCTTCTTGCGGACTGCCTCCAGTCGACGAATTCAAGGCCTTCATTGAGGACTCTGTTGAGTTCGTCGTCACACTTTGAAACGAATACGGAATAAGTCGGGCTCGTCTCGACCATTGTTTCAGCGCTTCTCCGAGATTTCTCCACCGTATGTTCTGACAGACCTTTTCAACTCCTAGACGTCAACCGTCCTCATAAGCCTTGAACTGCCAGCAGCTTTGAAAACGGAGATCAACTTCGAGATTATCTGCTGGAGGGAAAGATTCTCTTCAACGTAGCGCCTACCATTCTCACCCAACTCCTTCGCAATTTCCCTGTTATGGTAGACATACATTATGGCCTCTGCCAAACCCTCGTAGTCTCCAGGCTTCACAACTATCCCGGACTTCGTCTCAGCTACATAGCGTCCAGGCATTCCCCTAGAGCAGCATATTATAGGTTTGCCCACTGCTTGATACTCGTAAAGCTTCGTCGATATTCCCTTCTCAACGTTTTCAGTTCCGTTCAATGGCAACAGAAGTAAGTCTACGCCAGCCATGATCCGCGCCACTTCTTCGCGTGAAACAATACTTTGAACAAGCTCGACATTTCTCACGTCGAGTTCCCTTATCCTATCTCTGACTAAGGGAGCAGTCTCCCCGCCACCTCTCAGCACTATCTCTATATCTTCTCGCTCGAACAGCTTGGCTGCTTCAAGTACTTGATCAAAATCGTAGGCAGGCGAAAAGGCACCAATGTACATGATCGTGAACACGCCTCTTCGATGAGCCTGTGACTCCCTCGACGAGAATATGCTAAGGTCGACACCCCCAGGCACGACAATCACCTTGTCACCTGGCACCGAATACTTGTCCACTATTGTCTCAACATACGCGGGACTTATCGGCGTAATCGCATCTGCCTTACGATATGCTAGGCGCGCCACGAACTCTCCCACCCTCCTAGAATTCTTGGATTTCAGCATCCCTAGATCATAGAGGTTCTCAGGCCACAGATCATCAACATTCAAGACAACTGGACAACGATGAAGCATTTTGTACACTAGCGCGGGATAAGCAGAAATGATCTGCGGATTAGAAGCGAAGACACCGTCAACTCTTCCGACAAGGACAAAGGGAAAGATCGAGGAAACAACGAATGCCGCGAATAGAATCGCGCGCTTAAGAAACCCTTTGGATTCAAGAGGGGGCACATATGTTCTTATGACTCTTATGTCGTCGACGTATTCTTGCACAAACGCCTTCTTCCTGTATTCTTGAGGAACATTCCCCGTTGGATAGTGCGGAAACCCAGCTAGTACAGTAACCTTCACACCTTTGGCCAAGAGGCCCTTTGCAACATTATGTGCCCTTGTGGAGCTACCAGCCATGTCCGGAGGAAAGATCTCGGAAATTATCAGGATATGCAACTAGAACCTCGCACTTGCCTTAATGTTCTCCCAGTTGCTCTTGAACCATTCATGCACTCGAGGCAGTCCTGACTTCACATCCGTCTTCGGAACGTATCCTAGTACCCGTGAAGCTTTCTCAATCGAAGCTCTTCTTCTCTCGGACTTGTCCCAGTCCCTCTTCTGCTGATAGACCAATCCAGCTTTGCTTCCTGTTAACTCATTCACCCAGTTGGCCAGGTCTAGGACTCTCGTCTCCGTCTCAGATGCCAGATTAACTGCCTCACCTTCAGCTTCTGGCATGATCCCTAGCCTCAAAGTTCCGTCCACAATGTCCTCAACGAAGGTGAAGTCCCTTGTCTCGTCACCGGTGCCTGTTATGGGCAACGGTTTACCGTTCATCGCTAGCCACATGAAATTCGGAATCGCGTTCCTATATCTCCCAGGAACCTCCCCTGGACCAAAGACGTTGAAATACCGAGCCACGGCAACTGGCATCTTATAGTAATCACTAAAATAGTTACAGTAGAGTTCCCCAACAAGCTTGTTAATCTGATAGGGCGTATCCAAATGAATCGAAACAAAATCTTCCCTGAATGGCAGAGGAGCACTGCTCCCATAAACAGAGCACCCCGACGAAGCGAAGACGAATCTCTCAACGCCTACCAGCTTCGAGTATTCCAGCATTCTCAAGGTGCCGAGACCGTTAACCAATAGGTCAGTCTCAGGGTGATCCACACTATTCTGATTCGCGAAATGAGCAGCCAAATGAAAGACGTATTGAGGCTTGAAGCTGAAAGCCCTCTTCGCAGCCTCCTCATCCATGATGCTTCCACGAACAAGGAGAACCCTCGGATCTATAGGCAGATTCCACTCGAACGAGGAGGAAAGATCATCGAGTACCACAACTCTCTCTGCTTCGCCCTTCAGAAGGGCCTTGACGAGGTTGCTGCCTATGCAGCCTACCCCACCAGTCACCAGCCCAGTTTTCCCTTTGTAACGCCGAACTACTTCTTCACGGTCCAATTCCTATTCACCTAGCCCGTAAGATTTTTTGAACCACTCGATTGTCCGCGGGATACCTTTCTCTGGTGGCACAGTCAGCTTCAACTCAAGATCTGTTCTGGCCTTCGCTGAGTCAGGCGTCTTGATCCTCGTAGTGAAGGCTTCCTCCTTCTTATATTCTACTTTGGAGTCGTCTTTGTTGAGGTGCTTCAATATTAGATCAGAAACATACTTGATCTCGTACTGTTTCTGGCCTCCAAGATTGTAAAACTCTCCAGGCTTGAATTTGCCAGCAATGTTCCCTAAAGCCCTGCATAT
>JALHTG010000113.1 GCA_022865705.1 Candidatus Bathyarchaeota archaeon | reverse complement strand
GAGAGTCCCTATCGACGAGGAGGATTGGTTCTCCGTCGTCGTCCCTTCCTATCCCGGGCCCGCAGCAGGGCCCAAGGGTGCGGCTGTTCGCCGATTAAAAGGGAATGCGAGATGGGTTTAGACCGTCGTGAGACAGGTCGGACTTTACCTGCTGGGAGTGATGGTTGCCTGAGGGGAGGGTGCCCCTAGTACGAGAGGAACGGGGTGTCGCAGCCTCTAGTCTACCGGTTGTCCGACAGGGCATTGCCGGGCAGCCACGCTGCCGAGAATAAGAGCTGAAAGCATCTAAGCTCGAAGTCTCTCCCGAAAATAGGCAGCCAATCCAGCCCAAACGGCTCGGTAACGAGTCTGGGTGCTGGACGAGAGCTCCCATAGAAGATGGGGTTGATGGAGCAGAGGTGTACACGCCAAGGCTTCGGCCGAGGCGCTTAGCCTGCTGCCCCCAATCGCTCAAGGTGCTGGGTCTGGTGTGGACTCACATTCGTGCGAAATTAGAAGGCCTCTAGCACGGCATCAATCAAGCCTGAATTATTCAGCGCACAAAAAAAGGATAGCGCGCTGGTTTGACATTGAGCGGAGATGTTCTATCCCCCAACATCTGTCAGTCTGTTCAGATCTCTGAAATATATGTCAGCTGGGTATAGATAGCGTATTCCTTGATGTGGCCGCTCGTAGTTCCAGTATTTGATGAATTCTTGATGCGAATTGAACATCCCTGCCTCTTGTACGTATGCCTTATGGAATGCTTCTATCTTGCCGATTGTTGAGGGGCGTCGTACACTAGCCATGATGTGCTCTATCCCGTTTCCACTGCAATACTCGGTGAAGGCGGACAGGTCTCCATGGGCCGGATGATACTGAACGCCCTGATCAGTCAGAATCTGGTCCGGCTTGCCGTATTCGTGAATACAGTCTTCCAGTAGCTGAATGGCGCGTTCGCCTGTGGGATTGTAATGGATCTCGCTGCCTGGAACGAATCGGCTGTGATCATCCAAGAAGCTTATCATCCATTCATCGCTATCGGTCATCTTGAAGTCTGACTGCCACAAGTTGTTACTGTACGGGCGTTGGAACCTACGCTTACCCCAAACCTTTCTCGGAGCCTCAATCGGATTGTTCAACTCAGCCTCGGTGAGTATTCGATGGATAGCGTTGTGGCCAACCGCGATTACGTCTTCACCTCCATAGTTCTTGAGGTAGCCTTCGATCTTGCATGGCCCCCAACGTTTCTCTCTCCGAAGCTTGAGTATGAGATCCACCGCCTCCTGCGGTGTCTTCCAGAAACTATGAGGTTTTCTAGACTTGATGGCTAAACCCTCCCACCCATGTTTCCGGTAGAGGCTCCACCATCGGTAGACCGTTCTCTCATTGATGCGTAGAGCTGTAGCGACTTCGGTAGATCTCCAGCCTTCCAGCTTCCTACGAACTATCCATCTTCTTCTCCGTAGAACACTATCCACTCAGCTAACCCCGACTCTCCAATCATCGAACTCTTTTTATCACTGACACATGGGGGGATAGTTCAACATTGAGCGGAGATGATTCGGATTGCGAATAGAGAATGCTGAGGACGCCAAGAGCATGGTCAGCAAGTACATCATCGGTACTCGGTCACGGCATGGAAAAATAGCTTCGATCCTGATGGAACAGGAAGCCAAAGGTCCAGACGATAAGGGCATGTGGACGATAAGAGGAACCTACGTTACAGAAAAAGGCGAAAAGGAACAATTCATTGCCTCCGTCACATCCCGTGGCGAAGTGCTAAAGATCAACCTTACTCCTCATGATATTAGTGGAAGGCGTCCGTCAAACATCCGCAGGTGACAGTCGGCCAATAGCTCAGCGCGCCCTCACTTTGCGAAAGGTTTGAATCAAAGCTCGGCCGTGTGCTTCTCTGCGAGCCGGTGGGCAGCTTCCGAGCCTTCGTAGGCTTGAGGAAACTCCGTCCACCATGCGGAGGCGTGATGTCGAAAGACATCGGATGAGAGTCCGGGCTCTGGCACAGAAAGAAACCTCCCGCTGGTAGATGTCTGTGATGCGGAAACGTTGAGGACGCCAACGGAGCAGGATGAAAAGCTATCCCACGCGGTGAAAGGGAACATAGACGCCTATGAGCTCCGCACAAGGCGCGGGTATCCCGATTAGATAAATGCTGCCTAAAACAGAAGACGGGTTACGGCCGGCACGCACAACTCGATGCTCACTCTATTCATTGGAACATCAAGATCTGCAAGTGTAGAAGATCTCTTCTAAGGTCATGTCTGAATTCAAATGAATCGGTAGTGCCAGAGTTGGATCAAAAGTAGCTTCTCTGAGCCTCTTCAATCTCCTTCTCACTTCTTGCGTTTGCGTAGTCTCTTAGGGGCTCATTGTTAAGGACCAGAAAATTCGGCCCCCATTTGAACAACGACAATATCCTCAAGGCTTGCTTATTCATTCCGAAAATAGCGAGTGCTCCTGCAAGAGCCTCAACCGAGCTTAGTGTGTTGCGCTGTGAGTAATGTGTTGGATTCGCTGCTAACAGAGTTGGCAATCTTCGCTCATGATTCGAGAATTCTCTTCTGAAAACCGACTCTGCATTTTCCCAAGAACAATCTATGGCGCATACTCCATGTCTCATCGCCCCCTCACGATCAAAAGGTAGTAGAAACGATTGGGCAAAAGGGTCTAGAACGATTGCATGTCTCGGGATCAACGAAGGTCTCGGTATCGGTTTAGCGCAATTGAATCTGAACAGTCTCGCGGAAGTGCACTTCTTTGGATCATCCTGTCTCATCAAATAGACAAAAAGCCTAGGCGAATCACTCTCTGACAGAGGCCCCGTTTCAGATTCTTGTCGCATAGGAAGAAAGCATATCTCGTCTCAGAAAAGGGTTATATCGGATCACCAAGCCAAGACAAATGCCTCAATGAGGGCGATTGTATGAAGGAGATTGCACAAAGAGCTAGGATCCCACGTTCGGCAACCGTCGGCATAGAAAATCGAGCCACAGAAATGAAACGAAAAGGAATGAACGTCATAAGTCTGGCTGCCGGACAGCCTGACTTTGTGACACCACAGCATATCCGCGAGTATGCAAAGAAAGCATTAGATGACGGTTACACGTTCTATCCGCCCAGTCCTGGCCTCCCGGAGCTTCGAGAAGCAATATCAAAGAAGGTTGCCGAGGAAAACGGAATTGATGCCGATCCTGGATCAGAGATTATCGTGACTGTGGGAGGAAAACAAGGCGTCTTCTCTGCGATACTGACACTGGTTGACTCCGGCGACGAAGTGATCATCGCCGCTCCAAGCTGGGTGACCTATGAGCCATGTGTCAGACTCGCCAGTGGTACGATTGTCCCAGTTCCAGTTCACGAAAAGAACGGTTTTCGGTTGACCGGAGAAGACGTACTGAAAGCTGTCACTAGAAAAACAAAGTTGATCATCATAAACTCTCCAAACAACCCGACTGGCAGTGTCCTCAGGAAAGAGGATCTGAAAGAAATGGCGAGTGTAGCTTGTGAGAAGGACCTGTTCGTTCTCTCTGATGAGATCTATGAGTATCTTCTATACGATGGCCTGAAACATTGCAGCATAGCCTCTCTACCCGGAATGAAAGAAAGAACGATAACAGTCAACGGGTTCTCAAAGGCCTATTCAATGACAGGATGGAGACTTGGATATCTCGTGGGGCCTAAGGAGATTGTGCAACACATCCTGGCGATCCACGAGCACTCAGTAACCGGTCCCTCTTCATTCTCTCAGAAGGCCGCAGCCCAAGCTATGACCGATCCTAGATCTAAGGAATCCGTCAAGACGATGGTCACTGAATTCGAGAAAAGAAGAACCGTAATCGTCGACGGATTGAATAGGATCCGGAACATTTCATGCGTCAAGCCAAGTGGAGCATTCTACGCTTTTGCCAACATAAGCAAGCTTGGAAAAAGCTCGATGGAGATTGCAAACCTCGTTCTGGACAAGGGTCTGGTTGCCACAGTTCCAGGCGCGGCCTTTGGCCATAGAGGAGAAGGATTTCTCAGACTGAGCTTCGCAAACTCAACAGAGAACATTGTAGAAGCTTTGAAACGAATGGAAACTGTAGTTGGTGTACTCTAGGTCAGCGAAGGGCATTCCCTCCCTGAATCATGTTCAGTGCTTTCACAGCTCGATGAGACATTGGGTCGTTCATTACTGCAGGAATCTTCTCGATAAGATCCGTTGCGACGATGTGATATCCCTTTTCCGAGTAAACAAAGTCCCCTGCTGCTCCGTTGACAAATGCTCCCGCACATGACGCTTGGAAAGGATCGCAATCCTGAGACAGAAACGCTCCGACTACACCTGAGAGAACGTCACCAGTTCCGCCAACGGTCATGCCGGGGTTTCCAGTTGCGTTCATTTTCCACCGATGTCCGTTCGAGATTACGTCTATATGGGACTTCAGCAAAACTGTACAGTCTAGTTCATGAGCCAGATCCCTCACGTCAGTTGTTCTAGCTTCCAGTTCAGAGGAGGGATCTTTTCCTGAAACGGCCTTGAACTCTCCCATATGTGGAGTCAGCACAGCAGACGTACTGATCTTTCGTCGACTTTTGCCAAATGCCTTGAGAGCGTCCGCGTCCAGAAGGATAGGGAGTTTCAAGCTCTCAGCTCTCTCCAGGAGCCCTTCGACAGCGGATATCGTTTCAGGATGAGTTCCAAGGCCGGGTCCTACTACAATTCCGGTGACTCTCGAAAGCCAGGGTTCGAGCTCATCAAGATTACTTGGAGACAAATGAGATCCTTTCAGTTTGATGGCAATGATGTTGGGCGAGTAAGAAGAGGCGACGGTCGCAGTCCTTTCTGGCGCGGCAACATACGCCAGATCAACCCCCGTCCTAAGAGCAGCTAGTGCCACGTAGCTTGGGGCCCCTGTGTAAGTCTCGTTTCCTCCAACTACTAGTAGTCGTCCAAAATCCCCTTTGTGGGACTCCGGAGCGCGTTTCTTTGTGACCAGGCTCACATCTCCGGGACCAGCCAGAAGCTCAGCTTCAGGAGGGATTCCAATCGCTGCGACCTTCAACTCGCCAACATACTTCTTTGCTCTCGACAATCCAACCTTTTCTTTGTGGAATGTGACAGTGAGGTCTGCTTTGACCCCTCTTCCATAGGTCTCCCCTGAATCGGCGTCCATTCCCGTCGGAATGTCAACAGCAATCTTGAAGCCCTTGGATCCGTTGATGGCTTCAATAGCTTGAAGGATCGGAGGTCTAGGTTCGCCTTTTGCTCCGATGCCAAGTAGGGCGTCTACCACGACCGCACTATCTTCTACTTGGATAAGAGACGAGTCATGGGCTATCCGCAGGTGTATCGATGTCCGCATTTCTTTGACAGCACGCCAGTTTACTACAACGACCTCGTCTCTGATGTCACATTCCTTTCCAACGAGGACAAGTGATACTTTGTATCCAAGTGATGCTAGGTGCCTTGCAGTGACCATGCCATCTCCGCCATTCTTGCCCGTTCCACAGTAGACGACGACTCGAGAAGAAGGATCAAACCGAGAAGCTATCTCCAAAGCAACTGTTCGCCCAGCGGATTCCATCAACTGTAGAGTTGACACTCCGAGATATTCACAGTTGAGTTCGATCGCCCTCATTTCTTCTGCAGTGATTCCTTCCTTATTCATAGCCACGGTCACTTAGAACTGGGTAAGTCATTGGCGTAAGGGTGTCTTCTCGCTTGGATAAGGGTTCCGCAGCTAAGATCCGCCTGCAATTCGGACGACGAAGCGCACCGCATTGAACAGGATATCTCCGATCATCAGTGCTACAGCGAAACCCATTGTGACGAAAACAAGATTCTGGCCATTGTGAGAACAGTAGCCACTGGAATTGAAACGTCCCAGGGTTTGTTCGACACCTCTCCGGTTTTCAGGTCGCTCCATGAACCGAATGTCAAGAATGCGACACAAGCAGCAATTGACAGACATTCTAGGCATATCGGCATCATATTGCAGCCATACGATTTGTGTTGTGATCTACCTTAAGGCTCATTCGAAGTAGAAGACGCTTGCTTTAACATTCTACGATTCCTGCCTAGGATGGACCTTGGGCCATAGGTCCAAAGTTCTTATTACCCACCAGAGGCCTACGTTTTGACAGGAGGAACCCAGAAGGTGCCGGCTGCATTCGTTCTGATAAACGCTGAGATCGGCTCAGAAGATGAAGTTCTGAAAGAACTTAGAGCGATGGAGCAAGTAAAGGAAGCCTATGTGGTCTACGGAGTCTACGACATCGTTGCTAAGGTTGAATCAGAAACAATGGACAAACTCAAGGAGATCGTGACCTGGAAAGTGCGTAGGCTCAACAAGGTCAGGTCAACGTTGACCATGATAGTTGTTGAGGGAACGTAGAGCTTTCTTTTTTCGGTTCAATCATCCTTGTTGAGCCCTGAGCCGAGGAATTCCGAGTCCTCGGCCATGAATTCAGTTCTACACGTCGGGATCGACGACACGGACTCGCCGAGGATGGGATGCACAACATACATAGCGGCGCTACTTGTATGCGAGTTGACAGAACTGGATTGCCGCTTCGTAGATTATCCGAACCTGGTGAGGCTGAACCCCAACGTTCCTTGGAAGACCAGAGGAAACGGAGCAATCTGTCTTAGGTTCACATGCGACGAAAGAAAGATCAGCCAAGTGATCAGGCACATTGTCACTACTGTGAAGAGCAACTCTGATTTGGCAGATAGAAGAGCTGATCCTGCAATTGCCTATCTGAGGGGGCCAGTGTCACCCGAGCTTGCTGCTTTCTCGAAGAGGGTCATTCGCAGTGTGGTATCGATCAAGGAGGCTCAGAGAATTGCCGCAAGGTGGAAGATTTTATGCATTCCTCTGAAGGGAAAGAAGGGGATCATCGGGGCCATCGCTGCGCTTGGAGAGACCCTACAGTCTGACCATACATATGAGTTAATCACGTACAGGACTCTACGGAACAGATCCATTCCAAGGAACATTGATCCTGAATCAGTCTTGAGAATGAACAGAGAAACAACCCCTCTGACATTCAATAACATCGATCCCGAAACGAATCGAATTCTCATTACCCCCAGGGGGCGAGATCCTATACTCTACGGAATTCGAGGCGAGACCCCTGAAGCTGTCTTCAAAGGGCACGAGATGGTCAAGCCTAACGAAGAGATAGAACGATGGGCTATCTTTCGAACAAACCATGGAACTGACGACCACTATTCCACGTTTTCAAAGATCTCAGACATGTGCCCTTACCGTCCAGTTGTGGTCGCAGGTGGGGTTGTAGGAAGGCCCTTCACGATTCCTGGAGGGCATGTGATATTCAAGTTAGGTGACGACTCAGGCGTTGTTGATTGTGCGGCGTATGAGCCAACAGGAAGGTTCAGAGACGTTGTGCGGAAGCTGGTGGAGGGGGATCTTATCGAAGCCTACGGCGGAGTTAGGAAAGGCTCAGCTAGGCATGGTCAGACTCTGAACTTGGAAAAGATCGGAATCATGGATCTGGCAGCCGATTGCCGGTATCAGAATCCTCATTGCGCTCTGTGTGGCAAGAGAATGGAATCTGCGGGGAAGAATCAAGGCTTCAGATGCCGAAAATGTGGTGCAGTGGATCAGGCAGCCCGGAAGATTTCTGTTGAAACTGAAAGAGACCTGGCTCTGGGGATCTATATTCCTCCTCCCAGAGCCCACAGACATCTGACAAAGCCGGTTTCCAGATATGGAAGGGAAAAGGCTGGCTCCAAGGTGCTCGTTGTTGAACCTTGGCACTGGCCGTGACCTGTTTCCTATCACTACTCGCTTTGAAAGTGAGGGAATGCAGTGCCAGTCGAAGTAACCTGCCAAAGGTGAATTCGCCACTGTTGTGATATTGAGCTTTCCGAAGACTATCCCACGATGAAAACATGCTGACAATCAGGCCCCAGGTCACGCGTTTGGTCTGGGTTATGTCTTTGGCAATGTTGACTCAGCTGTGAAAAATGGTAGCGGGGGGTGGACGTTCGGGCGTAGCCACGCCATTCGAACCACCGTTTGAGCGCTCGGCGTTCGAGCGAATCTCAGGGTTATGAGCCATCCGCCTTTTTTTCGTCTGCGGGTTAAACCTGGCTACCCCACCCCGCTATACGGGCTGAGTGGTCAAGATCGCCCTTCGAACGTTGGCCGTCTTAACCATGGTGGGCTCCTATGATCTCAACCGCTTAATTACTTTTTGTCTCTGAGAAAATCGCAACTGTTCATGAGTCAGTTTTTCCGTGGCGAGAATCGAAGAGTGCGCGATGAAGCGCGCGCTTGGCGCAAACTACCCGTTTGAATCTTCCAAGATAGCCACGGTGATTAGAGAATTGGTAGTTCCTGCACGCGCTTACAGCAAAAGCGGTAGCCGCCAACACATAAGAGCCCATTGCGCTTCAAGAACACACACAGATGCGCACGCCACACGAGATGGCCAAGGAAATGAGCGAGCGAGAGAATCGCGAGATTACGCGACGTCAGGAGAAGTGGGAACGCCTACGCGAGCGCGCTGGAGTATTCATTGGAGTAAAGGATGGAGTTGTGCACATAGTCGGGTTCACCTGCGAACAGTGTGGAGCTTGTTGTAGAGACGAAATTGCGACAGAGTGGATTGAAATCAACTCTGAAGACGTGGCCCGATGGGAAAACGAAGAACGGTTTGACATTTTGGAGTATGTTGGTGGTCAATGGTATTGTCCGGGTTGTGGAGAAAATTGGTTTGGGCTATGGAGCAAGTATGGACTATGCGAACGATGTAATCAAAAGACAATCTCCAAGGAAGGCGTCGAACTACGATTTGATGAAAGATGCCCCTTCTTAAGAAAAATGGCTAACCGAGACCGGTATCGATGCACTATCCAAAAAACCAAACCATCCACGTGTCGGAAATTCCCACAAGGAGACAGCAAATGCTCGAAATGCGGTATGCCGTTTCACTTACCCGAAGAAGAGGAGACAATAGAGAAATGCCCAAACTGTGGAGAGAGAGTCAGTCAGGGGATTCATTGGTGGGCATTTGAAAAATGTCCGGCAATGATGAAGGTTCTGCAGGAAGCTAAGCGGTGAAAAAGATCGCTCAAGGGAAAGAAGGGGCACGGCAAAAGCCCACGCCAGAAAACCGATTACGCACCAAACTGGCGGGCTTTAGAATAAACTACCAGAATTTCCTGCATATACCAAGAGCTAATGTTCGTTCAACTGGGTCATTTCGTTCCGATATAGCCGCTCCAATATATGGTGATTCCTATAGTTGATTTGAAGTTAGGTAATCTCTGACAACGGTGTCTGTGAGAACATAGGTTCCATCCGACCTTCTAACCAAGTCGTATCTTTCCAGTTCTTGGATGTAGTAGGGAAGGCTCGTAATTCTGAGATGGGTAAATTCGGAGATTGCCGAAACTGTATTGTGGCCTGAGGCTATTGCACGAAGTATCTTCAGGAGCCTTGTCTCTTTTGTCGAGGATCCAAGGTCCTCTTTGAGGATGTAGTTGACATATAGATAGAGAGCTCCGGTTGAAGATGTGAGTATCCTTCTGTATGTTTGATCAATCTTCTCTTCCGGCCTACGATTCTCTGCTAACATGATTAGGTAATACGGGTGGCCACTGACAATCGCATAAGCAGACTTAGCTTCTGCGGCTGAGGCGTTGTGGACTTTCATGTAGAGCTCTACAGCGTCATTCTCGGCCAGTTCCTTTACTTCCCGTACAACAAAATGGCCGAATAGGGGGCTATCGCCCGAACCGAATACTTCTCTCATGAAATGCACCCTGGAGCCGCTTACGACATAGCAGACATTTGCCCGGTTCTCCAGGATGCTCCGGAATCGCTCCAAGATATTTCCTAGTTTTGGGTACCGAGTGAATTCCGCAATCGTTGGAAACTCATCTATTATGATGACGACTCGTCTCTTGCTTTTTTTGGACACTTCGTTTGCGTAATCGAAGGCGAGCGTGAGAACTTTCGGAAGGTCTTCGGTCTCGACCAATTCCGGTTTCATGGCTATTGAGAATTGGCCTCTTTCGTCTACTGATGGTTCAAGAGTAAACCGCAGCTTTCTCAACTTCGAGAGAGTTCTAAGAAGATTTGCGATTGTCACAGTGGCCTTGTTGAGCTTGCCTAGGTCTTTTGCATAGTTCTCTGTTATTTGAGACATTACTGCCTGAGCGAATTCCACAGGAGTGAGTTTGTATACGGATAGATCGAGGTAGACAACGTTGAATCCAAGCTGGCTCAACTTCTGCCGAACTTTCCAGAGAATCGTAGTTTTGCCAATCCTTCTATGTCCAAGCAGAGCATAATTCACGTTTCTTCGTGAAGGTGAAAGCCCGGAAACAATCTCTGAGATTTCCTGTTGCCTATCCACTGGTTCAACCGAAGGCTTTCCAACGATCATGGCTGTGCCTACATTATAGCAGTTACAATATATAGATTCTTCTATAATCGGACAACATGACCATTGAGAACGCTTCGAATCGAATCGTGCCAAGGTTCAGACACAGAGACTCAGACTAATGCTCGCTTCCCTTGCCCTTTTAGAAATGAACTACCCGAACTCTACTCTTAGACTAGGCTGATCTACCAGCCCAAGCGACCACACCTGACCGGTCAGCGCCCAAAAATAGCCCTATTCCGGGGTTATTACTGTTAATAGTTTACTATATGCTCCGACTAAACCTAGCTACCCTGCCCCGCTATACGGACTAAGTGGTCGAAAACGGCCTTCGAACGTCGGCCGTCTTGACCGTGTTGTCTCCTATGATCTCAACCGCTTAATTGCTTTTTGTCTCTGAGAAAATCGCAACTGTTCATGAGTCAGTTTTTCCGTAGCGAGAATCGCAGAGCATGCGATGAGAAATTAGAGGACGAATCTCTCGATGCCGACGTCTCTTTCATTGATTCCAAGTCTGGCTACTCTAATCTCCTTGCCTCCGTACAGATTTGCGTATTCTTTCTTTTCATACAGTGCTGTGACCATTCGTCCTACCGCGTCTGCTTTCATTATTCCGCTGCCGCTCAATCCTGAAACCACGATTGCGCCATCTTCTTCAAACAGGTAAGGGATTGCATCTAATGTGTTCACATCGTATAGACCGGCCCACATGTTCGTTGGACTGACATCCATGAACTGCGGGAAGTACTTCGAGAGGACCGGGTATATGCTGTAGGTGTAGTAGTCGCGTTCGGCTTGTGGTTCTTCTTCGAACCTGAAGGATCGGCCCAGCTCGTCTGCGGCCCCAACCCAGAAACCTCGTTCAGTTGGTTCAGGTCTTATGAATACTCCGGCTCTGGGTGTGATCGTGAAAGGTAACATGTCGTATTCGTTGAAGCCTTTTGTGTTGAGCAAAGCCTCAATCTTTGGGCTACGCAAAGAGAAGATCTGTCTTTTCCTTGGTCTGAAGCGAGCGTCAATCCCAATTGGGTCCAATAGTCGATCGGCCCGGCACCCTGCCGCAACAACTACAGTATCAGCTACTATGGTTCCAGCAGCGGTTTTGACACCAGAGATCTTCTTATCTTGCCATATCAGAGGCTCGCTAGGAATTCCCAGTCTGGCTCTAGGTTCAAGCAGTAAAGAGCCCACCTTGGTGTTGTATCTGATTGTCCCACCGATCTTCCGGAATTCCTGTTCATAGAATTTTGCAATCAAGTCTGGGCTGACTACACCGCACTTGATACCCTGCAATCCTTTGACAACGTTCTCCGCCTTGATTATTCCTGCTTCCTCGTCGTTTTCTCCGAACTCAAGATTCACTCCATTGATCATGTCTTTGAGATCTTTTTTCTCCCAGATCCTAAGTTGGATTCCTTCTCTTCTCATGGATTCGACTACGTTCTCAAGTCTTCTGAACTGTTTGTCGGCCAGAAGCCAAAGATATCCTGAATACTTTAGGTCAAGGTTGAAGCCAAGATCTTTCTGGATGTGCCCGTAGAAGTCAATGCTTGAGCCTGCAAGCAGGCGATTCACATCCGAAGTGAAGACATTTCTAAAAGCACCTGCGCTTTTTGCCGTGTCTCCTTGACCTGCCGCTCCTGTCTCATCGAGAACAATGATTCGGAGATCGGTGTTCTCAGACTTCATGTGATATGCGGACGAAAGACCGATGACCCCTGCACCAATTACAACTACATCGAACCTTTCGTCCTTTCGGATTGAGGAACTATCAGACAACGCTTTCACATCGATGAATTATCTCGTAATCGCTCTAAAGGATCTTGGTTGGCTCTTATTAGCACTTGGACTGGAACCGAGATCAGCCTCTCACGAAGGCCTCATGTCGGACTGACAACTGCATGAAGAAGCTTTTAGCGCGCGCGAAACTGATATTAACCTTGCTTCGAATCTTAGTTCGCCATGAAAAGCTCGAAGACAAACAGGATTTTGGCTCAGTCTACGAAAGGAGATGACTCGGGATCCTCTGTGGCGCGTTCAAATAGATCAGATATTGTGGAAAAATACCTCACGGATGAATCCGCGATACTCAAAGGAAGAGCTGAAGAGGTTGCTTTTCCTGAAGCAGAAAATCAAGTCGCGAATCTGCTAAGAGATGCAGATTCAAAAAAGATCACAGTAACGGTTTCAGGCGCTGGGACAGGCATAACCGGGTCACGAGTTCCATTTGGCGGCATTGTGCTCTCGACCGAACGTTTGATGAAAGTCTCCAAACATGGCTCAATCTCTCCGACTCTTTTCAAAGATCCGATTGCTGGCGTTGAGTACGAGCTTTGTATCGTCAAGAACGAGCACTATGCCATAGTTCCGCCCGGTATCTCTATAGAGAATCTTCAGAAAGCAGTTCAAAAGGAAGGGCTGTTCTATCCGGTTGACCCAACCGAGAAGACTGCCTTTCTCGGAGGAACAGTTGCAACTAACGCCTCTGGAGCGAAAACGTTCCACTATGGCCCAACTCGAAATTGGATCAGAAGAGTGCGAGTGGTTCTTCCCAACAGTGACTTGCTCGACATTAGGAGAGGTGACGTGTTCTCAAATGATCGAGATGAATTTGAGATAGTGCTTAGCTCAGGTGAACCAATACGATTGCGAACCCCACGCTACACAATGCCGAATGTGAAGAATGCAGCTGGATATTTCGCCGAGAAAGAAATGGATCTGATAGATCTATTCATAGGCTGTGAGGGGACGCTGGGGGTGTTTACGGAAATAGAGGTCTCATTGACAGACCGGCCAGACAGGATTTTCGACTGCCTTGCCTATTTTCCCACAACTGCAGATGCGATTCATTTCTGCGACGAGGCTCGTCAGATCAAATCAAGAAAGCCTGGAGAAGAGCAACATGACCTGGTTGCCCCTCTGTCCTTGGAATTCTTCGACCGTTGCTCGCTAGAGATCCAAAGAGCCAAACATCCAGACATCCCTGCAAATGCCAAAGCAGCAATCCTGTTTGAGCAATCGGTCAAGGAAGAGAAGTTGTACGATTGCCTCGCGCAATGGAACACCTTGTTCGAGCGTCATCACGTCGTCAACAGTTGGCTTCCAATGGACGAACGTGACAAAGAGAAACTGACCGAAATGAGACATTCGCTACCTGAAGGCATCAACGACTATGTCCGACTAAAGGGTACACATAAAGTGGCTACAGACATAGCTGTGCCTGGAGAGAGATTCAACGAGATGACGTGTTTTCATTTTGAGATTGGACTCGACATTCAGATCAAGAGAATATTGGGCGACCTCGGTACACAGTACGACGGCAAGATCTTCGAAAGCTTAACTCTTCCAGAAAAGGCGAAGTTCGTTGAAGATCGCGTAGGAATCAGTTCACCATCAGGCCCAGACCCAAGTCTTGGCACTGAACCTTCTGTGCAAGACTACGATTCATTAGCTGATAGGATTGACACGGTGCGTCGATCTTCCAAGACAGAAGTCGCATATGCAATCTTTGGTCACATAGGAGACTTCCATTTGCACTTCAACTTCCTTCCCAGGACTGCTGCTGAACTGGATCAAACGAAGAAAGCATCTTACCGTTTGGCAAAGAAGGCGGTTGAACTTGGGGGGACGATTACGGCAGAACATGGTGTAGGAAAGAAGACCTACGTTGACAACGGGGTTGAGAAGCCATATCTGGAAGTCATGTACGGGAGACAAGGCTTGGAATCAATCGCTGCAATAAAGAATGCACTTGATCCGAATTGGATTCTAAACCGCGGAAATGTGGTCTCTATCGAGTACCGTGGAAAGGGATCATGAGCGCGCACTAGTGCTACATTTATTTGCTCATCCATGTTCCTACGATGGCTGTACTAGAGAAGAGCTGATATCGTGATGGAGGACAAAGTCATAGTCCAAGCCAAAGCTCTCAATGCCTTCTGCGTAAATGTCTTTGAGAAACTAGATGTGCCAACGGCACACGCGAAAGTCACTGCCGATGTGCTTGTGGAAGCTGACCTACGGGGTATCGACTCGCACGGTGTGGCTCGACTTCGTCGATACGTGAAGGGGCTGCAGGATGGGGTCATGCTTGCTCACCCCAAAGAGAAGACTGTCAAAGAGACCGCTACGACTGCTTTGATAGACGCAGGTGCGGGACTGGGGCAGCCTGTGAGTGACAGGGCAATGAAGTTATCAATAGAAAAGGCCAAGAAGTACGGTACAGGATTTGTGACTGTGCGCAACTCCAACCACTACGGGATTGCAGGCTACTACGCCATGATGGCTTTGAAGCATGACATGATCGGCATGTCCATGACTAACGCTGATGTGTTGGTCGTACCGACCTTCGGACGTCACGCCGTTCTCGGCACAAATCCCATAGCTGTGGCAGTTCCGACTGGTCAGGAGCGTCCTTTCGTTCTGGACATGGCTACTAGCACGGTACCACGTGGCAAGCTTGAGGTGTATGACCGTCTGGAGAAAGAGGTGCCGCTGGGCTGGGCCACCGACGAGAAAGGTGTCCCTACCACAGACGCGCATCGAGTGCTTGACAACTTTGTGGCCCGAAGAGGTGGTGGACTACTGCCTCTGGGCGGGGCAGGAGAACTGTTCAGTGGCCACAAAGGGTATGGTTTGGCACTTTTGGTGGATATTCTTAGCGCTGTGCTGCCCGGTGCCGCATATGCAGACACCGTATATCCCAAAACACCGCAGGGCAAACCGTTGCCGGCCAATCTAGGACATTTCTTCGGTACAAACAGTGTGGAAGCTTTTCGTCCCATAGATGGGTTCAAGTCGACGATGGATGAACTCATCTGTCGGCTGAAGAACTCGCCGAAAGCCGAGGAAGCCACCCGCATATACATTCACGGCGAAAAAGAGTACGAAGAAACCGAGCGACGAACCAAAGATGGCATTCCTCTGGACGCCAAAGTCGAAGCCGATCTAAGAGCGATTTCGCGAGAGCTGAATGTCAAGTACGATCTATAATGAAGCTCGACGCATCGACTTCCGTTTGCAGGATCCTGTTTGTTTGATGAGGGACTGAAGAATGACTATGTATCGTGTTCCCTACGGCAAAAGCGAGATCGAGTTTGAACTGCCTGCTGGCATGAAGGGCACAGTAGCTGTGTCCAAATCGAAACCACCGGTCAAAGATGTGCCGGCGGCGGTGAAGGCGGCACTGGAGACGCCTGTCAACTCACGGCCAATGCGAGAATTGGTGAAGAGAGGCGACAAAGTCTGTATCGTTTTCACTGATGCCACTCGTGCAAGTCCGGATCATCAACTTGTGGCACCCATGCTTGCCGAACTGGAGCTGGCCGGAGTCCGTGATGAAGACATTACGTTGCTGTGCGGTGTAGGGATGCACCGACCTAGCAGCTTGGAAGAGAAAATCGCCAAGCTAGGGAAGACGGTAGTGGATCGCCATCATGTGGTAGACAATGAACCGCAGAACCCTGACGTGCTTGTCGATCTTGGAACCACAAAGAGTGGAATCCCGCTGTCTGTCAACAAGATCGCCTATGAATCAGATCTGCTTGTGGCTACGGGAATAGTTGAGCCCCATCAATACGCTGGGTACTCTGGAGGAGCCAAGACGGTGGCTGTAGGTGCCGCAGGGGAGGCCATGATTGCGTACACACATGGTCCAAACATGATTGATCATCCTGGCACGAGGTTGGGGCGAGTCGAGGGTAACCCCTTCCAGGAGGCAGTCAGTGAGGCGGGCCGTCGGGCAGGGCTGCGTTTCATCATCAACGTCGTTATGGACGACGAGAAGCGAATACTGGCCGTTCGTGCCGGGGAGCCGAGGGAGACCTTCAAGGAACTGGTTGCGTTCGCCAAAAGTGTCTACGAAGTACCAGTGCCTCAACAATACGACGTGGCTGTCTGTGGCGTAGGCTATCCGAAGGATGCAAATCTCTATCAGGCAAGTAGAGCACCTAGCTATCTGTTCTTTGCTCCCATATCAGTCGTGAAGCCCGGCGGAGTCTTCATTCTTCCTGCCGAGTGTGAAGAGGGAGCTGGTCAGGGTGTGGGTGAACAACGGTACCTGGAAAAGATGAGAAATGCCAGAGACATTCCCTCCTTGCTGGCTGAGCTGCGTCGAACAGGATATCCACCGGGAGCTCAGCGAGCCTTTGTAATGGCCAAAGTATTGGAACAGAATGAAGTGATCGTTGTAGGCTGCCAAGATCCAAAGATCGTTGTAGATGCGAAGATGACTCCTGCCCGGGACATGGGTGATGCCTTGGGAATTGCGGCGAAAGAACTGGGGTCGAAACTAGATGTGCTTGTCGTGCCTCATGCCCTTCTGACCTTGCCGATTGTGCAATCAAAGGCCTGATTGACAGGCAAGTACGCCCGGGCCCGCGTCATACAGCTCTGGTCCTCAAAGCCTGGTGCGTAGACGCGCGCTCACAGAGAAAGTGAATCAAGAGACGTCAGGTTTTCTTTCCCCATCTTATGGCATTCGTTGGACATTGCAGGCTGCAATCCATTGGCCGGACAAATGTGCGCATTAAGACAAGCAACGGATTGGCGCCCGAAATGTTTCCAGAGTTCATAACTGATGTTGCATACTTCTACGGCTCTGCTCCCAGGCCGGGATTCATGTCCAGATTCTTGATTGGCCACGACAACACGCGAGCACCATATTGGCCCACGAGCCGTACTAACTTCGGCGGCCAGTTCGGTGCATCGAACAACGGCGACCTGCCGGGTGATATCTACCGGCTTCTTGGGGGGGTAGTATTGAGGCCCAAAGGAGAATCCCCAATGTACGCTGGTTATCAGGCAAGCGCATTCATTCTGCCAAAGGGGACCAACAACAACAGGATAGTGGGGCCGGGAGATGAAGATCTGCCGAGCCCAGACGGAAAGCCTGCTCGTTTCTTCCTTGTACCTGTGAGGCCAGGTATGGTCTACCAGGTGGGCACAGTTTTCGGTGCCATGCTACAGATAGATCCTGTCGTTCCCTGCGATGTCCAATTCGTTTTGGCGGGGCCTGACGGCTCAAAGAGAGTGACAGAGGGCAAAGGTGACAAGTTCGGCTATTTCATAGGCAAAGACAAGTGGCTTCTCGACCAGCCAGGACTATGGATCTACAATGTGAAGGCAGTGTGGAACGGCTACGAGGGCAGGGTGCCTGGACTGCCTGACATGGGAGGATACATCTTCGTCATTGAGAACGGAACTGCTCCTGGCCGCGGCATGACGTTGAAGATGCCCGAAGAGCAGCAGTTCTCACCTACTGAGGTTTTCGAGATCCGAGGGCAGCGCAGCGGTTCTGAGGTGTATTTCGCCGCCATCATTCCCGGAGCCGTTCTTAAAGAAGGGGCTTTGCCGGTAAGCAATGGTGAGTTCCGATACAAGTTTGATCCAAAGAAGCTTGCGGACAAGATAGAGACCTATGACATAGTGAACCTGGTGAACGGCAGGCCAGAGATAGGCAGAATCGTACACCTGACATTCTTCTCCAAAGAGAAAGGGCCTGACGGCCCATACCACTCCTTCGTCAGGGTGATTCTCAGAGGAACAACGGCAATCTACGTGAAGGACCGATGACTGGATCCTGAGTTTGAGAACAGAATGTCTGATCTCTTGAACTCAACGCTGATCAAATCGGTCCCTCTTTTCTTCTATGCCCAGCACTTCCATCTCTTGAGGACACTTGGTACATCGTAGACAGTCGATGCGGAGGCATCTGCAACCTGCGAGGTTCCCCAGACAAATATGGTTTTCATGCCAAGCATCTTGGCAGGGGTTATGTCTACTTTCTCTCTGTCCCCAATTGAGACGTGTTGGCCGGCCGGGTCTCCAGTTATGTTCAGGGCTCTCTCGAATGGCTCTGTGTCCGGCTTTGATCGAAGAACGTCATCTGCTGTCACTATCCCTAGGAATAGGTCGCGTGAGAGTCCTAGGATTTCAAGGGTTCGGATTGTGCCCTGTCTAGAAGTATTTGTGACGATCACATGTGTGAAATCCCTTAATGCGACCTCGAACATGTCTTGGAGTTGCAGATCTGGCTTAAGGTACTTCGTCTTGTCCACTGAATCAACAGCTTTCTGAATCAGGTCTCGATCCAGACCCAGTTGGACTATCGTCGCTGTTGCACCTCCAAGCTTGTCATACAGAATCAAGAACTTCCTCCTGGCCTCCTCGTAGGAAATGTTCAAGCCCGTAGCGATGCGTCTGTAGGTTTCATGACGAATCGCCTCAATTAGATCTGGCGTGGACTTGTAAAGCGTCCCGTCAATGTCCCAAATGAGATGCCTGACATCCTTCAACTTGTTTGCGCCTGAAGTCATACGGACCGAATCGATCTGATAACCGTAATGGAGAATAGTCACATAACATGCAGATTTCAATTGATCAGGATGGTGAATATCGATGTATGTTCTCACAAGAGGTAGGATGCTTGTTCTTCTTGTCCTCATAGGAAGTTCTTGGGCTTTGGGTCTGTTCTCATTCAGTTACTATTGGAACAAGGCCAGTCAGATTGCCGTTTCTTCAACATATCGAGCTGATTATTCCACTCAGATCATTGAGATACGGCCGGGTGTAATCAAGCTTCCGAGTCCGATCACCACAGGAATCATGTCGGTTGAAGAGGCAATGTTTCGCAGGCGATCCAGAAGAGAGTACCTCGACAAGCCGTTGGAAAGCATTCATCTGTCACAGCTTCTGTGGGCGTCGCAAGGCATAACTGAGCCCAAATGGGGACTGAGGACGGCTCCGTCGGCAGGCGGAACATATCCTCTGGAGATCTATGTGATAATTGGTGAACGATGCGTCAAAGATTTGACGGCAGGAGTATACAGGTACAACCCAAAGGATCACACAATCATACTTGTAATATCCGGAGATTGCAGGCCAGGGCTCTCAACTGCCGCTCTCAGTCAACCTTCGATTGCCAATGCGCCGGTGAATATCGTCGTTGCGGCTGTATACGAGCGAACGACGCAGACATATGGCTCGAGAGGCATCCGCTATGTGGACATGGAGGCGGGCCACGTCGGACAGAACGTGTACCTAATGGCAACAGCTTTGGGACTGGGCACCGTGGTCGTCGGGGCGTTCCATGATGAGCAAGTTCAACAAGTTCTGCGACTTCCCAAAGACCAAGTTCCACTATATCTAATACCAGTAGGGTATCCGAAGGAATAGGCATGCTTGCTGTAAGGCTGGTTCCGCTGACAGCGGGCGCGACAGCATTCGTGCTAAGATATGGTCGAGTGAAACGATTTTACTTTGATAGATACAGTTTCGCCGCTGACCCCAGAGTCCTCACTACTGAAAGTGGGGCGAAAGACGGCGACGCGAACGACCTAGCAACGGCCCGAATCTCCTCGCCAAGAACATTGATCTCGTCTGCATCAAGCTTTCCTAGTCCCCCTTTGGAGCAGGTCGTGATGTGGCTAATCTGAGAAGGATCGAAGCCCATAATGCGGCTGCATGTCGCGTCAACAGAGACCGGTTGTGTGCCTGTGACTAGGATCCCTGTTTGCACAGGCTCGCCCAGCAGAGGCCCGTTTCCCTCCATTCCCACTATGCCGTCAACAATAATCACATGGCGTCTTATCGATCTGTTGACTTCGAGCAGGATCTTGTCAAGGACCTTGTGCATCGATGGCTTGCTGCGGTCGGATACGAGCCCGAAGGCGTTCTTGAGGGACAGTGTTACCGTGGTGCCAACGCATGTCTTTAGCTTTGGAAGGTTTACTACACAGTCAGCCTCAGTCACTAGCTTGGGTAAGTGAAACTCTATGTTGTCCGCTTTTCTTGTGTGAAGATCTTCCTCTCTTGAGAGGTTTCTGAAGGTTACGTTCAGACGCCTAAGCAGGCTAGTCAGTCCCAGTTCCTCAGCTCTGTGATCAGCAGAGCCAGATCTGTTGTCAGACTCAACTACGATCAATCTGTGTGTGCGTTCCTTCAGCCATTCGAGAGTTCCCTCGATCAGTCTAAGATCTGTCACTACTATTCCACGTGAGTTGCGATGGTAGCAAGCGTTCGGTTTCACAATGATTGATTCGTCAGACCGAACGTCTATCGGTTCTAGCATGTCGAGTGCGGAGGATATGCTTTCTCTCGAATGATCAGATGCCCTTACAACCGCGACTGTGTCCATTCACTTTCCAGCTCTCTCAGTGATTCTTTGAATGGTCTGCAGCGTTTCCTTGGCTTGGTCAATTGTCACTTGCGGGGTGGATTTTGACACGACGGAGTTCCGAAAGTCTTGGTGTAGGAATTTGAAGGAAGGATGCGACATAGACATGAGTGACCTGATCTCGCCGAATCGTCCTTTCAGAGGCTTAGGCTGTTTCTCCTTTTCGACTCCTTGGACAGATATGCGGTATGGATGCCAGATGAGGTCCATGTCTATTGAGGAATTTGAATGACGAAGCAGTATTTTGAAGTGTGGTAGTAGAGCATTCCAACTAGCTGACAGTCTCAAGGGGGCCCCGTCTTTTGATTTGCCTTCGACACGGACGATTCTTGCCACGTGATCGTTGTTCTTCTTGGTCTCAACATTGACAAGCTCCATGATGGGTCCGCACACTCTGTGGGCTACATAGATGACATGGTATAAGAGATCGGTAATTACGCCGGCAGGATCTCTGTTTCTGTAGTCAGTAGCCGATCGCCATGTGTTGAAACCCACTGCCAAATGTGCGTCCATCTCTTCAAGTCTTCCGAGATCTCTATTCTTCATCAGATGTTCCGCGAGCCAGAGACTGGGCGTGAAGACATAGTTATGGACAGGGAAAACTGTGAGATTCTTGTCAGCTGACTTAGCAATGGCGTCTAGTTCAGAGACAGTTGAAACGAAAGGCTTCTCACAAAGTACGTGAAGCCCGTGGTCGACTGAGTCTAGGATTATTTGCGCATGAGTTCGAGGTGGAGTGCAGATTAGAACGGAGTCGATGCGACATTTGTCGAACATCGAGTGATAATCCAGGTATCTATTCTCTATCTTGTACTTGCGTCCGAATCTCTCGACACGATCCTTGTCTATGTCTGCGATTGCCTCGATTCTAACCCCGGGAGTGGCTCTTATTGCAGGAACATGAAAGAAATCTGCCACTTTTCCGCAACCTATCAGTCCGAGTTTCATGAGATCTACCTATGTTCAGTATCGTTAATGTATCTGACCCGGGGTTAATCGAAACCCAAGTGTTCGCAGCAGCATAGCTCATAAGCCTTACCTAGAATCAACCTCAACACGCGCCGAGACTCCTGCAGGCGCGTCTTGTCCCAGTGAAGGAGTTCTTGCCTTGGAAGGCTCTTCGCCGAACTTCTTGGAGGTGGTGCTCGCTCTTTGGTCGAGAATGTTACTCTCGGTAACGTTTATATCGCGGTCGTTACCTCTGGTAACAATGTTCGATCAACTAGGAGACGTCAACAGAAATTGAAGACTAGTGTTGATGACGCCACGCGTAGCCTAGACAAGTGCATGGACTTTGCCTGTGTCTTCGAACTTGTGAAGAGAGTTGTGAAGAGCAATCTAGGCCTGAGTCGAGGAGGACTGATGCTTGGCCTAGCAGATCTCCCTGAAAGGGTCGGCGCGTTTCACGGTGTTGGAGGCAACTTCATCGTGATGAATCGGAAACTCTTGGACGTGGTGGTTCATTCTGCTCCTGATCGACGTCAGATCAATGCCTATGTTTTCTACATTCTTCTTCACGAGTATCTGCATGCTCTAGGGGTCTTGAGCGAAAGAAGAGTAGAAGAGTTGTCGACACAACTCTGCGAGGAAGCTCTAGGTGTGGATCACCCTGCAACCCAAATGGCGAAACATGGGATTGGAACTGTGCTGAGAGAAGTGGCTCCTCTTCGTCACTTCGAAGCTGAGGAGCAGATCAGTGACGCGCGGGACCTAGAAATAGTCGGGGATTTCGATCGAGAAATAACGAAATGGTACGTATAGGCTTGAACCCATCTTCGTTCTAGAGGCCTCTCACGTACGTCGCCAGTGTAACCAGGCATTGTTTTGGGCGATCATCAGCAGACCCGGTCTTGGATCAAGTGATCACTGACACACTATGGTAGGCTTCCGGTCTTGTTTACAGCCTAAACACTGAATGGTGGGAATATGTTTTGCTTGGCCACTATATAGGTTAGAAAATGATCTATATAGATGCCATCCCCACGTACATTGACCGGGCACCTAGTTGAGATCTGATGGAGACGGTGAGTTAGTTGAGAGACGAGAGAGAGGACAACGAATCTCGTGAAGAAGTAAGGAAAGTCCAGCTGACAGGAAAATCCACATTCATTGTCTCCCTACCGAAGAAATGGGCGACGCGCATAGGTCTCAAGGCAGGGAGCCAGCTCGTAGTTTCGAGACAAAGCGCCGCATCACTTGTGCTGACGCCAAGAGAGCTCGTTACGCCTCCGGCCCCCAGGGAGGCCGACATACCTGTGTGCCACAAGGACGATCCTAATGCAGTCGCAAGGAGGATTATTGCTCTCTATCTAGTCGGCTACAACTCCATCGTAATTAGAACGAGAGGCGAACGAATAACCTCTCTGCAAAGGAATTTCATCAAGGATCTGACAAGGAAGAAGCTGTTCGGTACAGAAATAGTATCTGATTCTTCAAAAGAGATGAAGTTGCAGGTTTTGCTGAGTTACCCAGAGCTCTCTGTCGAGGACGCCCTAAGGCGAATGTGTCTCATCGCCACTTCTATGCATGAAGATGCGTTGCAGGCCCTGAAAGACCCGAAAGGTGGGCTTGCACAAGATGTAATTGCATTGGACGACGAAGTGGATCGTTTCAGCCTATACATAATTCGTCAGTTGAAAGCGGCGGTGCAAAGTGAAAGGACATTGAGGGACATTGGATTCTCGAACCAGACGGAGTGTTTGGGATATAGAGTGATCGTGAAGTCTGTTGAAAGAATCGCTGATCACGCTGTCAAAATCGCAGAGGCAGCGCTTTCGCTTAGCCGTGGGATGGATGCTTCTGTTGTTCGGCGAATACTGGAGATGAGTTCTTTTGCCAAATCTGCATTCGATGATTCTACTAGGTCTCTTCACAAGAAGGATTACTTGCTTGCTGACAACGTGGTGGCTAGGGCAGAAAGAATGGGGACGATGGAGAACGTAACAATGAAGGCTATTGCGGGGAAAGTGAGAGTCACCGAGATGGCAAGTCTAAGAATGATTATGGAAAGCATACGAAGAACTGCTGAGTATGCCAGCGACATCGGTGAGGTCGTCCTAAATCTGAACGTAGCGCCCGCGTAAACTAGGTGACCACGACCCAAGGTCAAATCATTCGTTTTCAAAGAAACACGCGCGCACATAGGGCAATTGTTTATGGGATGTGATGTGTTCTCAATATTGTGACGCAGCGGGGCTTTGGCTTGAAGGAATATGACGTGATAGCGATCGGTAGCGGCTCTGCCATGAACATTGTGGACATCATGATTCGGGAGAATCCGAATCTGAGAGTCGCGGTCGTAGACAAGGACGAACCAGGCGGAATATGCCTGACACGTGGCTGCATTCCGTCAAAGATACTATTGTACCCTGCCGAACTGGTAAGAGAGATAGAGAGGGCAAAGGATTTTGGAATAGACGTCGATCTCAAAAGAACCGATTTCCAAATGGTCATGGAAAGGATGAGGAATCTCATCTACCAAGACATCGAAGCCATCAGAGAAGGCCTCTCACATTCCAAGAACATCGACTACTATCACACTGTTGCAGAATTCATCGCTCCATACACATTGAAGGTAGGCGGCGAAGTCATCAAGTCCGGGATGATATTCCTATGCACTGGATCAAAACCCTCTGTACCCCCAATAAAGGGCCTGGAAGAGGTAGGTTATCTTACGAGCGACACTATTCTCAAGTTGAATAGATTGCCTGAGAGCATTGCGATCGTTGGAGGCGGGTACATAGCTGCAGAATATGGTCATTTCCTATCAGCTATGGGGTCAAAAGTGACCATCATTGGCAGAAGCCCGAGATTTCTTCCGGAAGAAGAACAGGAAGTATCGCTCTTGGCGAAATGGAATCTCGAGAGACACATGACCATTGTCACTAACCATGAAGTCACTGAGGTGGGGATGACGCCGGCTGGGAAGAAGAGAGTTGTTGCTGTCAACAGGGAGAATGGAGAACGCAAGGAAATAGTGGCAGACGAAGTACTCGTTGCGGCAGGAAGAGGCCCGAACACGGACATACTTCATCCTGAAAGAGGAGGGATAAAGACTGATGACAATGGTTGGATCACTGTCAATGAGTATTTGGAAACCTCTCAGAAGAATGTCTGGGCGTTTGGTGACGCAAAGGGCAGGTACCCTTTCAAACACGTGGCGAACTATGAGTCTTTAGTCGTGTACTACAACGCGGTATTGAAGGCGCAGGTGAAGGTGGACTACCATGCAGTACCGCACGCTGTCTTCACTAGTCCGGAAATTGCCAGTGTCGGGCTTGGAGAGAAAGACGCGATCGCGCGATATGGCGAAGAAGATGTGTTGATAGGGATACAAAGGTTTCAGGATGTGGCGAAGGGAGAGGCCATGGCTGTAAGGAATTGTTTTGTGAAGGTACTGATTGAACAGAAAACGAGGAAGATCCTGGGAGCACACGTAATTGGGCCGCAGGCTTCGATTCTGATTCAGGAGATCGTTGACCTGATGTATACGCCTGAGCAGAGCGCTCAGCCCATATTCGATGGAATGCATATTCATCCTGCCTTGAGTGAAGTTGTCGAACGAGCGTTCCGTTCGCTCATGCCCCCTGAGCAGTATCATCACTTGATTGAGCATCACTACGGATTTTCTGAAGCAACACACGTGACGCACTGAATCATTTGACCTTGGTGAGTATCAGCTGTACCTTCGATTCACCTATCTTCGACTTGAAGTTCACGTAGCCTTCAAGTCTGCCTTCGATGGCTGCCAAGTCTAGTGTTACCTGGAATTCATTGGCTCCCCAGCCTACGTAGTTGGGGAGGACCTTGAATGTCGTCGTGCCGGTTACCTTGCCTTGATCAGCCTTGAAGCCCTTGATGGGAACCATTTTCCCGTCCATGTCAGCGACCGCAGCATTTGTTTGACTCTCTACTCTCATGTCCATCGTGAAATATCCATGTGGATGGACGTAGTCACCATGCCAAGTCCCAGTGAGATCTGTACTCCTGTCGACCGGACGCTTGTCTTCTGAATAGCGTCGAAAGACCTCAGTCTCCAGATCGAACTGTTTCGCTATGCCTTTTTCATCTAACTCGAATGTGAGTTCTTTTCCGTCGCTTCCTCCTCCGTGAACCAAGTATCGTGTTTCATCTAGCTTCTCGAGGTAGGACTTCTCAGGTCCTCTTTCAAGAACCAGGACGTTCCCCTCCAGTTTGACTTGTCCTTTCTGAAATTCTCTGCTATAGGTTCCGGCCAGGCCCTTTAGCTGAGTAACTTCGGTCCTAGCTGACTGCGGATCGAAGGAAATCGTCCCTCCTGTAAGTAGGTGGAGTGCCTTCTCGGCTGGAGGTCTCCAGCCAGAGTTGTCGTTCATGTTACAAAGAATGGCGACGCCTACCTTGAGTTCTGGGTAGAATGCGACATGAGCTGTCCACCCTAGGTTTCCTCCTGTGTGAGACAGCAGGAGTTTTCCATAGTGCCATGTCCGCTTCCAAGAGAGGGCGTAACCGCTTCTTGAAACTCCAGCACTTGCCTGGAGTCTGTGCATCTCTTGCGTTGTGCTTTCCTTCAAAATCCTGCGCCCCTTGTAGACACCTCCGTTCATCTGTGCGATGAGGAAGTTGCCAAGATCAGTGACGGATGAGAAGAGAGAGCCACATGGCTTCTCAGGGTTTGAGCCTCCGTACCATGGTCGGACAGCCTCAAGCGGATCTTCAGGCTTGTTTCGACTGTATGGCTTTGCCATCAACCCTCTAATCTTTGGCGATTGTTCAAAAGCGCTCGAACTCATCTCCAGAGGATCGAATACATTCTTCTTCATGTAGGCAGGGTAAGGCTCTCCCGCAAAAAGCCCCACGAGATAGCCAACTATGTTGAAAGCGGTGTTGGCGTACATGATCTCGCGGTTCGGAGGCAGTATCGTTATCGCAGACTTTCCCATCATCTCTTCAAGAGAAACTGCATCTTTCAGTTCAAAGCAGACGGGATCTACATGAACGGGAAGGCCAGAAGTGTGGGAAAGGAGGTTTCTTACGGTTGGCTGCTCTTTGAACTTGGTCTCTATCTTTAAACTTCGTAAGAGTCTGTTGACAGGGTCATCAAGACGAAACTTGCCTCGTTCCATCCATTGAAGCAGCCCAGTAGTTATGACGGGCTTAGAAACAGACGCGACACGGTAGACCGTCTCCGCAGTCGCATGCATCTTCTCTTCAACATTCGAGTACCCAAACCCTCTTGACCATGTGACATCAGTGCCCTCAACGATTGCAGTAGAGAATCCGGGAACCTTCCTTGTTTCCATCTCCTGAACCAGGAATCTTTTGGCGGCATCAAGTCGTTCCGAGCCCAAGATTAATCACGAAAGCAAACGGAAGGTCCTGAATCTTCACACTTAAGATTTGTCCGTCGCCGCCGAATACCCAGGCGTGCAAGCTGAAAGAGAGCTTCACTCCAGATCTCCGAGGGTTGTTATTACATCGCCAACCGAGAAATACTGTCGATTCGGGAGCTTCTCCAACACGATGGCAGCTCGAATCCTTCTCTCTGAAGTCAAGTCAATCATCTTCCAGCCTTGACGCTTTATCAGGTCAACGCTGGACGTCGGAAAAGTGCAGTCCTCCGACAGAACCTCGCGAAGGGATTCTAATCCTTCATTAGGAGTTACCATTGGGAACTCTCGCGTATCCTTGAAGACCTTTAGCCTAGCCGCATCCTTGTACATTTTCACCCCATGAAAGGCGAGGATCGACTTTTCAAACTCCGGCCCAGAAGCTTTGGTATCTATTTCTCTGAGCTCTTCATCTGAGAATTGGTAGACATTGTTTCCAGTCGGTCCAAACAGTCTTGTATATAGAATATCAGACTTGTAAGCGGGTTCCGTCTGAGATAGATCCACACAATGGATCAGATTGAGATCTTGCATAACCGTAATCATACGTGTATCAAGCGATCTTCCCAGACCCGAAATTTCCAGAGCGATTCTCACTCGGCCAAGGTCGACGGAATGAAGTAGATTGTGTATCTTCTTGATCTTGTCATCATCAAACCTTGTTCCTCGTGGGATCTGAATGTGAAGGATGTTTGCTTGCAGGATCTCACAAATATCGAGCATCCTCTCAAGTGAAGCCATGTTCGCATCGGACGGTTCCATCCCGTTCCTGTAGGTCACATCGCGATGGCATGTGACGGAGAATTGAAAAGTCCCTGGTGTCCTCTTTGTCCAGGATCGAACCGTGCGTGTCTCTGGATACTCGTAGAAGGTTGAATTGATTTCAACAAAATTGAACGCTTTGGCGTAGGCTGAAAGAGAGTCTTCTCCAGGAACTTGGAAGTAGGACCAGCCTCCTGCCCGACTAGGAATTCCGTCAACGCAATCTCCTGTTCTTGTTTCTTCGGACTGGGAAATGACTTTTTCTTTTTTCTCATTAGCAAGGGCGTGCCTGCTTGAGTCCACAGCTGTCGGTCGTGCATAGGAATTGCGTGTCCTTTTCTAATAGTTGCTGAGACCACCGCAACCTCGCCCTTCGGGTTGGTCTGTGGGCCTAGGAATAGGTGATCGATCATCGGTCTCATTCACATAGGACCATAGGGGATGATGTTGCCCTGGCCGTTTTCATCATTTTCATTAACCTTGACGGAAGCTTTTTTGCTGGCTGAACCTCTCACCCTTCGTCGAACCACGCCACCACTAGTGGGTATTCATGAGTCCAGATCAAGTTCAAAATGGCCAGATCTATCTGGGCACGTCTGGTTGGTCATATAGTGAATGGGTAGGGGTTCTATACGAAACGGATAGGGACAGCAAACTCAGAACGTACGCGCATATCTTCACGACAGCAGAGATAGACTCGACCTTCTACGCCTACCCTTCTCAGCGCACTGTGATGGGGTGGTTGAGGTATGTCAATCCGGACTTTGTCTTTACGGCAAAGATGCCTCAAATAGTCACCCACAAGAAGAAGCTTGACTTGACGAAGGGGGTAGATGAAGATGTCAAACGTTTCTGTCAGTTGATGGCTCCACTACAGCAGAACGGAAAACTCAGATGCATTTTGATCCAACTTCCGCCAAGTCTTGACTTTCAGCCGGAAGCGATGGAGAAGTTCCTCGAGATCCTTCCTGCGGAATACAGATTCGCAGTTGAGTTTAGACACCTTTCTTGGATGAGGCCTGAGACATGGAATCTGCTTGAGAGACACCGCGTAGCTTATGTTGTTGTGGACGAACCCTTGCTTCCTCCCGAAATCCACACAACGACTGATTTCTGCTATTTCAGATGGCACGGAAAAGGAACTCGTCTCTGGTACGACTACAGGTACGAAGAGAAGGAGCTGACACCGTGGGTGCCTAAAGTTGATGAGACGGCGAAGAAAGTCAATACAGTCTATGGATACTTTAACAATCACTTTCATGGCTATGCAGTGGAAAATTGTCTACAGATACTTGAGATGATGGGCAAGGCAACACCTAGACAAAGGGAGGCAATGACTAGGATCAAGGCCTACAGATCATCCGTTTCCAAGAAGCCTCCTTCAACAACGCTGACCCAATATCTATCAGTGGATAAAGATGTGCTGAACGAGGTCCATGGAGAATGAGTCCAACCAATGTGGCAACTTCAAGCATATAGAGATGTGCGACCATGGGCCATGCTGCGCTTCGGCTAGATGTCAGGATAGGATTCAGGGATCTGGGTGCTTAACAGAGATGTTCTGGTAAACATTCTGAGGATTACAAGGGATAGTAGCGAATTCTCCCTCGATGATCTGAGGAAAGCGGCCAAGATCCCTGGGGACGAGATACGTGAACAAGTTGTGGCTCTCTTTGACCTTGGAATGTTGACACTTGAGCATGAGACAGTTTCACTCGATACTGAGAAGCGTCTCCGTATCGCTCTCGAAGCTTTGAACCGAGGGGCTGACTTGGAGAAGGTCTGCCGGTTTCTCAGCTGGCAAGAGTTCGAAGAGATCGCAGCGAAGTCTCTTCAGGTAAACGGATTCTCAACCTTCAAACACTTCGTATTTGTGTCAGATGATCGTCGCCGAGAGATCGATGTAGTTGGAGTTGGTCATTTGCTGGTTGTCTGTTTAGATTGCAAACATTGGATGAAAGGGATACGTGGGGGGATAGGTGAGGAGATTGCGGCAAGACAGGTTGAAAGAGTGCAAAGCTTGGCCGCACATGAACCCTCTATGCACAGATTAGGAATTCGCGTCGAAAAGGATCTCTACTTCATTCCCGCCATCGTGAGTCTTGTCGATGCGGGCCCGAGATTCATAAGACAAGTTCCAATGGTTCCAGTGCTCAAACTTAATTCCTTCCTTTCATCAATAGATCCATTTGTTGACGGCCTTCTCACAATCAAGGCAAAGAGGACGGGAGAGCCAAGATGAACATATTGATAGTTCACGGAAAAGATATTGACAGGAACATTGAGGATCTGACCAAAGAGGCGAAAGAGCTTGGGCACAATGTCACACTTGTGAGTGCAGTTGATCTTTCCGGATATGTGAGCGACAAGGGTCCAGTGTTCTATGCAAGCGGTACGGAGCTTGACAAACAGAACCTTGTTTTCTTGAGAGGGTTGGGGAGGGGGACATGTGAGAGGATAACCAAAAGAATCGGCGTGTTAACTCACCTTGAACTTTCAGGAGCCAAGGTGATCAATCCTGTCGAGCCCCTTCTGAATGGACGGAACAAGTTCCTGACGATGTGTAACCTGGCTCGAGCTTCCATTCCCGTCCCACCGACATTGATGACTGAGAGTGCGTTGCAGGCCTACAAGGCAGCAAAGATGATGAAACAGGTAGTCTACAAGCCGATCATAGGCTCTATGGGCTATGGTTCAATGAAATTCGAAGACCCTGATTTGGCCTACAATGCTTTCCAAAGCCTGGAGATGATGGGAAGACCGATAATGGTTCAGAAATACATTCCCTCAGCGTGCAAAGACACTCGGGTCTTTGTGATTGGGAAACGCGTTGTTGCTGCGATGGCGCGTGAGGCCCCTCCAGGGAAGTGGAAATCCAATGTCTCCCAGGGAGGAAAGACAAGTCCAGCCACACCAACCAATGAGTTGACAGAGCTGGCGGTTAAGGCAACAGAGACTCTTGGTCTTGAATACTCAGGCGTCGATGTTGCCGAGGTATCAAATCAGGGATACTGCGTCTTGGAGGTCAACGCTTCGCCTAGCTGGCAGGCTCTGAAACAGACCACGTCAGTTAACATAGCACGAGAGCTGCTTCTCCACGCGTTGCAGAAATGCTAGTGACTGGAACGTCCTCCACTCCTGGCACGTTCATATTGACTCTTGCAGGTCACTCAGGATCCACTGGGAATAATATAGAGCTAGAAGGGATCTTACAGGATAGACCGATGCTCAGTCACATCTTCATGCAGATCTTGTTCAACGTCAATGAGGTGATTTGGCGCCGGGAGGGGGATTCGAACCCCCGCGGCCCGTGAGGACCACAGGCTTTCTTTTCTTGGACTCAAGGCCTGCGCCTCTGGACTGCATCACAATGCACTAATCCGCTCGGCCTTCGGGATCTGAGACACTGAGTCTCACACTATCCCGGCTCCCCGGCGTTCCAACCGCTCGCTGTATCAGCTGATCACAGTCTTAAAACAATTTCACAACACAATCAATGGAACTCCTTCTGTCTTGCACTCGCATCTTCCATGTTGACACAACTGCGAACGGTTTATCTTGATGCCGTTCTCCATGTCTCACCGAGCTGATCTCGAATGGAGCCAAAGTATGAGTTTCTGGAACACGTTTCAGACGCCTACATAGCAGCATATGGGCGGAGCCTTGAGGAGGCCTTCCAGAACGCGGCGTTAGCCATGTTTGAAGTGATGACCGATACGCACAAGATCGAACAGAAAATTGAGGACAAGATCTCCGTAGATGGGTGGGATGAAAAGGCACTCTTGTACAATTGGCTTGAGCAACTTCTGCTCAAGTTTGAGATTGAGAGAAAGCTCTATTCGAAGTTTGACGTTTCTGAACTCATCCACGCCGATAATGAATGGAAGTTGCGGGCAACGGCCTTCGGCGAACTATTCGACACCAGCAAACACGAGCCCAGAACTGAAGTCAAAGCTGTGACTTATCACCAAATGGAGATAGGCCGAAGAAATGGCACGTATGTCTTGAAGTTCATTCTTGATCTCTGAACGCTCGCCTGATTACAATCAATAGTGTCATCTGGGTCTTTTCTAGTGAATGATTACTGGCACCTCCTCAATACGTGTCTCCGGAACCATCTTCTTTTTGCCAACCTTTCGAAAGTGGAGAAATCCCTTTTTTTCCAGCAGCTTCAGATCATCGTACACATTCCTCACGTTCCTGCCAACCTTTCTCGCAACATCATTGATCGATTCAATGTGAGATCCTGAGATCATCTCCAGTAGTTCCAGACGCCTAGGATTCAACATCTTCTCCAATTCTTCCGGCTTCATCCTCCAAGTCTCCTCAACAACATAGTCGAGCTCTCCACCTTCCATGTAGGCCTCATAGGCATGCAGCAAGTCTGCCCACTCGACATATTCCCCGAAAAGGACAGGGTCAACCTTTCCCTCTATGAACTGTTTCTCAAATTCGGAAAAGGGCATCCTGTTGGCAATCTCATGTTCTTGAAGTCTCTTCTTGACCTCTTCGAGGCTTAGCCTTCTGACAACCTTGAGACGCAAAACGGATTTTCTCCAACTCTTTCATACACGCCGATTTCTACCTTTTCCAGTTTATTGGTCTAGAGGCAAATGAAGTTTAAATCTGCGCATTCGAGTCTACTGGTGCGTTGGAGACAAAGGCAATGTCAGAAGGAGAAATGCGTAGAGGAACATCGGCAAAGGTTCCGATTCAACCAGTTGCTCCATATGTGTGGGAGATACCGCAGTCCTATCAACCTGGAATGCGTGTTCCCGGAAGGATATACGCTGACGAGAATCTTCTCGAGAAGATGCGGACAGATCTAACGGCTCAGCAATGCTCCAATGTTGCTCATCTACCCGGCATCTACAAGTGGTCGATCACTCTTCCTGACGGTCACGAAGGATATGGCTTCCCAATCGGAGGCGTAGCCGCGACAGACTATGAGGAGGGAGCAATAAGCCCTGGAGGAGTCGGCTATGACATCAACTGCGGCGTGAGACTCCTCAGAACTAACCTAACCGAGAAGGAAGTTCGCAGCAAGCTCGCACCAATTCTTGAAACCCTCTTCAATTATGTCCCATCGGGTCTCGGAAGCCGTGGAAAGATTAGAGTCACTCCAAACGAGTTGGATAAGGTGGTATCTGATGGAGTTGAATGGGCGGTTGAGAAGGGATACGGATGGGCTGAGGATGGAGCGCACTGTGAGGAAAACGGATGTATGGAATCAGCTGATCCTTCCAAAGTCTCTTCAACAGCTAAGAACAGAGGTTGCACACAACTTGGAAGTCTGGGCAGCGGAAACCACTTCCTAGAGATCGAGAAGGTTGACAAAATCCTCAATCCTGACGTGGCCAAACGTTTCGGCGTCGAGAGTGAAGGCCAAATACTCGTACTGATTCACACTGGTAGCCGAGGCTTCGGGCACCAAGTCTGCAGCGACTATCTGAGAGTCATGGAGCACGCAGTACACAAGTACAACATCAAGTTGCCAGACCGAGAGCTGGCCTGCGCACCATCCAAAAGCAACGAGGCAGAAGAATACTTCGCCGCTATGTCAGCCGCATGCAACTTCGCGTGGGCAAACCGGCAAATGATCACCCATTGGACCAGGCAAGCGTTCGAGAAAGTCCTCGGAAAGCCAGCAGACTCACTTGACATGCGCCTCATCTACGACGTTGCCCACAACATTGCCAAGATTGAAGACCACAGCATCGACGGGAAACAAACCAAGGTCTATGTTCACCGGAAAGGCGCCACTAGAGCTTTTCCCCCGGAGCATCGTGACCTACCTGCAGACTACAAGAACGTCGGGCAGCCAGTGCTGATCCCAGGTAGCATGGGAACAAGCTCATGGATTCTGGTTGGAACTCCACGAGGAACTGAGCTCAGCTTCTCGTCAGCAGCACACGGGGCCGGGCGATACATGAGTCGAACTGCCGCAAAGAGAAAGTACTTGGGAAATGATATCAAACGGGACCTGGAGCAGAGAGGAATACTTGTCAGAGCGGCAAGCATGGCAGTAATCAGCGAAGAAGCGCCAGGTGCATACAAGGACGTGGACAGGGTCGCAGAAGTGAGCCACCAGCTCGGTATCGCAACGAAAGTAGCCAGGTTGACCCCGCTCGGATGTACAAAGGGATAGAGCCAGTTCTCAAAGCGGATGAACATGCCACGTAGAAGCGGAGCTTCTCAGCAGCATTCAGTACTGCAAGACGTAGATTTGGCCAAGAGCATACTGACTGTTGAAAAGCTGAGTCTAGCCATTGTGAAGGAGAACAAGACAATATTCACGAGCAAAGAGTCAGGCGTCAAGGGTCTGGTAGACGCCATAAGCAAACAAGGGTCTTCACTTCACGGAGCTGCAATGGCAGACAGAGTGCTAGGAAAAGCTGCAGCACTTCTCTGTGTCTATGCGAAACTCTCCGAGGTACATGCATTCGTAATGAGCAGACTTGGCGAAGAAGTCTTGAAGAGGCATTCGATTCCTTTTCAGCATGATACGTTGGTCCCGAACATTCTGAACCAACATGGGACTGACATGTGCCCTTTCGAAAGAATCGTGCTAGAAACAGATTCTCCCAAAGAGGCCTTTCTGATGATTAGCCATCGCCTTGCGACAGGAGTCTCACGCGAAGCCTAGTCACTCTTCTTCATCATATCGTCGGCTAGCCTTTCTTCGAAATGTGTTCTCAAAAGAACTCTCTTTTTGAGGTCCTGTATTCTCTCCCAAGGAGTAGGATCAATTCCTCTCAGAATCGATAGATAGAAGCTGAGATAGTCTACAAAGTATGTCACCGATAGTAGCTGAGAGACCCTTGTGTTTCCTACACCCGTGACTTCATTGATGTTCGTCATTCCCGCTTCAGCCAGGATCTTCTTCGTTTCCTCTACTCTGATAGTTTCTTCCTCGTTCTCATCCATCCTTAGAAACACGTGTGAAAACTTCGACTTGTATTGGTCGACTTTGCCCCACGCCTCCAATTCATTGTGGCAGGTTTCCGGCAGAATGCTCAACATGACCGGCATCTTGCTGTTCTCATTCAATTGATTCTTCAGTCTTCTAGCAAGGCCTGCGTTCTTGCGGAAGGCGTAAACTACAGGAATCGAGTCCAAGAGGCTGGCAGCGAGTTGCTTTGCTGGATTGACTTTGTGGGAGATGCTCCGCCCGACTTGGTTCCTAAGGCTCCTAAGATTGTCGGAGGCCTCTTGGATCTCTCTGGCAGCATCTCTTTTCTTGCTAAACAAAGCCAAGGTAAGTGAAGTGGCTGTAAACAGAAATGGAAAGGCCGTTCTGGGTTCCAGGCCCTTTCTCACGTCAATATGAGGAACCTGATTCATCTCAGAGATTCGTTTCATGTTTCCGCCCGAAGAAATCGTTACAGCCTTGCATTTCCGCTGAAGAGCGTTCAGAAGCCCTTCGAGTGTTTCTTGCGTATTTCCGCTGTAGCTTATGGCCAAGATCATGGATTTCTGATTTGAGAAGGACGGCAACCTACTGTCTCGAATAAGCACAGCTGGGATAGTCAATTGCTCGACGAGCCAGTTCAAAGCGATCTCTGCAGCTATGGCTGAGGTTCCCATGCCAACGACAACTATGTTGTCAACATCAGGCAGACGCTTCGGCGTCACTGGTTCCTTGAAGCTCGTTGCGGACTCATCCAGATACTCAGGCATGAGATCAATCTTTTCAAGCATGTTGTGTCGGTCGATTCCTCGAATCATCTGAGCATTGTCAAGTTCAAGCACAGGTCCTCATCTCACTCCTGCATTGGTTCCAAAACATTCAGTATTCCCAATGTGGCGTATACAGCTTCCTCTGTCCTCACAGTTACGGTGCCCTGATTGGGAAACATGTTCAGAATGATATCAGTGAAATCCAGCGGTTTCAATCGTTCTCTTGAAAGAATCTCAGCGATCCCTTCCTGAGGCGAACCGAACACAACCAAGATCCTTGAGGCTTCACTCAGCTCTCGCTTCAGATCCTCCATTCTTTGGAGCAACGGATCACCATACCTAGACGTCAAGATTATCAGTTCGTCGCTACGCCGTTTCAGAGTCTCCCCTAATGCTCTCTCAGAAACGGATACGTTGTACCCCCAGTAGAAGGGCACCTCCTCTCGAGAAACAACGGAGAATCTTTCTCCTTGACCAGTCTTTTCAATTCTGACTGTGACTCGAGTTGCTTTCCTCAGGGAAGACCCCTCGAGCCTCACTTCGTCAGCCAAGCCCACCTCTACGATAGCCCAGTTCTTCTCTGAAGCGACGACTATCCCCTCACGATAGGCCGTTGATCCATTCTCGCTAGCTTTCGATATGGGATGATGTGGGGTTCTTAGCGGGGGCAGTACCCCCACGTACTGCATATCCTGAGACAGTGGGAACACTCTCTTTCTAAGATATTGCGGAGTCTCCAGGTACGACAAGATTGTTTTCAGGAATCGTGCTTCCTTTGAGTCGGCTTGAGCAGTAGAACGATAGATCAAGATTTCATCTACGCGAAATATGGCTGCCGCCCTTGCTAACAGGCCGACTCGGACGGTTTTTTCCCTCAGATGTGGAATGTCAGAGACGAAAGAGGAAGGTATCGCCACTGAAAGCCTCTTCTTTCTTCTAGGCGCCCACGACATTCTTCAATCAACACGTCGACGAATCATCGGTTCCAAGGATCTGCAATGCAGATGATCTCACTTGTTCGTAAGGTTTATAATAGCTAGCGCTCCCTGAAAGTGCAGTAGTCCTGTAGACAATCATAGAAGGTTTCAGGTTGGGCCACAGAAAGAAGCACGCTCCCAAAAGAGGCTCATTAGCGTACCTTCCCAGGGGACGTGCCAAACGATGGAGAGCACGCATTAGGCATTGGCCCGAGATCGAAGGAAAACCCAAGCTCCTGGCCTTTTCAGGCTACAAGGTTGGAATGACCCACCTCTTAACAATCGATAATCAGAAAGGATCATTCAATTTCGGAAAGGAAGTCACTCTTCCTGTCACATTGATAGACAGCCCACCCATGACGATATGTGCAGTTAGAGCCTACGAGAAGAGATCAACTGGGCTGAGAACTCTAACAGAAGCATGGGCTCAGACCTTCTCCAAGAATCTTGGCCGCCTACTATCAGTGCCCAAAACCCCGAAAACCGAGGAAGCATTGAAGAAGATCGAATCTTCCCTCGGGAAGATTCATGAGATTAGAGTATTGGCCACAACCCAACCCGAACTAGCCAATGTCGCAAGAAAGACCCCGGAGATCATCGAGATCAAAGTGAGCGGAGGAGCCACGAAGGAGCAGCTCGAGTACGCAAAAAGCATACTCAGCAAAGAAGTAAATGTTTCCGATGTCTTCCAACAGGGCGAATGGGTTGATGTTGCAGGGATAACCAAGGGAAAGGGAATCCAAGGCCCTGTCAAGCGCTGGGGGATCCGCAGAAAATTCCACAAGTCAAGGAAGACTGTTCGTCAAGTGGGAACGATAGGTGGCTGGAATCCTTCCATTGTTCAGTACACAGTGCCCAGAGCAGGGCAGATGGGATTCCATCAGAGAACTTCGTACAGCCAACAGATAGTGAAGATCGGGGAAGACGCAACGGAGGTCAATCCGAAACGGGGCTTCATTCACTCTGGTCCGATCAAAGGAGGCTACTTGATGCTGGCTGGAAGTGTCTATGGACCCACAAGGAGGCTCGTCACAATGAAGCACGCTGCTAGAGCCAAGATCGGTCCACCTTCACCTCCCAAGATCGAATACGTGAGCATTCAAACGAAGTAGGAAATCTCGGTGAGCCATATGAGCGCAAAAACTGTCGATGTTCTGGCAATGGATGGAAAGAAAGTCGGAAAGATCACACTCCCGGATGTTTTCTACACGCCCTTTAGACCAGATGTCATCAAGAGAGCAGTGATAGCAGCGCAGTCGAATCGATTCCAACCTCAAGGGAGAGACCCCATGGCCGGCAAGAGAACTACCGCAGTGTCTCTCGGGGTCGGACTTGCACTTGCACGTGTCCCAAGGGTTAGAGGTGAACGACACCCGCGTGCATCTATGGCTGCATTTGCGCCAAACACTGTAAAGGGCAGAGTCACTCATCCTCCGCGAGTGGAAAAGGTGCTATCGAAGAGCATGAACGCCAAGGAGAGAAGACTTGCAATCAGATCGGCAATAGCAGCGACAGCGATGAGAGAAATTGTCGAGGGAAGAGGTCATATCTTGCCGAAGAAGACAGCACTCCCTTTGATTGTCTCTGATGACATTCAAACTGTAGAAAAGGCAAGAGCCATGAGAGACGTAATGCGGAACCTAGGCGTATGGGATGACATCATGCGAGTACTCCTCAGTAAGAAAACTCGAGGAGGACGAAAGGCTACTCGAGGAAAAGGAACTCGTCACGCAGTCGGCCCCCTGATAGTTGTTTCCGAAGACGGGAGCATAACTAGGGCCGCGCGTAATGTTCCAGGTATAGATGTAGTCAAAGTGAACAATCTCGGCGCAGAGATGTTGGCGCCAGGAGCACACCCCGGCAGGCTGACCATTTGGTCGGAATCTGCCATTAAACTGCTAAGTGCGCAATAGGAGACGTTGAGGAATGGACACAAGGGAAGTCATCCATCATCCTTTGGTCTCCGAAGACTCAGTCAATCTCATTGAGACGGAGAACAAGATCACATTCATTGTGGATCTGAGAGCCACGAAGAATGATGTGAAACGAGCGGTCGAAGAACTCTACGCTGTAAGAGTCTCAGACATCCACACCGTAATAACCTCGAGAGGGATAAAGAAAGCATATGTCAAACTCTCACCAGAACACAAGGCAGCTGATCTTGCGGTAAAGCTTGGTCTTCTGTAGAGGAGAACATGAAACATGGGAAAGAACATACTTGTGCAAAGAAGAGGCAGAGGCACAGCCGTCTTTCGTGCCCCCACATATCGAAGAAAAGGTCCTGCACGATACCCTCCTCTCGCAGCAAGTGAACTGACTGGAGTGCTCAAAGGAGGGGTTTCAGAAATTGTCCACGACCCGGGAAGAGGAACTCCACTCGCCCTACTCAAGTTTGAAAACGGCGAAAAGTTCTACGTACCAGCCACTGAAGGTCTTGGGCTAGAACAGAAAGTCGCACGAGGTGGAACAGCAACTGTTGAGATAGGAAACATACTGCCAATAGGCAAGATGCCCGAAGGAACCCTTGTATGCAACTTAGAGCTCAACCCTAGCGACGGAGGAACTTTGGCGAGGTCTTCCGGAACGTATGCTCTTGTTGGTGCACACACGCCTAGAGGAACTGAGGTCAGACTCCCATCTGGAAGATCGGTATACCTGAAGGATGAATGCAGAGCAACAGTTGGCGTCATTTCAGCAGCGGGAAGAACAGAGAAACCTTTTCTGAAGGCAGGAGCGAAGAAACACTTGATGAGAACAAGAGGTAGACGATGGCCAATCGTGAAAGGAACAAAAATGGTCTCAGCTTCTCACCCCTACGGAGGAGGCCGTCACAAGCATGCAGGGAAACCCACAACTGTCTCAAGAAACACGCCTCCTGGCAGAAAGGTCGGATTGATCGCAGCAAGACAGACCGGAAGAGCGCGCGCGCGCATGAGAAAAGTGGCCCAAATTCTGTGACTCTCCTGCTATCGAAGGATTAAATAAAGCGAGCAGCACGTCAAAAGGAAGAGTGCAAACAACTTGCCGAAACAATTCAAATATCGCGGCCACAACCTGGAGCAGCTTCAAGCAATGTCCATGGACGAATTCATACGCCTCATGCCCGCCAGGCAGAGAAGATCCCTTCAAAGAGGACTATCTCCTGAACAGAGAAAGCTTATGCAAAAACTAAGAAGCTCAAAGAAACCCGGCAAAGAAACTGCCCCTATTCAACTCAAGACACATTGCCGAGACCTATTGGTTATGCTCGAAATGGTCGGAATGACCTTCAATGTCCACTCAGGAAAGGAGTTCAGCCCAGTTACGATTAGGCCAGAGATGATCGGGCACTATCTAGGGGAATTCGTGATAACCAACCAAAAGGTGACTCACGGAACACCTGGTATCGGGGCTAGCCGCTCATCCATGTACGTGCCCCTAAAGTAGAGAAAAATCTGTCCTCAAGCAGTCCTCCTTCTTACGACTAGCGCGACTACAGAAGCAAGAATCAGTGCTGGCACAACTACGACAACTGCACCGAAGACCATGGATTGAACGTTTGCAGTGGCACCTCGCGTAATCGTCTTGATTCCCAACATTTCCTGCGAATCACGGCTTGACCTGTCAGCCCAAAAGCTAACCAAACTCACAAAAGCGCCCAAAACGACCCCAACCACTGTGTACG
>JALHTG010000112.1 GCA_022865705.1 Candidatus Bathyarchaeota archaeon | reverse complement strand
TGTGCGCTGAACTCCCTGATAGACACGCAGCAAGGCTACCCGAGATGGAGCTCACTGTGGACATACATAAACAACGGGGACCATAACACATGGTGGGAGGGCCTTTCAACGTGCGATAAAAAGGCAGACAAGATGTTTGCAGGAAAGGGATACTGGATAGAGATAGACGTGAACGATATGTATGCGCCTGCAAGCACGTGCATATGGAACGATGACTTCAAGTGCATAGGAATGCCATCTTAAAATTTATTTAGCAAAAGGCGGCTGCCAAAAAGGCGCCGCCTTTCCCTCTCTTTTTATTTTGAGAGGGGAAAACATAGGCTTAAAAAACTTTGTACCAATTTACTATTAAATGGTGGAAACATGAGAAAGTATTTCATGGCTGTTGTATTGGTATCAGTCCTTCTTTTGACAGGAATAGCAGCCAGCCAGCCTGTGGGTAAATTCCCGGAAGGTTTCTACGGGACAGTTACTGTAAACGGCGCTTCTGCCGCAGACGGGATTCTTGTGAGCGCAAAGGTGGATGGCAAGGACAATGCAGGAGGCCTCACATCAAACGGGCAATATAATATTGTTGTAGAATTAAAGGAGACAGATACAGGGAAGACAATCGAGTTTTATGTCCAGAACGTAAAGACAGGGCAGTCCGCGGTTTTTGATCCAGGAAAAGTCACAAGGCTTGACCTTTCAGTAAACCTTCCTCCTCCAAACACCGGCGGCGGTAGCATAGGTGGCGGCGGAAGTTCAGGAGGAGGCGGTGGAGGCGGAGGCTCAGCCGGCTGCACAGAGAGCTGGATTTGCACGGACTGGACTGAATGCTCAAACTCCATTCAGAAGAGGGTGTGCGCAGATGTGAACAGGTGCAATACCACAGTTAGCAAGCCTGTGGAGAGGCAGGACTGTGTCATGCCTGTGGTATGCCAGGCAGGGGAAAAGGTGTGCACAGGGAGCAAACTGATGGTGTGCTCTGCCTTGGGGACAACGTGGATAGAGCAGCAGACATGCGAGAACGGATGCTCTAATGGAGCGTGCATTGAGCTCCAGGCAGCCGCAGGACCTTTGGCAGGAGCGGCTGGGTTAACGGGATTCTTCCTGCTCGAGGCCAGCGCGTGGCCATACTGGATTGTCATAATAATAGTCATAGTCATTCTAGGGTGGTATTTCCTCGGAAGAGGGAAGAAAAAGAAGTAATCCCGGCACTTTTGCTTGAAGGAGGGGAATAGATGATTGGAAAGGGGTTTGCATATCCTTCTAAGAAGGAATTTTCATTGATTGCGGTTTTTTCAGTTTTTGCATTTGCTTTTTGTGCCCCGTCTGTACAGGCGGATATCGATTATTTATGGACAACTGATGCCGGCGGCAATCCCCAGACAGATTTCTCCCCCGGCGAAATAGTCTACATTAATGGAGAAGGTCTCATCCCCAACTCCCCCCTATCATTCTATCTTATAAGGCCTGATGACGCTGAAGAATATTGCAGCCTCGTAACATGTGATGCAAGATTCTTGCAAGGTCCCATAAGCTCGGATGCAAATGGCGGCTTCTCACTCTACCAGTATGACCTTGACGGGATAATTGGGACTTACATAATATGGGTCTCTGACGGGACAAGTACATATTTAGCAACTTTTACTGACGCTGCCATCTATACAAGAAGAGATGGGTGCGGTGGTCAAAAGAATGAAAACCATTATGGAACAGGAGAGGATGTATGGATAGAAGGCGATGACCTTTATCATAATACCTTCTATAACTGGGAGATAAGAGGACTGCCAGGCTCGTGCGATCCTAACACAGTGGTGGCTTCTGGCCAAAACACAACAAATTCCCACGGCGATTTCTGCTTTTATGCTTACACAGTCCAAGCGAATGACTGCGGGGAATACAAGGCGAGCGTAGTGAAGGTAACTGGCGGAGGAGAAAAGCATGACAATTATCATGTGGATTGCATTGACAGGGATGATGACGGCTATGATAAATATGACCCTGCCAGTTGTCCGGGCGGGACAGACTGCAATGATATAAACCCGAACATACACCCCGGAGCACCGGAAGTTTGCAACGATGGCAAGGACAATGACTGTGACGGGAAGATAGATTGTGCTGATCCTGGTTGTGCAACATCGCCTAGCTGTGTATCATGCTCTTCTTACACCAGCCCAACAAGCTGCGAGGCCAACATCAAATGCGACTGGTGCGCACAATGTATTGGAAAGAAGGTGAACACATGGCTGACAGGAAAATGCGTAAACGCGGGAACGGACTGCGGATACCACTGCCAGGTCCCTTACTGCGGGGCTTCATGTAGCCAGGATTCAGACTGCCCATGCCAGCCTGACGGCTGCGTTGGGAATGATTATTATGATTATCCGGCGTATGGGGACTGCCCAAACTGCGCCGGGGAATGCGTATGCAATACAGGAACAGGTGCTGGGCAGCCATGCCAGCCAACAATAACGATAAACGATCCAAGGTGCATCCCCAAGTTTTGCGGGGATGGCAAGGTCGATCCCCCCGAGGAATGCGAGCTGCCGAACACAATAAACAACAATAATTGCCTGCAGAGCACGACTGAATGCAAGGATTCCAAGCTGGGGACAAGGGATTCCTACGGGAACTGCGATTCCAACTGCGGCTGCACATATGACAACTTTGAGTATTCATGCGTGAAGGACCAGTGCGGGGCAACATGCGATTCCAACGATGACTGCGATGATGGGAATCCGCACACAGAAGATTCCTGCCTGGATAGCTGCTCATGCCAGCACATCCTGCAGCCTTATTGCGGTGACGGGATTGTTAACCTCCAGGAGCAGTGCGAGCTTCCAAGCACGCTGAACAACAATTACTGCAGCCAGACCACCACAGGCGGCTGCCAGGGATACAAGCTCGGGAAAAGAGATGCCTTAGGTAACTGCAATTCCAATTGCGGATGCGTAGATGATCCTTTTGTTTATGTGTGCGTGAAAGGCCAGTGCGGGGCGACATGCTCAGGCAATTCCGACTGCCAGAACTACTGCTCCGGCAGCTTCAGGTATTTCAACGGCGTGTGCAAAACATGCTCGGACTGCTCATGTTCACACTCATACGAGAACTGCGACTCCAAGGACGGATGGTACAACGCGACTGAATACCGCTGGGTTTCCACCGGGGAGTGTACCGAGAAGCAGCAGGTAAAGAAAGAATACAGGGATTATTACTGCCATCCCTCACAGTGCAAGTACACTGTCAAGCAGGAACTGTGGGAGGACACAGGGCAGACAAGGAACAAGCCTGACCAGACGCCCTGCAATGACGGCCAGTACTGCACGAATCCGGATGTCTGCACTTCAGGGGTGTGCGGAGGGATTGCAAGGGACTGCTCGCAGTACAATCTTCCTCCAATAGCAACGTGCTTAAATGACCCTGACAGCAACCCGTTCACATGGGATTCCGGCCCAGGTTTCACAAGCGTATGCGATGAGGACAATGACAAGTGCACAACAGGTGAACAGGAAATCCAGCATGAATGTTCCATAGCTAAGTGTGATGCTCAGTGCGAGAAAGACGGAGACTGTTCACCCTCTGAATGCTGCAAGACCTTTGATGACTATTGTTCTGGGCTGAAGCTCACCGAGTATGACAATGATAAAATCCTGGATTCCACACAGGTCACCAATTCCACCCCGAACACATGCCTGCCTGGCTGCACATGCACGGACAATCCGGTGGAGTGCCTCCCTCCCCAAACACAGAGCTATTGCGTGAAGGGAGTGTGCGATGCGCAGTGCGAAAACAATGAGGACTGTAATGACCAGGACCCAAACACAATAGACACATGCCTCGGGGACTGCACATGCAAGCATGAATACGTGCCTTCCTGCGGGAACAATATACTGGACAAGCCTCCGGAGGATTGCGAGCTTCCGGGAACGAATGATAATTCTTACTGTGCGCAGTCCACATCAGAGTGCGATGGGTTCAAAGTCGCGCTCAGGGACGCATTCGGGAACTGCGATTCAGAGTGCGGGTGCGTGGATGATCCTCTCGAGTACAAATGCGTGAAGGATGAATGCGGGGCGGAATGCTCAGCTGATTCAGACTGCGATGACCAGAACCCTAATACAATAGACACATGCCTGGGAGACTGCACATGCCACCATGAGGTTTATGTTCCTTACTGCGGGAATGGGATACTTGACCTCCCGGATGAGCAGTGCGAGCTGCCCAGCACATTAAATAACAACTACTGCACACAGGATACAACCTCTGATTGCCAGGGCTACAAGCTCGGGACCAGGGACGCATTCGGGAACTGCGATTCAGAGTGTGGCTGCACATATGATCCTTTCGTTTATATGTGCGTGAAGGGGCAGTGCGGGGCAACATGTTCTGGCAATTCAGACTTTTCAAACTACTGCTCAGGGAACTTCCGCTACTTCAACGGGGTGTGCAAAACATGCAGCACGTGCCAGTGTTCATACTCATACGAGAACTGCGATTACAAGGACGGATGGTTCACGACAACAGAGTACCAGTGGGTTTCCACAGGTGAGTGCACGGAGAAAGAGCAGGTGAAGAAGGAGTACAGGGACTACTCATGCGCTCCGGAGGCCTGCAAGTACACAGCCACAAAGTATGTGTGGGAG
>JALHTG010000111.1 GCA_022865705.1 Candidatus Bathyarchaeota archaeon | reverse complement strand
GCACGTGCTCCTCTGCTTCATAGCCCTACTCGCAAACGCGTTATCAGCCATCAAACAAGGTTTGCCACACAGAATGCGCTCATCAATCCACTTCACAAGATTGACATGGAGAAGATAGTTTTGCAAGAAGCTGGCGCGCGATTAGTCTCGTAGAGAAGATAGACCTCGAATCGGTTCTAAAGGAAAGCGAATGAAGGAAGTGATCAAATCGCATTGACGATTACACTATAGGTAGATGCTTCACGAACAGAAGCGTGCGCTAGATGAAGAATTTTAGGCCTAGGCTCTTGAAGCCGTTGTAATGTTTTGGGTCGAGTGTGTACAGGGCGGCTCCGTTGTTCATGGCTATCGCGGCCATCATCGCGTCTACTCTGCCTACGATTGTTCCTGTTCTTTCGCCTTCTTGCTCCAGCTTGCTTGAAAGAGCGGCATCTTTCTTTGTGTAGTCCAGGACTGGTAGCAGCAGAGTCTCCTTTACTGGTGCTGCGAACTTTTGCATGCTGCAGAGGATTTCGTGCAGGTTGATTGCTGTTGTGGTTATGTCTTCTCCTGTTTTGAGTAGTCGTTGAAGGATCTCTTCGCCTTTCGTGGACGTTCTGTCGAATATTTCCACTAGGACATCGGTGTCGAGTATGATCATAGTCTGCGTTCAGCTCTTGAATTGTATATCTGGGAAATCATGTTCTTCTTTTCTTTGAATTCGACGCGGCCCCTCAGTTCTGTCAAAACGTCGAGTGGGTTTCTGTCTTCCACCAGCCTTTCGAATAGCTGGCTGAAGCTCTCGTTTTCCTTCTTCACTTGGAGGAGTTTGTTGTAGACCTGTTCCCTTATCGTGATTGTCTTGACCATTGTTTCTCAGCGCTTGTTTTCCATGTTTAAACGTAGACTTAAGCGGTAGTTCGTCAGATTTTGACGGACGGCGAAACCAGATCCTACTTAGCCGAGAGATATGCCCTGAGCACGCGATAGGTTGGCGCGTGTGTTCGTGCATGAGAGTAGTTACATGATTGCAGTACTGTTTTTTGGATCAGCATCCTGAAAGTTGGATGGCGTCAGTGCTTCATGGCTTGATGGTTCTGATTAGTTGTCGGGGTTTGGCCCGTCAACTGATCTCACAGCCATCGACTTTGCGGATTACGCTCAGTCTGCGGTTCCACCACCATTGCTTCAACTGGCTGCGCGACTGGCGCGAACCGTACACCTCTTGCTAGAATGTTTCTAGCCGCGTTCACATCTCGATCTACTGTGAGGCCACAGCTGGCGCATTTCATCTAAATCCCCAAGGAGCCCCCGTCCTTCAGGGCGGGGTTCTTGACCCTTTTACCTTTCCGCTTTGCCTTACGATAGTTGCGGAGGATGCCTGTGGCGCGGCTGATCGCACACAACTTGTAGCATGAGGGAACATCATAGCCGTTCAGTTTCTTGTACGCCTTCAAGGACAATGATTTGAGACTCGTCACATTTTCCGCTAGACCAATTTGTATGCAGCCGTTCAGCATCCGGCGAAACTGCTCAAGTAGCCAAAACGTTTCCTCTGATGCTCTATAGTTTTGCCAGATCGCTTTGACTGCTCTCACAAGTCACACCAGTTCGATCCGCGAGTCAACCTACCTCTTAATCATCAATTCTGTCACAAAAATCGGAGAGATGACTGAAACTGATCAAACCCCGACAACTAATCAAAACCGTTTTGACCAATGTGACTCGTTGTTCGCTTGTGTTTAAACGTGAACTTAGTTTGGTGTCTGTCCAATTCTGACAGACAACTGGCGGGAAAACCTAACATTTATACGTAGAACTGCGCAGACTAGCACCAATCCGTGATAGCTCACCTTGACAAAAGGATACGCCGCACCAGAATGTCTCAGCACCTGTCTGAATCCAAATTTCTCCAACTTGTTGAAGGTTAGACAGATAGGTCTGCGAAACGGTAACTGGCGTAGGCTATCGCTTGTGGATCGGGGCCTGTTTAGATGCGCTTTGTGGGTGACAAAGGTTCAAGGATGCATTGCGAGCTTGAAGTTACTGGTGGCGGTTCTGGGCATTGTCTTGAAACTGCTGGAGAATTCTTCGATGCGCATCTGGATGGTGGGAAAGGTGAGGGCTGAAGAGTTGAAGCAACGCTTCGATGCTAGGGGTTTGTTTGGTTGGGCTCCTAGGGTTCGCGTTTGGCTTGAGGAGAGAAACTTTGCTTTCTACTTGGGAATAGGGGAGATCTATGCGGTTTGAGCAATCTTGAAAATTCACTCGCACGTATGAGAGGGAACCTTCTTGAATAAGGATCAGATGATTGGAGCTGTAATAGTAGTCGGTAGCTTACTGGGCATAATTGTCTATGGATGGTTGCTCTACTCTTTCGCAATCGTCGTGCTGCAGTTGACAGCTTTCCTTGCAGTAGCTGCGGTTCTCGTTATCCTCGCGTGGATCGGTTGGACCATGGCAACAACACCGCCACTGGAACCCATCGAACCCGAGCCAGCTGCTTCGCCGGGCAAGGAAGCGTCTTCCTCTGAAGGGCCTTCTGATGAAAGTAAAACCTCATAGATCTGGTATGGAGCAGGATCATAGATGATCGCATTCAACACAGAAGGAATACGTTCCAAAAGATTTGAGTCAGCAAATCTGATCAGTACTAACCGTAAGGTGGTTCGTACGGTTAAAGATCTTGAGCCGGTTCTTTATGATGCTTCTTCATGCAAAGGTCTAGATTCGGAGTTGCCTGTGTACACGATTCACAGGGACCTATACTCAGACAACGACCAGCGAAGCACTCTTCTGGATAATGGCTTGAGGTATGATGTGACAGAGATGTTTCCTTTGATGCTGGGGGAAGAGTATGCTAAGACGTTTGGGCATGACCATCTGTCTTGGCAAGGAGCATGGTCTCATCCTGAGATCTTTGAGATCATTCAGGGTGAGGCGCGTTTCCTCATCCAGACGTACCGAGGCGAAGATGTGGTCAGTGTCTCGTTTGTGGTAGCGCGTGAGGGCGATGTGGTTTTGATTCCGCCAAGCTGCGGCCACAGCATGATCAACGTTTCTTCAGACAGATTGATAGTCGGGAACCTCATTTCACAAGACTGCGTTCAAACATACCGGCGGTTCACAGAACGAAAAGGAGGGGCATACTTCTTGGTGAGAGGAGAGAAGCTTGTGGAAAACAGGAACTATCGCTCCCTACCTGAAGCGCGCATTGTAGGTGCCGAGTCCCCAGAATTCATTGAGAAGAAATCAGGTCTCCTTGCGTCTTTCCGGAGGCGCCCTGAACTGTTCAAGTTTCTAAATGACCAAAATGGCTTACTGGAAGCGCACGCGCTTGAGTGACTAGCCACTCTCAGGCCTGCGCGGATCAGTCTGTTAGCCCGGTAGTCATAGAAATCTTTCGAAAGGACAGTGAGCTATTGATAGCCATAGTCTTGGCCGGAGGGTATGGGACACGACTCCAAGCTCTTTCCAGGAATTTGCCGAAGCCACTTTTGAAGGTAGCGGGGAAACCGATGATTGGTCATGTGTTTGATAAGTTGGCTGAAGTTGAAGATATCGGACACGTAATTATAAGTACAAATCTGAGATTCGAGCCGCAGTTTAGAGAATGGTTGGAATCAAACCATAACATTGGAGCTGAGATTATTGCGGACAAGTCTCGCTGTGAAGCGAACAAACCAGGTGCAATAGCCTCACTAGTTCAGATAGCTCAAAAAATAAATGATAGCTGCCTGATAGTCGCGGGAGATAATCTCTTCACGTCTGACCTCAGGCCGATGATTCGCACCTTTAGGGGCAAATCGTGCGCCACCGTGGGCCTTTATGACGTTGGAAACAGAGAATTGGCGAGACAGTACTCGACGGCGATCATGGATCCTGAAGGCAGAATCGTCGACTTCAGGGAGAAGCCTGATAATCCTGAGACGACGCTCATTGGAACCTGCATTTACGTACTTCCGCAAAGGACTCTGAGTAGACTGAACGAGTACCTGATCGAGGCTGCTGACCGAGACAGCCCTGGCAGATTCATAGCGTGGCTATGCAAGCGCGAACCCGTGTATGGCCATGTCCTTGATGGTTACTGGTGGGACATCGGGACAATAGATCAGTACCATGAGGCAAATCAAACACTCCAACGTGAGAGTCGAAGTGGTTCTCCCCTGATTCGCGCGTTGTAAAACATGGTGCATCCATAAACGCGAGCTAAATCATGCTTCCAGGTGTGACAATTGACAGAAATGGCGTGGTCGGGGCTGGCTCAGTGGATGCTAAGGTTGTTCGCGATCTTGCAGCCGTATGCGGAAATCTAGCCAGAGCTCTGAATAGATGATGATCTAGGTGGCCTATTGATAGTGCATCAATCAATTACGGAAGAGAGATCGGGAAAAGTGGGATCGCTTGTCTCGGCTCAAAAGGACCACGAGCGCACGCACACTGAGCTTGTCGTGCCCACTCTTTGCGACGGCGATTGTCGCATTGTTCATACGATGAACGAGCTTAAGCCAGTTCTCTATGATGTAGCTTCCTGTAGAAACATCGATTTGCAATTGCCAGTTTATGCAACTTACAGGAATTTGTGCGGTACCACGGAACAACATATTCTCTTGAAGCACGACTTGAGGTACGATGTGACCATTATGCCTCCGTTGATGCTAGGCGAAGAGTATGCGAAAACGATCGGACACATTCACTAACAGTTGGCACGAGAATGATCCTATCCAGAGGTCATGCTTGAAGGTGAGGCACACTTTCTTGTGCAAAGGTACCATTACCAAGAGTTGGTCGATGTTTCCTTGTTCCAAGCACGGCAAGGTGACTTGGCATTGATCCCTCCCAACTCAGGTCACGTCATGATCAACACGTCCTCAAACAGACTGGTCGTAGGGGAGCTTGTTTCACGAGGCTGCCGTCAGGAATGCGCACCTTTCGTGGAACGAAAAGGTGGTGCTTACTTTGTGTTGGAGGGAGGAAAGCTTGTCAAGAACGCACACTACCCTTCACTACCCGATGTGCAGATAATGAAATCGAGTGACTTTGGCCTCGCTGAGTATTCTAGTCTCCTGGAATCTTTTGTGAAAACACCCGAGCTATTCGGTTTTTTGAGTGATATCCAGAAGTTCAAGTCAACGCGCGCGCCGCTCCGCTGGACTGGACAATTCAAGGCTCTGAGCACGAATCAAGTTTGAAGTCTGACCGGAATTCCTCTGGCGGTCTTTCTGGCCCTGCAGCCACGGAAAGCGTCACGGTTGTGATCACGACATTGAATGAGGCGGAGGCGATAGCTAAGACTATTGAAGAGGTCAGGGAAGAGGGCTACACAAACATTCTGGTCGTGGACGGATATTCTACGGATGGGACCGCTGAGATAGCTCGCGCAATGGATGTCAAGGTGCTCTATCAGCACGGTTGCGGGAAGGCTGGGGCCGTAAAGATGGCCATAGAACATGTAGAGACACCGTACATGGTGTTCATGGATGGCGACTACACCTATGATCCCAAGGACATATGGCGGCTACTGAATCATGACGCGCGCTACGCCCATGTGATAGGCGTTAGGGGCAAGAAGTACATAGGTTGTCTCCATAGGTTCGGGAACTGGGTGATATCCCAAACATTCAGTCTGCTTTTCGGGGTGAAGACGACGGATGTTTGCTCTGGAATGTACCTCCTTGAGGCCAAGGAAGCAAGGAAGTACAGCTTGGAAGAGCCTGGCTTCATAGTTGAAATCGAACTGGCCGCGCAGTCAGCCTCAATGGGAACTCTAACCGAGGTTCCAATAGGGTATAGACCTAGGATCGGTGCTAGGAAACTGAACACTTGGAAGCACGGCCTAGCCATTCTATCTGCGGCCTTCACATTGGCGAGACGATACAACTCTCTCCTCCTCTACTCAAGCTTGGCGGGCTTAACGATATTGCCGGCCATATCAATCCTAGCTTGGGTGGCCTTAGAACAGATGACCGTGCGGGTATGGCATTCGGGGTGGGCCTTAGTTGGCATAGTGCTCCTCCTAGTGGCCGCTCAGGCATTCACCCTAGCCAGCGTATCAATATTGACGAAGCAAATGGAGAAACGCTTGATACGGGAAATAAGGAGCTTTGCCTGAGCACTTGTTTGCGAGTTACTGCTCGATTAGCTAGTTTGGCTGGACATCAGAAAAAGGAATTCTGTGTCGCACTCGTGATGCATATCAAGAAACGACGAACTAATGAGCACGAGTTGGCTTCTCGTCGAACGAAGGTACTAATGACCCTCGCGAAGTCCTTTGCACACGATACTAGGCCTCGACTTGAAGCACTTGCCCTGGGAAGAGGTGGCTACGACGTTGAAGTGCTTGCATGGGATCGCGATCTGAGAATGCCTTTCAAGGCAATGGTCGATGGTACCAGAACAACAAATGTGAGGATATTTCGCGGTGTTGAATTTCGAAAGCTAAAGTTCGCTCTTGCTTCGATAATCTTTCAAATGGCATGCTTCTTCTATGCGCTAAGACTTTGTTGCGTTGGAAGACTCCTAATCCATGCACATGATTTCAACACGCTTCTACCCAGTGCGATGATCAAACTTGTGTTTCGCGATAGAATCAGGCTCGTCTATGATAGCCATGAGTATACTCCAGGTGTCTACACGGAGTGGTATGGTTATGTGACCGGAAGAGTAGCCGGTGTCCTCGAGAGGATCTTCGGCCGCTGCGCTGACGCTGTGATTACGGTGAGCGACCCGATTGCAGATTATCTTGAACGAACACTAGGACAGGCTTGCACAGTATTATGGAACTGCCCGCCTTTAAAAGACATACCCGCCACTTCAAGAGAGGTTGCACGAGCGAAACTGAACCTACCCACTGGTTTCCTCATTCTATGCATGGGATTGTTTCGACAGGATTTGCTGTTCGAGGTGCTCTCCGAGCTTCGTGAAAGTGCGCCCACCGATGGAATGAATGATGTTCGTGCAGTACTTGTTGGCAAGGGTCTGCCTGAAGAATTCTTGGCTAAGACAGCAGCGAACCCGGAGTTCTTCATAGTCAGAGATTGGGTTGAACGAGAGACGGCACTTCTTTACTATCGGGCGTGCGATCTCACCTATTGCATGTATCGGACCGATGGAGCAAACTCCAAGATTGGAATGCCATGGAAGCTTTTTGAAAGCGTCTTGTGTGGAACACCGGTACTTGTAACTCGTGGAAGTTATTCACACATGTTTGTGCAAAAGTACAAGTGTGGGGCTTGGGCAGATCCAAGGTCTGCTAGTGATCTATTGGAGGCCATCTCCAAGATTCGAGATGCCAAAGGAACAGCACTTACTGATCCTGCTAACGAGTTTGCAAAGATCTTCTCATGGGAGACAATGAGAAGGAGGTTGCTCACTGTGTACGAAGGTCTTGAAAAGGAAAGAAAGCGCAAGAAATCGAAAAGGGACTCACGCCAGCTCTAAGCATAACACCTCTGCCGAGACGAAGACATAGACGTGATCAAGCCAAAAACGATTCATGTTCGATTCATCGAACATCGCGATGAAAGAGCAGAATTCTTATGGAGCGTATACTGCAAGAACTCCATAAGAAGTCAAGGATCAGCAGGCCCCTACCTTGACATTGGATCAGGCAATCTGGCAAACGCCAACGTCTTTCGACAAAGGGCGCGAGTAGGAGATGCGGTCGGAATCGACATTACAAACGACCTTGTTAAGTCGGAGGGCTTCGCACTAATACAAGCTGATGCAAAAGCGCTTCCATTTCTCGATCGATCCTTCGAACTCGTCACGATGATCTCTTTGATAGAACATGTCAATGAACCTTTGGAGTGTCTTTCCGAGGCCCTGAGAGTGGCAAAGAGCAACGGAGAGCTAGTTGTTCAGTTCCCAAATCGGTACTTTCCAATCGAACTACATTCGGGCTTATTCATGTACTTCTATTTGCCGAGACGTCTGCGAAACTGGTTGGCTAGTAGTACAGGCCGTGAATCCATGAAAAAAGTTGATGTGCCATCGTTGAGAAAGGTAAGAACGATGATATACCACCTTGAACGGTCTTGTCAAGTTGTGACTGTGCGGATTACCTATCCTGAGTCATTGCTGCCACAGTTGGGATGGATACTGGCGTTGTATGGTCTTCTCAAACCTCTGAAAGCCTTTCATGTTTTTCCCATGGGTTTCATGATCCTGATTCGTCTCAGGCGCGCCAACCAGCCTTTGGCTTTCGAAGGACGGGTATCGTAGCTAACGAGACGGTGAGCTGTTGATGTTTTCCAACAAGCAACAAATCTTTTGGATCTGGATGATCGTCGTGCGAACTATACGTGTTTGCGATTTCGAAGTTGGCTCGTTCAGGAGAGTTCTGGCAATCTGTGAGCATTTATCTGGGTCGCCTATACAAATGCTGGTCGCTTTGGCTCGTGGGGGTCTAGGTCGGTACCGTGGAGTGAGAAGAGAGACAATCCGTACGATGCCTAGAATATCGCCAAACACCCGACATTCAACAGGAACGGATTCTGAGAGAGTTCTGACTAACGACGAAAGAGCTATCCGGAATACATACTTGCCTATTTTCATCCAATCGGGATTTTGGGTTAGTGCCTCTTCTTGATGCAGTACATGGAAAACAAAATCGAGTATCTTCTTGCTTGATGCAAGGCAGAGAAGCGTGATCTCTCGTCACCATGACTACCACAGAGGCGGCAAAGGACTTTCTAGGAACGCACTGAGATCTAGTCACTTGCATTCAACTTTCTTGTTGTGATGATGATCATTGCAGATTCAGGAATCCATAACTGCTGTGCGACAGATTGTTCGGCGATTGATTCTGCGACCGCTCAGTGTAGGGCAAATCAAAGTAGAGTATGACCAAAGCCGAGGGATTCCGGTTGTCAACTACGGGGTTCGAAGCGGTGTTCACATAGGTAGGCAGATCAATCCACTCCATTTGGCGATCTATGCATGCAAGCAACTAGGCCTGGAGTCAGTGACTGGGCCGCTATCTGTTCCTCGTATTAAGGAAATTGAAAATCCTCAATACGTTCAAAGAGCTGCTGACTGGCTGATATCCAACGAGAAGCGGCATGGCGGTTTTAGCGTCTGGGAGTATGACTTTCCATTCCCGCCCATGGGGGTTCGACCGCCTTGGCGGTCTGCCTTAGCTGAGGCTTTCGGCGCACTGGTTCTCCTAGAAGTTGGGAAGACTGAGCACGCCCGTAGACATCTTGAATCCATGATGATTGATTACAGGGATGGCGGTGTCGCGTGCATTGGTGGCGACCATCTCTGGTTGCTGGAATATGTCTCCGAGAAACCGCCTCTTGTATTGAACGGCATGTTGTATTGCCTATTAGTTCTGAGAAGATGTGGAGTTAGTCTCGAGGATCCAGCTGTATGGAGGACGTTTGAGGTGGGATGCAGAACCTTAAAAAGTGATCTGAACCTATTTGACGGAGAGTTCTACACATTCTATGATTCGCGTAAGAATCCGGCCGACGAGAAATATCATAAGTTGCATGTCGAACAGCTTCAGATCCTATATGCTCTGACAAAAGACCGAGATCTCTTGCCGTGGATCGCCCGTTGGAAAAAATACCAAAAGATGTATGCTGTGGTAGAGCCGATAATCCTCCTACTTCACTTGATACGGTCCAAAGGTTCCTTGTACACGCGCGCGATCTAGTTTCTTTGAGGCAACGTTCTACACGCTCTATAGTTCTTCAGAGATCGGTGATATAGCCTGTCGAGAAATACCACAGAACAAATGCAGAGGTGCTCCTATCATATACTTAAGAAAAGGGACTGCGATCTCTTGCCGGCGCGCGTATTCTGGTCGAAGAGAAAGGAGAAAACTCAAGTCTGCGGTGGGGGTTTCCTCAGGATTGACGCAAGGCATTTGTATGCTATCTTATCGCCAGACCTTAGCCCAGAGAGGTTGCTCGGTCCAAGTGAAAAGGCGATGTCGATTTTCTCTTCGGTTGACGGACTTGTTGTAATACCCAAAGTGAAGATGTTTGATATTGCTCTAATAATCTTTCTCAGGAATCTGGTCTAGTTCATAAAATGGGTGTGCAAACGTCGACCTATGTGCAGCAGGGCAGGAAGCGGTCTATTCACAGCAGGCGCGTCACGTTGGTACACAAGCGCTGGGTGTTAAATCAGACACGGGGAGAGGGAGCCGAGCAATGATTACTGCAAGAGCAAGGAAGGTTCTCTGGGTGTATTCTCCGGCCATGGACATCGCCCTTCATAAGACGAGTATTCTTGAGATCTTAGGGCACCTAGCTAAGAGGGGATATGAGACCCATGTCATAGTGACTCGATCAAGAAATGTATTCAAGAACTATATGCCGGAGGTGCGTACAATCTGCGTTCCTTTGAGACATGTGCCCGTGATTTCATCCGTCATGTTCGCTATCACGATATTCCTATTCTTGCCTCTCTATCTTATCGTCTCGAAGCCAGACTACATCGTTACAGGATCCGGGATCTCCGCCCTAGGGTTGACTTCTGTGCTTCCCTTTTCCAAGCTTAGAAAGGCCAAGGCCATTTTGGATATTAGGAGCATACCGGTTGAGCTTCGTGGATGTGTTGGTTTTCTGCAAGCCTTCTGGTTCGGAGTGTCTGTTCAGTTAGCGAAGAGGCTCTTTGACGGTATGACGATTATTACGCCTCTGATGAGGCACGAAGTGTGCAAAAGATTTGATATAGATCCGAAGCAGGTAGGGCTCTTTTCAAGTGGCGTTTCGACCGAGCTCTTCAGGTCTGAAAGTTTCATTTCTGAGGGTAGAGAATTGCGAAGAAAGCTCGGACTGTCCGGGAAATTCGTTATCCTTTACCACGGATGGTTTTCTGCTAACCGAGGGTTAGCTGAAACTATAAGGGCTATGCTGAGAGTAAGGCGAGTATGCCCTGATGTAGTGCTCTTCCTTCTCGGAGCGGGACCCACCGCTTCAACTCTAAAGGAACTGATTCAAGAAGAGCAGATTCAAGATAATGTGGTTATTCACGAACCGGTAGATTACGCAGAGGTCCCGAAATATGTCGCCATGTGCGACGTAGGGATCGTTCCATTGCCAAATCTGGCCTATTGGAGGTCTCAATGCCCGTTAAAGCTATTGGAATATCTAGCCATGAAAAAGCCGGTCATTGTAACAGACATCCCTGCTCATCGCTCGATTATCGGTGACGAAAAATGTGGGATCTACGCCTCATCAGTCGAGCCGGCCGAAATCGCAAAGTCCATAGAGTGTGTTTATCGGAATAGACAAAAGCTTGGAGAGTGGGGAGCATCTGGACGAAAGATTGTAGATGAGAAATATTCATGGGAAAGGGTTGCAGGGAATCTGGACAATTATCTCTTATCCATTGACACCAGACGATGACGTGTACTTGACCGATGGTTCGGTAACGTTTGCACTGCGATTGTTCCAAGAAAATGGCAGAATAGGTGCTATTGGCATGTCCCATGCGATCTGTAGGGTCGCATGCTGAGCCTGAGCGGAAAGAACTTCATGATTCGAAACGAAGTTATTCCCAAGCGAGAACCGAAACTTGACTTTGCTGATTTAAGTTCCTAACTATGTTGCGATATGTGATGTTGGCTTTGTTCCGCTTCCTGATGTTTATGACTGGAGGAACCAATGTCCATTGAATCTGCTGGAATACCTCTCTATGAAAAAGGTAGTAACCGTAACTAACATTCTAGCCAATACGATGAATAGTCGGTGACAGTCGCTGCGGCATATATGCTTCATCTTCTGAGCCGCGTCATTTTGCCGAGGCAATACTGTACGCATATGATGGTAGGAAGCAGCTTGCAAGCTGGGGCTTCGTCCGAGAGAGATTGTCAAGCTAAGACATGACTGGGAAAGAGTTGCGGAAGGCTTTCACAGGTACCTTGTAAATTGCCTATGCCAAGATAGAGAAGAGGATTTAGGGATTAAGGATTGAAAGAACTTGAGGTCTGTCTTACTGATGTCTTCGCATAGGAATCCCTCAGCGATTGAGAAAGCACTGGCAAGATGCGTGCTCCTAGCTAGAGAGTTTATCTACTTTGTGCTCTATGCGATTTCTAGGCTCTCTCGAAAACATGAGGTCTCCATCCTAGCATACCACTCTGTCGGCTCAAATGGTTCGTTCTATACCACAAGCCTCGAGGAGTTTGGAATCCAGATAGAATACCTTAGAAAAGTCTACAACATTGTTTCTCTCGACGACATATTGGAATTCGCACTGGGTAGAAAGAGTCTGCCCAACCGGTCAGTTGCAATTACGTTTGACGATGGATACTATGATAGTTACTTGAACGTATTTCCTTGCGTAAAAAGATTCGACTTGCCTGTTACTGTCTTTGTAGCTACTGGATACGTTGGAGGAGAGATGCTTCTTGACAACGTGTCGTTGAAGGTGCTCAGCTGGGATGAGATAGTAGAAATGAGCAGAAGTAAGGTCACCATCGGGGCACACACAAGAACTCATATTGATCTACAACAAGTGGACCTAGAAGAGGCAAAGCGTGAGATTCTGGGATCAAGAGAGGAAATAGAGAAGAAGATCAGAAGGCCTGTGAGATATTTTGCTTATCCCATGGGAAAACATGACGACCGAATCGTTGAAATAGTCAGTTCTCTTGGCTTCAATGCGGCCTTTTGTGGCGAAGGACTGATTCATCAAGGGGATAATCCTTACCTGCTGAACCGAATAACAGTAAATGCTGCGACTACGTTCTCTGTCTTTAGAGCAAGGTTGACGATGGCAACGGAATGGTACAAGAGAATCGAGCACTTTGGAAAGATGGTGATTTGTGCGCTCCCAATTCTGTCCTGCATCGATCGTGTATATCGAGATCGAAAACTGGCCAGAACTTTGCATCAAAGGCCGTATATAACGAATACTAAGAACAACGCTTAAAAAACCGATGGAAGTTCCATCAACGGCCAGATGCCTTGGAAATGTCCGTACGAGTTCATTGGGATTGTTGTTGTAGATGGTCGTAGGAAAGACAAAAGCTTGTTGTGAATTGCATGTTGGCGGCCGCTCACATATGCGGCACGAAACATTAAGGTCTATTCTATCGCTGGCATCGGAGCCTAAGGACGGAGGGGCTGGATTCTTGACACCAACTCTGCACGGACAAAGTTCACTTGGGAAAGAATGACTCAAAGATTGATGAAATATGCAGACGCCTTACAAATTCTACCTTTATACTCAATTCTCGAGAGAGAGAACAACTTCGACTCGCAATTTGGCAGCGCGCGCGTTTCATTATGATCTTGACAATCATGGGGCTCTGGATTCATGAGCTTTAGACCCAAAAGGCCTTTGCGACCCATCACGAGAATTTCGATTTTCGGTCTAGGATATGTAGGATTGTGCACCGCTGTATGCTTTGCACACAAGGGATTTAGCGTCATAGGCGTGGATGTGGATCTACGAAGAATCAAAGCGATCAATGAAGGAAAGGCGCCAATCTACGAGCCTAGCCTGGATGAACTACTAAGGAGATCAGTGGGCTTGAAGATGCTCTGGTGTACAGATGACTACGAATATGCGCTGAGGACTTCGGATGTTTCATTCATAACCGTAGGCACACCTAGTCAACGCAATGGGGCTCTCACCCTGAAATATGCAAAAGCGGCGGCAAAGAATATTGGTAAATCATTGAGAACAAACCGAAGTTATCACTTGGTGGTGATCAAGAGCACAGTATTGCCTGGAACAACTGAAAACGTCATCAAACCATTAATTGAGGAATTCTCTGGGAAGAAATGCGGATCAACGTATGATGTTTGTTTCAATCCGGAGTTTCTGCGTCAGGGATCAGCAATAGAGGATGTTTTGAATCCAGATAGGATCATTATTGGAGAATTCACAAAGAAATCTGGCGACTTCCTGGAATGCCTCTATCGTGAATGCTATGGGCCTAGACTTCCCCCTGTCATCAGAACTAGGCCTTCTACAGCCGAGTTGATCAAATGTGCAAACAATGCCTTTCTTGCAATGAAAATCAGCTTCGCAAACACGATAGCAAACATATGTGAGAGGATTGCAGATGTGGATGTGGTGGCGGTAACGAAGGCCATAGGCTTGGACGCAAGAATCGGTTCACTTTTCCTAGATGCCGGTCTTGGCTATGGCGGCTCATGTTTCCCAAAAGATGTTAGAGGACTGATATATATCTCAGAAAAACTAAGATATAGTCCAATACTTCTTAGGGCTGTTGAGAAGGTGAACAGCCTTCAGCCACACAGAATCGTCGAAATGGCTCGAACTTTGCTGGGTAGCCTACAGGGTAAGCGTGTGGCCATTTTAGGCTTAGCTTTCAAGCCCAATACCGATGACGTACGTGACTCAGCTTCAATAAGAGTTGCCAAAGAGTTTCTTGATAAGAAAGCCAAAGTCATTGTATACGATCCAATGGCCACGAAGAATGCGAGAAAACTCCTCGAGAACAAGGTCAAGTATGCCTCTTCCGCAATAGAATGTATCGATGGCGTCGACTGCTGCGTTATTGCGACGGAATGGCCGGAATTCAGGGCATTGAGAAGAAAGGACTTTCTTTGTTGCATGAGGACCCCTACTTTAATTGATGCAAGGCGAATATACGATCCTGACGAGTTTGGCGGCAAATTGAAGTTCTGGGCCACTGGACTTGCAAAAGGCGCATAGATCATGAAGAAAGCAGTAGTTCCCGCAGCAGGGGCTTGGAACGAGAGTTCTATTCGCAGCCAAGCATGCGGAGCTTAAAGATATGCTGCCAGTATTCGCAAGAAGCGAAAGAATGGGCTACCGGAGCGGTATATGAAGCCTATACCCTCTAGCAGGATGAGAACCGGATGCAATCGGAACCATCTGAAAGGAAGTATGTTCGAATCAGCGTGACCTTGAGATTGCACGTTCATATGAGATTCTGAGTGCTTCCCAGTAGGTTTCGGCCGTTCCTACATCCAAGCTAAATTCGCCGTGCTTTAATTGAGTCGCCTGAATTGTTCTCCCCTGTTCTATGAGATGTTGCATAGCATCCGTCAGCTGGATTTCTCCTCCTTTACCTGGCTTTGTGGATTCCAAGGCATCAAAGATTGTGGATTCAAATACATAGAGAGGCATGATTGCTAGGTTTGTCAGAGGTTTCTCCGGCTTTTCGGTGAGTCTCAAGATCGTCAAAGGGGGACCTTTGCCTTCCCCTATCTCGACTACTCCATACTTCTCAGGTTGACGAACCCTTTGAATGATAAATGTCGCATCTGCTTTGTGTAGCTGATGCGTTTTGAGCAGACGCTCTAAG
>JALHTG010000110.1 GCA_022865705.1 Candidatus Bathyarchaeota archaeon | reverse complement strand
GAAACTCAAACCTAAATTTGAAAAAGAACTGAGACTCGGCTCAAGAGTCGTCTCCCACGACTTTACGATCCCACGTTGGAATCCAATGGAAACCTCAGATGAGCCAAGCGGACACAAAATATACCTCTACAAGATCAATTCTCGCTAACCCAACAGACCTGAACCGTCTCCAGTTCTAACCAGCGTTGAATCGCCAGAGATCTCAGAAGCGTACGGTTCCAACGTATGGTTGCAGAATCTCCTTTCTGATCGAATCCAAAACAGCTTTATGAAAACCTGAGATCTCTAGACTCAACGAAATCTGATTGATTTGGATACGGAAGGTAACGGCAACATGAGAATTCTCTTTGTTTGTTCTGGCAATACCTGTCGAAGCCCCATGGCTGAGTGGTTCGCCCGCAAACGGCTCGGAGGTCAAGCTGATTTTGAGAGCACGGGAACACGTGCTGTGGACGGTGCTTCCGCCAGCAACGAGGCTAGAGAAGTCATGCGGAAGTTTTTCGGAATCGATATCTCTTCACATCGATCACTCACAGTCAGATGTCCCCTCAGGCAACTTCTGTCAAATTTCCTAGAGTCACATGGTGCCTATTTCTGTATCGGCTGATGAGTATGTAGCGCGCTAGCCCAAATATAGCTGCGAAAACGCATCGAGTCTCCGCGGGCCCGCCGTCATGGGCCGTAAGGATATTCCCGAAACCCAAGAATTCTCCGCTGGCGGTTCGAGTCCCAGCGGTCGCACAACTCTGGGCTATCCTCTTACCGGCTTGAATCTCCAGAATCAGTCAGCTCACTTCTACATGATGCGCCGGCAAACCTCTCCTCAAAATAGAGATGCAATCATGCAACTAGTTCACGACAGCGCCCCCAGCACGCAGAGAAAGCAATCCGGGTGGATGACTGTGACGGGCCAAGCACCCTCCACGATTCCATGCGTCCAGATGGCTTATGTCAGGGTGTGCTTACTGCAACGAGTCACTATTTCTTGACGGTAGATGATTGCTCCTGCTTTTCAAGGCTTAGCTTGGCGTAGTTTATCTGAAGGTCGCTCAGCAGCCTTCTCAACGCGTCTCTATCCTTCTCCTCCACATGCGACTCCAGCTTATCCATCAAGAACGAAGTGCAGTCGATCGCGATCTTCGCCCGTTCGAAGTCTTTCTCAACCTTATCGGTTCCAGGTTTCACTCTCAACCCCATATGCTGCCAAGCCTGCGCACTCAGAATACTGACGAAGAAGCTCAACAAGTCATACGTGTCAAGAGACGTGATGTCGAAGACCTGCGCATTCTTTTCCTCGCCCTCACCACTCAACTCATGCTTTCCTCCCAGCAGTACTCTGAACCAGTCTATTCCACTTCTTTTCGATAAATGCATTCGACAGGTATACCAATGGTTTATTACGATGGTCGTTAAGTCGCAACGGAGTGAGGTCTTGCGTTGGTTGAATGTCCAAAGTGTGGAGGAGAGATGCGAGAAGGAGAGGCCCTAAGCCCAACTACACCTTTTGGAGGCCAGCCGTACCTTCCCACGTCAGGCTTCATTGTGGCAGGAATGACAGGACTAGGTGCTGCCGATACTGGGACTCTGGGAGAACAGAAGATCCTGTGGCGGGAGAAAACCGGATCGAAAACAGGTTGGCTCATGAAAAGTGACGAGCAGAAAACAATGAGGATCCTGGGGCGAAGATGCATAAAGTGCGGATACATAGAACTCTATGCACGAGAGGAAAACTGAGGAAAGCACGCACTATCGAAGTCGGAACGTCCCCCATCCATGGCCACAGAAGCAGCAGAGATTGTCACGGTTGAAAGAGTACAAGCGGGGAACTTTCGATAGGCGCATAGCCTACGGGCAACGAGAACGAAAACTCATGCTCGTTTCCAGAGGCATCATTGACGGCTTCAAGGTCCGTTGTGAATCAACGAAAGATGCTGCTAACCTCGCACGCGCATTCAGATCAAGATGCCCGAGGATCGAGCAGAGCGAGAGGGCTAAGTACTGTCTCAGAGTTAGGGCAGAAGACAATGTGATCTACGTCACGAGGAAAGGCCCGTTGCCCTGACAACATCTTTCAGCGCGCTCTACCTTATGGTGACGAGAGACAACAACTGGGCTGAGCGAGTCAAATGGTCACCCGAGAAATTGAATCGGAGAAGAGATCAGGGTCGAAGTCTTGGTGACGCCAGGCAACTTGCGTGCCATCGTGACCGTTTCATCCATCAACGAGATGTCGCTCGGTTCCACTCTTGCCACGACATCGAACTCTCCATAGACGACCTGCGCTTCTGTCACGCCTGGAAGTTTTCTGAGTTCTTTGGCAACCATGTGTTCCTTACCGACATCAACCAAGAGCAACAGGTAGGCTACCAGAGGCTTAACCGGGCCCATATCTTGTTGAAGACTTGTGACTGAGACAAAAGGCTTGCTCAGGCCACCGACATGGTCAGATTGAGTGTGTGTCCCACGCCTGATGCGGCAAGTTGCATTTGAACCATCGGTAGTCAGTAATTGTGTGTATACACTGGCGCGCGCTATCAACGTCAGTCCATCCGGTAAACCTGTTCTCTCTATTCCAAATGCTCTCTCCATGCCTTAGTAGTACGAGTTTCCTTGAACTTTTCAAGAAGTATATCCTTGAACTTGTTCCTGAGCTCCTTTTGCTTTGTCAGGAAGTCACGCATTTTTTTCTTGAGCTCGTTCATGTCATGCATCTGCTCCAGCGCATCCTCCAGTCCTTCATCTTCACTCTTCCACAATTCCAAAAAATACCGTCACAAATTCACTGAATAGCGAGCATACAGTAGAAGAAAGAGAGGGTTTGGGAGATTCTTCTCCCAACGATCGTCGTCAGGATAGCAGAAAATGTGTGTGTGCGCACCAACTGATGCACACACACGTAATGGATTATTCAAGGGTTAGTTTTAGACTGAGCGAATAGTCAACGAAACCTAGGCTGTGCCAGAAAGCAGTTGCTTCCTTATTCTTCGTAAGGACTTCTGCTTCAATTCGCTTAGCATCTGCCCAGAAAGCATCCTTGATAGCATTGAACGCTTGGGTTCCAACACCTTTTCTACGGTGGGATCTGGAGACGAAGAATTGACGAAGATACACCGACCGTTCTCTGAGGTCAAAAGGCTCCGTACGCCACTGGTAGAGTGCGTATCCGATTCTTGCATTTTCCTTGTTGATGAACACGGCTTCCCAATCTGAGCGAAGCCAATTCTCCATTCTCACCTTCAATTCTTCAACTGACATAGGATTTCGGTGTCCCTCATCTTCTATGAGATGCTTGTTCATCTGACCAAGAATCGTTGAGTCTTCCGGCCTTGCCTTAGCTGTCTCAATCATGCCGTCTGTCAACCTTGACAGATATCAGAACTGAACTTCGGTCTCAAATAGTCTTGTGTGTGCCACAGATAGCGCGCGCTTATACTGAATTCTTTCAGACTAAAGTGGGAATCGTTTGACGACTGAGTAGCATGGGGAGATATTTGATTCGTGACAGATTCGAATCTCTGAGCCGCTTCCTTTCGTATATTCTGAGACACGCCCCAGAAGAGTTTGGGCTAGTCCTGGACGCGGACGGGTATGTGCCACTAGAGAAATTGCTCACAGAGACAAAGGCTGACGAGAGGTGGAGATGGGTGAAGAAGGAAGATCTCCTGAACCTAATCGCGTCATCGCCAAAGAGAAGATTCGAGATTCGTGACGGACGAATCAGGGCCCTCTATGGTCACACGGTGACCAGTGCTCCACACTACAAACCAGTCGTTCCCCCAGAGTATTTGTATCATGGAACTACCCGCAGATCCCAGGATAGTATAGACCGTCTAGGATTACTGCCGATGAAAAGAAGATTCGTTCATCTATCCAGAAATATCGACGACGCGGTCAAAGTAGGAAAACGTTGGGACACCAACCCTGTAATATACAGGATCTCTGCCCGTGCTGCACACAAGGATGGAATCCAGTTCTTCTTAGCCGGAGATGTCTATCTCTCGAAGTTCATTCCAGCGCGATATCTGCAAAGACAAGGCTCTTAGCGGATATTGGGGCTTCAGGCTAAGACACATTAGCCAGTCAAAAAGGCACTGCAATTAGTCTGCGTATGATACTGGAGCCAAACGATTCTTCAACCAAGCCAGCTTTTTGGCCGCATTGCTCGCAACGTTGCGGCATCCGTCCGTTGCCATTTGATCTACCGTACCTATTGCACTTGATCAACCGGCGATCAAACGGTTTGAACTGCCTGCCACAAATCGAGCACTTGTCCTCATCTCCGTTGCGCAAGCGAACTAGGATTCTGGGCTGTATTACGCTAAGTTTGTACGGCATCTTTCTCGCACCTATGCATCCTCGAAGCTCAGGTGAGATCGAGAAAAATAAGGAACCCTATGAAACGGTCGTTTCATATCCGAGAAACACATGGTTCGCATCTCCAACAACGATTCTCAAGCTTTCAAAAGGGATAATAGCAAGATTTGCCTGAGCCGATGGAAAGGAAGACCACGAACCAATGCTACTGGGAGACACCTGCGCTCAAAATCATAGGGTGACGCTTTGAGGATGCCGAGGAACATGGAAACTGGCTTCTGCAAGAACAGGGGTCATGCTTTCCTGATTATCGCTCTCCTCGCGCTGCCGTTCCTTATGCAACACGCTGTCGCAGACGTGAGCTTCCGCGTCACGCAGCTTGAGATTGCCGTGTACAGAGACGGAGTAGCGCACGTGAGATATGTCGTCTCAGTCAACTCGACAACACCATCAATATCGTTGACGCTGATTGGAGAAGCGGGTAACATCATAGTCACAGATGAAAAAGGCGGGATCCTGCGCTACGATCTGACACCCCAAAACATAGTGATCTACACATTGGGAGCCTCAAGAGTAGTTTTTGAATATGATACTTCAACGATAACGAGAAAGGATGGGCAGGTCTGGACTTTGACATTGAGCTTGCCTGTTCCAGGAAAAGTCATTCTTCCAGACGAATCCTCCGTGGTCTACCTGAGCGAGAAACCGACATCGATAGAAGCAAAAGAGGGCAGACCGGTCTTAACGTTGATCCGAGGAACCTGGGAGATAAGCTACGTCATCCCCCTGAAGACATCAACCTCAACCACCACTCAGACGTTGCCGGTACCATCGCCATATGTGATCACTATTGGTGCGACAGGTATCTTGGTGGTGGTACTTGTTCTCGCTCTTACGACATATCTGCGACGTAGAGCACGCTTCCTATCGGAACCGCTCTCTCAGATCGACAATCAGATTCTCGATCTGATTCGCAGCAGAGGGGGCAGGATGTTTGAATCCGAACTGAGGGATCTACTGGCGATTCCGAAGACAAGTGCCTGGAGGCACGTAAAGAAACTCGAGAAAATGGAGCTCCTAAGAACAAGAAAGATTGGTTCACAGAACGAGATTGAGTTGGCCTAGGACCTGTGGCGGTTCACTATCTCTCCCTTCACATTCTCCACGATTTCTCCTGCAGATTCCCCGTCGGCAAGCGCTCCCACAAGATCATTTTTTGAGACTTTCTCCTGAGCATTCTTGACCAGATTCACTGCCTGATCAAGCTGGTGATTCAAATCGTCAACCTTGACGCCCTTCTTTTCCAACTTCTCAAGCTCATCCCTAAGTCTGGAAATATCTCGTTCGAGATCCCTCAGAAAAGCCTCCATGTGATGTTTGCTTGACTCCTTAGAAGCATATTTCATCAACACGAACACTTCAGCTATCACTTTCTCAGCGTGCGCCAGCTTTCGAGCTGCCTCAGATGCATCTTTAGCATTTGACTTCAAAAATGACTCTGCTTCGTTCAGTACCCCTTCAGTCTGGTTCAGCCTCGAATTGATCTGTGCTCGCAGATCTTGAGCAATCTCTGTCGAATTTGAGAGTACCTCTCTGATCCTCAGGATTCTTTTTCTTGCCCTTTCAACTGCTTCGAGAAGTCGGACCTCATTTTCTTCTGCTGAAGGCTTCTCGGGGCTAAGAGCTTGAAATGCGTCTCGGAACATTTCTTGAGCCATTCTGGTTCGGGCCACGACTGAATCGTAGTCGCCTTTCTCATAGGCAACCTTAGCTTGATTGAGGAGGTTGCTACCTACTCCGATCAAGAACACTGCCGCAGTAACATCTTTCCCACCAGCTTTTGCACTCTCAACGAATTCAAGAGCAGCCTCCTTCGCGTTCTCAGCAATCTGCAGGAACATCTTCGCTTTCGTTTGATCTCCTTGAGCTGTCACGGATGCCGCATACGTCGCCACTATCATAGCCACGATCAAGAGCGCAGCAACGTCTCTTCGAACCAGCATTCTCAAACACTGATTCTGACGAGAAGAAAACTAGTAGATAAGGGATACCGTGGAACGGCCGTTCCACAACCACCGACAAGATACCCCTAAAGGGGAAAGGTGCGCGCTAGAGCTCTTGCACGTAGTCTTGCGTCGGGCGTTTGGTCCTCATTTCTTTCTCAGGACTGACAACACTATGCCTGTGATTAAGGACCAGACAGTCACGTCGAAGATCAAGTTCACAACATTGACTTGCCAAGGAAAGTATTGCGGAGCCACCACGAGGCGAACAAGCCAAGCAAATGGAAACCCATAATGAACCGCACCAACCATCATGGACGGCGTGTTTGAAATCAACCCCGTCAGCGAAGTTACTGCCACTCCACCTAGAACAGAGGCGAGGAGAACTTTCGAATTCATTGCGTGACTCTCCGAGATTCGCGATCCCCATTCAATCGATGATGAGCACGCGCTTAGATAGCTTTTTCCCGTTCCTACATGACTGAATAACACCTATTCGAAAACGTCTTATTAGCATGTGACTACCATCTGTTCGCTGATGAGTGATGACTCATTTCGATTTGCTACTGGTAGAAGGACGTGTTGTCGACCCTCTCCACAAGCTGGACGAGCATTTCGACATAGGAATCGTTGACGGAAAAGTCAAGGCGGTCAAAAGCGGTCTCGATCGACGAACAGCCGACAAGATAATCGACCTCCACGGAAAAACGGCCATTCCCGGCGTTATCGATTCACATATGCACGCAGAAAAAGCCGGCTACAGAATGATGGCAAAGGTCGGAGTAGTCACTGGAGTCGACTTCAGCGAGCGAATGGACATACTCTGCGAGAATGTTAAGGCACGTGGCTCAGGGATGAACGTTGCAACTCTGGCGAATGTTCGATCATACGATACCGCTCCCGGGACAGAGGTAGATCGAAAAGAGATCGAGAGGATTGTGAAGAGAGCGGTTGAGGATGGGGCTCTCGGGGTCAAAATGACTGGAGGCCACAACCCGTTCACTCCTGACACGACGCGAGAGATAATTGAAGTTGCTAACCAGCAACGAGCATACGTAGCATTCCACGTAGGAACAACAGCTACAGGAAGCAACCTCAATGGATTGAAGGAAGCAGTTGAACTGGCTGGAAAGAATAGCCTTCACGTCGCCCACGTTAACAGTTACCTTCGAGGCTTGATCAAGGATCCTGTGGAAGAGAGTCTTGAAGGCTTGGCCGCACTTCGCGGAAAACGCAACATCGTTTCGGAATCCTATCTCGCCATCATCAATGGAACTGGAGGTAAATGTGTCAACGGCATACCAGACAGCGGCGTAACCAGAAACTGTCTTCGTCTCAGAAAATATCCCGAAACCCAAGACGGGCTTGAGAAAGCGATTCTGGATGGCTTCTGCATGGTTCAAATTGAGGCGGGAGGAGAATGCATACTCGTATCGGGGCGAGAAGGAGTTCAATACTGGAAAGACGCAAAGACAGACATCGGCATCAGCTTCCCAGTGAATGTCCCTCAGAGCACCTTCCTATGCGCAACACGTAAAGACGAGACGGGGAAGTTCATTGTCGACGCCATAAGCACTGACGGTGGAGGCATTCCAAGAAACGTTTCAGTGGCATCAGGGCTTGCACTTGTCAGATATGGTGCCCTGACCTTCGAGGAATTTGTGAGAAAAGTCTCGCT
>JALHTG010000109.1 GCA_022865705.1 Candidatus Bathyarchaeota archaeon | reverse complement strand
GGTCGGAAGCTCAGACTAATGTTTGTGGGCGCACTGGTGGTTTTGGAAAGACTCCATTGATTCTCAACAGTTTCGTGGGTTGTCTCAGTCGATTCCACAGGTATTCTGTGGGCGAACAGCAGGACAAGGCCTAGCAGCAAGAGAATCGCTCCAAAGACTAAGAAGGCTTTTTTCGTGCGCTTCATCCCCGCTTCTTGGGGAACTATTGCTGATGAGTCACATAAATGTTGCTTTCTCTGATGCGGTGAGAAAGCCTTTTCAAACAGGATATGCTTACTTAGAAATTGTGAGTGGTATGCAGTTCAGACTTAGAACCGCATCATGGGGGGAGAGCGGTCACAGCTTGCGAAGCATTTCAGAGAGAGAGACTGGGAGAGCAGGAACCCGAGTTCTTCTTGACGGATATCTTCACCCGTTTCCACATCGGTCAGAATGCAGGATGTGACAGTGTTGCTCAGAGGGATTGGGTGTGCTGTGCTAATAGTTTCATTGGCTTTAGGCATTATTGTCGTGGCAGACGTGCAGATATATCAACGCTTAGAGTCATTTGCGGTTGATCCGGACACAAATGAGAAGATGGAAGGCCAAGTCGCACCGGTGCCACCTTGGAATAGCACAGAAGGCTGGGTTGGCTTCAAAGTTACGTTTCCTAATGAAGGCAAGGAGGGCCATGAAGCTGGCGGCGTATTGTTGTCAGGCTCGGAGGATTATCGTCCAGAAGTGGTTCTGAGGGTAGTCAACTCGACAGGTCTCACGATCCTGCTGGTCGATCAGTTTGATGAACTTGCTTGGAATGACTCAAAGGTCTATACACAGGCATACATAAACGCAAGTATTCGCTCTAGTCAATTCAGGCTTCTTGGTCTGGATGGTGCAGGCAATTACACTGTGCTTCTTCGTGGACTTGAGAATAGAACTGAGTCATCTTCGGTCTTGTTTTCGATAAAAGAGTCTTGGCTGGCAAATAGATCACTAATCCAGCCAGGCTTTTTCTCAACAATTACGATTGCAGCAACTGCTTGTTTCGGCGGCATTTTAATGATATGGAGCTACTTGAAGCCCAAACAATCACCTTCACGTCGTCTCAAGAGGAAAGGGCCATCACGTCATTTGCGGACGTGGAAGATGTGATTGCAGTGATTTGCTTCTCCCCCCCAACATCTGGATTCATGAGTAGGCCTAGGCTGTCTAACTCAGTACTGAATGAGAAAGAGTCCGACTGCCATGTTCAATTGCCTTGATCGCAACTCCCTCGGTTTCAGGAGTGGACATGAGAAGACTGGAAAGCACTCTATCAGGATTGGCAGTCTGGGCTTGGGCGTAGGTTTAGTTTGGATGCTTTTGGTGAGTGCAGTAACTGGGCTTTCCTTGAGAAGCGCATTTCGGAACGACATCTCATCCTCGCTAGAGTTTGAGCTAAGCCCGTCAGTAGACCCTGCCTTGGCTTTCTCAGATCAAAGTGTGATCCACGTCCCGAATGATTTTCCAACGATACAAGAAGCCCTCAATCATGCCCAACAGGATTACACGATACTTGTCGGCCCGGGTACGTACGTAGAAAGAGTCGTTATAGACAAGAGTGTGCGTGTTCTCGGCAGCGGTGACGCGTCAATAGTTCAAGCTGAAGGAGCCCTCGCCGTCGTTGAGATTAGCGCTGACAACACTATTTTCGCAGGTTTTCTTATTGAAGGATTGAACCAGAGCTCTTCAGGTGTGTATGTTCACAGTAGCGGCAATGTCGTCGAAAACCTCACTGTGAGGAACAATCGTTCTACTGGCATCTATCTTCTGCGAGCTTCACGGAACCTCTTGCGAAACAATAATGTCTTGAACAACCTTATGTATGGCATTCATATCTATGACTCAGGGGGAAACAGACTTCAAAACAATAGCATGTGGAACAACAAATACAACTTCAGGATTTGGGGTCTTTACACAGAACATTTCCTTCACGAAGTTGATGACACCAATATGGTTAATGGCAAACAGATCTGCTACTGGGTGAATCAGACTGCCCGCACTGTTCCACCTGACGT
>JALHTG010000108.1 GCA_022865705.1 Candidatus Bathyarchaeota archaeon | reverse complement strand
CTGATCAGGGAATAGACCCTATCTCCCAATGTGTAGATCTCATCTACGCTTGTTCTCACTCCAGTCGCTGCCTCGAAGAACTTCGGATACCATTCCAGCTCGAAGCCTAGTTCAATCCATGGAAATCTACATGTGACCAAGCTTTCAAAGCCTCCCCCTCGAATTCTCTGAAATTCCAGAACCTTTGCAACTTTCTCCGGTCCGTATGATTCTCGGCCGAAGCTGATCTCCCAAGAGATAACCCATGCGTCTTTGTGATGAGCACCAATTGAGCACGTGCCAAATCCAAGAGCCATGCCGGGAGCAGAGTGACAGTCATAAGCAGATATTTCAAGCCCCTTAACGTTCATCGCCCAATTACTGCTGCCTTGACCGATTTCCTCAGCTGCCGCCCTGGTTCCCTTTGCGGCCAGTTTCCCAACACCTTCTCCTCGGACCGTATCTTCAATCAGTCTCTTTGCATCGTCATGGTTGCCCCATTCCAGTTTCTCTTTGATCAGCTTCTTCTCTGAAGCCTCCATCACAAAACCGATCGTGTTGCCGAGGGAGATTGTGTCTAAGCCATAGTCATCTGCTAGCCTGTTCAGATGAGCTACCTTCTTCAGATCGCCGAGACCGATGTTTGAGCCTAGCATAACCACGTTCTCATAGTCGAGCTCTGATTGGTTTCCTTCAATGTCTTCTATGACGTTGCCGCAGGTCATGTTGCAGTTCGGACAGCCTCTCTGTGTGACCTTGAGCTTCTCCATGAACTCTCCACTGATGCTTGCTGCTTCATCGAAGACGTTCTCTCTGAAGTTGCACGTGGGAAGAACGCAGTTGGCTTGACACCATTCCACGGTGGACATTGTGCCTTGACGCTTCCAGAACTTGTAGTTGGATCTGGATAGAACACTCTGGTATCCCTCAACCCCAAGTTCCTTCAGTCTTTTCTCGTCAGCCAGAGGAATCTCTTTTCTTCCCTCTACCACAACTGCCTTGAGTTTCTTAGACCCCATCACTGCCCCCATTCCAGGCCTGCCTCCTGACCGACCTTCCTGGGAGACAACCGTCGCGTACCTGACTAGGTTTTCTCCTCCTTGGCCAATTTCCAGTACCCCGACAGCCTTACCGTGCTTCTCTTTCAGTTTTCTCTCGGTTTCAAAGGATCCCATTCCCCAGTACTCCTTCGCGTCTTCGATCCGGACATTTCCGTCGACTATTGCAATGTAACTTGGTTTGCGCGAAGCGCCTGTGACTACCAAAGCGTCGTAGCCAGCTTTTCTGAGATTTACAGCTGCCCAAGAGCCGAGGTTTCCATCGCCATATCCCCCGGTGAGAGGACTCTTCGCTGCGACTACCATCTTGCTGCTGCTCGGTAAGGGAAGCCCCGTCAAGGGACCAGTGGCGAACACGAGCAGGTTTTCAGGAGAGAAAGGGTCGACGCCGCGCTTCGTTTCGTCCCAAAGGAGTTTTGCAGCAAAGCCTCTTCCTCCAAAGAACTTCAAGGCAAAGTCCGCGTCAAATTCCTGGGATGCGGATTTCTCTCTCGACAAGTCAACTCTGAGCATTTTTCCAGTCCATCCTTTCATGACTGCAACGTCTCCGTTCGCAACGCTATACGCATTGAATATGGTTTTAGACTTTCGCTTCTGCGTGTGAGAGATATTTTTCAATCTCGTGGTTTGAAAATCGCATGCTTTTGGTCCTGAGAACTTGAAGTCACAGACGTTCTGGGCACAAATCGTTCACCAAACACATAGGATCACAGTTCTCTCATATGCGTGATAGAAGCCATTGTCGATTTCTCGTCCAGAAGATCAATAACTGAACGAGATGGATAGTCTGGCTGGTTAGAGTGAGTCGCGATGAGGAACTTCAAGAACGTAGAGTGGAAGAGAAGGGTAACAGAGGTATTGAAGCAGATCAACGAGCAGCAGATAAAGTTCGCACGATTGCAGTTCATCGACGTGAATGGTATTCCAAAAAGCCTTGCTGTTTCTACAAGAGATCTTGAGTCAATATTTGAAAACGGCCGTTCTTTTGACGGATCGTCTGTCGCCGGATATAGGGAGATTGAAGAATCTGATATGCTAGCTTTTCCTGACCCTTCCACGTTCGTGATTATTCCGTGGAGGTCCAGAGAGAAATCCACTTGCAGATTCATTTGCGACATATGCACTCCGGATGGAAAGAGGTTTCAGGCCGATCCTCGATACGTGCTTGAAAGAGCAATTGAAGAATGCAACAAGTCGGGAATGATGTTCAAGTGCGCTCCTGAACTTGAATTCTTCCTTCTTAAAGAGAAGGACGCAGTTGCGCCTACGCCTATAGACATGCAGGGATACTTCGAACTAGAGCCCGGGGAAGTGACGGAGGATCTTAGACGAGAGATAGCTGACACTGCTGAGAGTTTTGGCATAACGATAGAAGTATCACACCATGAGGCTGCGCTCGGACAGAACGAAATAGATTTCAAGTATGACGAGGCTTTGATGACAGCCGATCGAACAGTTGCAATGAAGGCTGTAACAAAGGCAGTTGCGGGCAAAAACGGTTACATTGCAACCTACATGCCAAAACCATTCATGAATGTGAATGGCTCTGGAATGCATGTTCATGAGAGTATGTGGACCTCAGATGGGAGGACGAACCTCTTCTTCAAACCTGATCAAGACTCGAACTATCTGTCTGACAAGGCCCTCCACTTCATGGGAGGGCAATTGGTCCATGGAAGAGAGATGTGCGCCGTACTGGCTTCCTGGCCTAACTCCTACAAGAGACTGGTTCCAGGTTATGAAGCGCCGGTCTACATTGCGTGGGCGTTCAGAAACAGATCACCGCTCATCAGGGTCCCCAACTTTGGCGGGAGAAGCAGCGCAGCGAGATGTGAGATCAGATGTCCTGACCCAGCTGGAAATCCCTATCTCCAATTCGCGGTCTTGTGCCTCTCTGGCCTTGACGGAATTAAGAAGAAAATAGATCCGCCAGAACCAACCGAAATGAACGTATACAAGATGAGCTACGAGGAGAGAAAGGAGAGGGGAATCATTTCCCTTCCTGAGTCCCTCTCCGAGGCGTTGGACGAGGTGGAACAGAGCGAGTTCATGAAATATGCGCTTGGGGAAGAAGCATTTTCAGCTTTCCTCAAAGAGAAGCGAAAAGAATGGGATCTCTACAGGACTCAAGTGACATCTTGGGAGTTTGAGAGATACATCAGAAAGCTTTGACGCCCAAGTACTCGGGTAACTCTGCAATCCCTCGAAGCTTGGAAAGAGCACACTACCTAGGACCGTGAACCTAGGTTAGGGGAAAACTTCACAGACATACTGACAATTCTCGCAAAGAATTCGAGTCAAAGTAAAGGGCAAAGTTATATCCCCCGGCGAAGTTAGGTCCGGCACTTCACAGTGACGAGGCTTGACACTGAAATTTGGGCTAGACTTGGCAACGCTCAGTCTAGTAGCTATGATAGCTGGATCGGCAAGCATCATCATTCTAAGTGAAGTTGTCAAGAGAGTATTCAAATCCAATGTGCCCACTCCAGTAGAACCACCAAGAGAGACAGGGCAAGCACCGTCATATGTGACGGAGTCTAAGAGAAACTTCAAGATATCATTCGGTGACAGGTCATACGTAATCACAGTTGAAGAACTGCCAGGGGAATCAACCCTTAGGCCTGAAACTGCTAGACCACCTAGGAAAGTGGAGCCGGCACCTACAGTTGTTGCGGAAGACCGGGATATTCGCGTAGTCAAGGCGCCTCTTCCGGGCGTGGTACTCTCCATGAAGCGTCAGCTTGGTGACCAGGTTTCTATCGGCAGTGTCTTGTTGACGCTGGAAGCGATGAAGATGGAGAACGAGATTACAGCTTCAGTGTCAGGGCTCGTTAAGCGAATAATGGTAAGAGAAGGACAGACAGTGGAGTATGGACAGGTTCTCGTTGAGCTGAGTGATTAGATATGGCTCTACCTTTCCTTCTTGGGAATATTGTCATGATAGCTGTGGCATTTGCACTGATCTATCTAGCAGTAAAGAAGCAGTATGAGCCACTGCTTCTGATCCCGATAGGCTTTGGAGCACTTCTGGTCAATCTTCCAGGAAGCGAATTGATGAATCCGGGAGGATTGCTTCGGATAATCTACGATTTCGGGGTCGGAACAGATCTCTTCCCCATTCTTGTGTTCATGGGAATCGGAGCCATGTGTGATTTTGGAGCCTTTCTGGAACGCCCATGGGTTATTGTTTTTTCTATTCCAGCGACGTTCGTGGGAATCTTCGTTCCCGTTCTCCTCTCCCTTTTGTTGGGATTCCAGCCTTTGGAGGCAACATCGATCGGAATAATAGGAGCCATGGACGGCCCAACAGCGATCTACGTATCCTCCAAGTATGCGCCCAATTTGCTGGGGGCGATCACTGTTGCTGCCTATACCTACATCGCAACAGTTCCAATCTTGCAGACAACGGTTTCCAAGATTCTCACCAGCAAAAGAGAAAGACTCACAAGAATGCCATATTCACCTAAGGCATATTCTCAAAATGTTCGATTGATCTTTCCGATTGCAGCAGCAGTTGTCATTGGCCTGATGGCGCCTCAAGGGATACCTCTGATAGGAGCGCTTATGCTAGGCAACTTCCTGAGAGAGAGCAAGGTTGTGGAGCGACTCTCCAAAACGGCTCAGAATGAAATCACCAACATATCGACTCTTTTGCTGGGAGTCGCGATCGGAGGAACAATGGAAGCAGAACGCTTTCTCAACTTTCAGACTCTACTCGTGTTCGGTCTGGGACTGGTTGCTTTCGTATCAGGGCTTGCCAGTGGAATCATGTTTGGTAAGCTGGCATATATCTTGACAAAAGGAAAGGTCAACCCCTTGATAGGAGCCTGTGGATCATCAGCCTTCCCCATGGGCGCGAGAACTGCTCATCGAATAGCACGGGAAGAAGACCCTGACAACTGGCTGCTAGTCCATGCCATAGCTGCGAATAGCATAGGACAAGTCGTATCAGTGATCGCGGGAGGAGCCATCCTAACGTTCGTTCCAATGCTTCTTTCACTTCGATGAGAATCCAATCACTGTGTTATCGGAGGAGTAGTATTGGTTAGAGGAATAGCAATCACTGACACAACCCTCAGAGATGCACATCAATCCTTGATGGCGACAAGGATGAGGACAGATTCTATGCTGCCGATAGCAGCGAAAATCGATCTCGTCGGATTTCACTCAGTCGAAGTGTGGGGGGGAGCCACCTTCGACGTAGCCATTAGATATCTCAACGAGGATCCTTGGGACCGAATAAGGAAGTTGAAGCGGGAATTCAAGAGAACCCCGCTGCAAATGCTCCTAAGAGGACAGAATCTCGTCGGATACAGAAACTATCCCGATGATATTGTGGAAAAATTCGTTGAGAAAGCTGCTTTTGCAGGAATCGATGTCTTCAGAATATTTGATGCCCTCAACGACGCGCGTAACTTGGAGACCGCGGTGAGGTCTGTCAAGCACATTAGAGCACATGCTCAAGGTACAATCTGCTATACAGTCAGCCCAGTGCATACATTGGAGAAGTATCTGGAGTTAGCCAAGCAACTGGCGGCCATGGATTGTGACTCTATCTGCATCAAAGACATGTCAGGAATCTTGTCGCCGAAGGTGGGCTACGATTTGGTCAAGGCACTCAAGAGTGAAATAGGGTTGCCTGTCGAAGTCCATTCTCATTGCAGCAGCGGAATGGCTGCGATTACCTATGTCTGGATCTGTGAAGCAGGTGTCGACATATTGGACACGGCTTTTTCACCTTTTGCCGGTGGTGCATCACAGCCAGCTGTGGAGAGCCTCGTCAGCGCTTTGGCAGGCACGAGGTTTGATACAGGGCTCGACCTCGGCCTCATCGTCGAGATTTCAGAGTATTTTGCTGAACTTCGAGAGAAGTACTTTGACCCTCTGAATCTCATAGATCCCCGGTCAGAGAGAGTCGATGTTCATGTTCTGCTTCACCAGATTCCGGGAGGAATGGTCTCGAACTTGATCGAACAATTGAAGGGGATGAATTCGCTGCAGAGATTGGAGGAAGTTTTGCAAGAAGTTCCTCGGGTGCGAGAAGACCTCGGCTATCCTCCGATGGTCACCCCAATGAGTCAGATCGTTGGAACCCAAGCAGTGATGAACGTGATTTCGGGGCAAAGATACAAGATTGTCTCGAAGGAGACAAAGGATTACGTGAAGGGCCTGTACGGCACACATCCCTCACCCATAAGGAAAGACATCAAGTCAAAGATCATAGGAGACGAGGAACCGATCACATGTAGGCCCGCCGACCTATTGAAACCGGAATTCGAGAAGATGACCAAAGAAGTGGGAGATCTCGCAACTTCTGAAGAAGATGTGTTGACTTACACAATGTTCCCTCAAACAGCACTCAAGTTTCTGAAAACCAAGAAAGAAGGAAGAAAAAGGACCGAAGAGGAAGAGGCAGCGGTCGCCGCCGCACTGGCAGCAGTTCTGACGCAAGAGCGTCCGAGAGTACCAATTAGACGCGAAGAGTTCATGTGAACTACTTGGCGATTTAGGGATTACTTGTGCGCGGCTGAGAATGAAACATTGACTGGGTATCTTTTCTTAGGTCAGGTTCGGACAAGCTCCTTCAGATTTCAATCATCCAAGTCGAGAGTTCCACAGAGCACAGTTCGAGCATTGATAAGACTCACTTGGAGTCTGCTGCATTTCCTTCCTTTCTCGTCAACCTCTTCCACAGCTTGTGAGGATCGACCTTTATCAGAAAAACTGTGACGATGATTGTGAAAATGATTGATGCAATGGCCACTGGTACTTCACCCACTACATGGAGCAGAACGTGACTGGCGGATCTTCCAACATATGCTCCAGGAATAGTCACAACCAGTTTTCCAATGAAGAATACTAGAAGAAACCTCAGAGGGCTGTAGTTTACGAGTGCGATCGATATCAACACTGGCTCGTCAGGTACGGGTGTTGCAGAGGCGATGAATATCGCAACGGATTTCCAACGTCCCCATTTCTTGCAGTAATCTTCCAATCGGTGTCTGTTGTTTTCACCTAGAGCTCTCCGTGCGAAGTAGGTTACGTAGTAGTGAACTCCTTTCCCGACAGACGCTCCTGCAGAGACAAGTACCCCAATCAATAGAGGCGAATAATCTGGGCAAATGGCTGCGATGGCGCCTGAATAGATCATGGTTGAGGGCCCTACGAACGGAACAAGGTACAGCAGAAAGGAGGATACGAAGATGCCGAAGATCCCCAAACTGAAGATACCCATCAAGTCAGACATGACCCCCAGTAGGCGCCAGTTTCATTTGCGTTGCTTTGTACCTGAGCCTAGAAGAAGCTATGTTCTGGTTGTTAAGCTCTGCGTTGGAAGCGTTCTCCCGGTTGCAGCCTAGTTGTGCAATCATGGGAGCGCCTTAGTCGCGCGCGATAATGCTTCTCTTTATGTCTCAGCTGAGCACTCGAGAACTGTTGTCACACGAAGAGGCTCTGTTAACTTAACGGCGCATAGTCGAGAATGTTAGCCAATGGCGCATAACGAATGGATAACACTAATACAGAACGCAAGTCTTGGATGAGGGACTGGATCATCTGACGCGAACGCTAGATTTGATTAACGCTTGCAGTTTGGGATTGTTTACTCCAGTATAAACGATCTTCGTATCATTGAACACGATCTTTCCTGAAGCCTCTAGGTAGTCAAGTATGTGCTTGAAGGTTTGATACTGAATCTTTCGAGGAAGACTTTTCCAAAGCGATGTTCTCGTTGGATAGTCTTCTGATTTCAAGATAGTCTGCTCTACCATCAGAATCGTATCCAGCCGAGGTTCATGGATCACTGTCATCCTAGACCAGCCACTCATACAGGAATAACTATTATATAAGTTTGTATGATTCCTCAAGTAGTTCTATATCCGAAGATTCTGTCGTACACATCATGAGTTTTGAGATCCAATATCAACGGGCATACACCTAGCCCGCCGTACTCTACAAGTGTATAGCAAGATCGAAAACCCTCTGGATGATCATAACGATATAGGTTATTTACTCCGTAGCGTCTAATGTAGTGCTTCGGGATCTGCTTCTTTCTTATGCAATTCCCTGCAAACATATTTTCCTCTAAGACAGACTTCATATCTGCAATCCATTTGTTGAACTTATGATTAGGATTGATTTCCTTTAAGAAATCTTCAAGTTTCTCGGATAGGTGCACCGCAGGGGAAGGCCTAGAAATCATATGAACACAAGAGACATGAGCTACTTTAAGGCCTACTATGTCAGAGGCTCTCACCGGCCCTCGCTATGCGCCGTCAGTTAGCAGCCTACTCGATGAGCCGACGTGTTAACAGAACCCACGAAGAGTAGATTGATATTGGTGGGAGTTTCTTGACGTTCTCGACTGTCTTCGTGGAATGGACTGGCTTCCAAGCTTATATTTCCTCTTGGCAATCACTGTGTGTCGCGGGGTTCGCCGGATGTGTGGAATATTCGGGTTCAACTTTGATGATCATCGCCTTGCCAGAAAGATGTGTAATGCGCTAAGGCATAGAGGCCCTGATGAAGAAGGATACTTCGAAGACGATCACATAGCTCTTGGATGTGCGCGATTAAGCATTATCGATCTCAAGGGTGGACGACAGCCGATATACAATGAAGACAAGTCTATGGTCGTTGTGCAAAACGGAGAAATCTACAATTTCCTGGAGCTGAGGCGTGCACTGGAGAAGTTGGGTCATAGGTTTTACACAAATTCTGACACTGAGGTCATAGTTCACTCATATGAGGAGTGGGGTGATGACTGTTGTCTGAATTTCAATGGGATGTTCGCCTTTGCTCTCTGGGATCTCAACGAGAAGACGCTCCTTTTGGCAAGGGACAGATGCGGAATCAAACCGCTGTACTACACGCAGCCGGGAAAGGGTCGTTTCCTCTTTGCGTCAGAGATCAAGAGCATTCTGCAATGTGAAAGTGTTCAAAGAGCTGTAGACCTTGAGGCTTTCCACTACTATCTCAACCTGAGGTTTGTGCCCCGTGAGAGGACACTGTTCAAGAAGGTGTATCGTCTACTCCCTGGATGCTTAATGAAGATCGATGGAGCGAAGAGCCTCATCCGCAGATACTGGAATCTGACCCCAACTTTCAAGAAGTATTCAGAGGACTACTTCGTTGCGAAGATAAGGCAGACTTTCACTAGAGCTGTGAAAAGGAACCTGATAAGCGACGTACCTTTGGGAATCCTGCTGTCAGGTGGAATAGATAGTAGCGCGATACTGGCTTTCGCATCAAAAGTTTCTGAGCAACCCGTCAAAGCATTCACAATGGGCTTCGGAGAAGGCTCCGACGAGATCAGCGACGCTCGCTACGTAGCCGAAGCATTTGGGGCAGATCACACGACACTCATCTCGAAGGCAAACATTCTGAAAGAATACCCCAAAATGATCTGGTACGCCGACATGCCGAAGAGAAACCTATACCCGTACTACATAATGACAGAAGCCAGCAAACACGTCAAGGTAATACTGGGTGGTCTAGGAGGAGACGAACTCTTCGGAGGATATGAATGGAAATATCAATTTGCCGAGGATGTGGAGAGAGAAAGAAAGGCCATTCCAAACAGCCTCACGAAGACTCTGAGCAAAAGAGTCAATGATCTGATACGGTACACATGTCGTCACGGATCCATTTTTGACATTGAACACGTACACCAGCTCAAGAGGGTCGCTCACTTCAACGACAATCTCAATCTATATTTGCTAGTCATGAGCCTAGACGAAATATTCCACAAAGAATGCTTGAAGAAAATATACTCTAGAAAGCTGCTGAGCAGAAAGCTACCGGAAGTAAGCGAAATATTCTCCAAGTATTTCCAAAATGACTATGCCTTTATGGATCAGATAATGCTGGCAGATTTCAGCGTCAAAATGCCTGACGATTTTCTCCACGTGGAAGACACCATGTCAATGGCCAACTCAATAGAGGCCAGGGTCCCCATGTTGGATAACGAGATGGTAGATCTCGCCTTTTCAATACCAAGCAGTTTCAAGTACAGAGAAAGAGATGGAAAATACATATTCAAGAAAGCCATGAAAGGCATTCTACCCGACAAGGTGCTGAAAAAAGAGAAGCGAGGGTTTGGAGGCACAGTAGGAATACAGTTTTCTCAAGAGATAGGCGAATACGCCAAGCAGATCCTACCAGAAGGACACGTGGTGAGAGAAGGGTTCGTCAAGAAGGAGTACATAGAGAACGTGCTAAGACATAAGACATCAATGGACCTGATCAAGCACTACATAGTTGTTTGGGATCTGTTGGCCTTTGAACTATGGTACAGAATGTACATGCTAGATCAATCGCCTGAACCGAAACTCAATGTAAACTCGCTTTGAGGCGTCTATGAAGCGTTAGCTTCTAACCATGAGAAGGTTCTCTTCAAACCGTCTTCAAGAGACGTAGATGGCTTCTTGCCGAACAGTTTCACAAGTCTTCTCGTATCAGCTTCGAAGTTGCCTATCTCTCCGGGTCTGCTTGGCTTGTATGCGATTCTAGGCTCCACCCCAAGTGTCTTGGATGCCAACTTTATCAGTTCGATTATCGAGGCCCCTTGCCCAGTTCCCATGTTGACGACTAGGTTCTTCACATCTTGTTTGATGGCTGAGTAGTAGAAGTCTGCCACGTCTCCTACATATGTGAAATCTCGTGTGTTGGATCCGTCTCCAAACACTTGGAACTCCTGATTCTGCCTAAGTCTTTGATAGAAGTTCGGAATCAATGCTCCACTCTTGGTGCTCTGCCAAGGGCCATATATGTTGAAGAATCTGAAGATCAGATAATTCAGACCGAAGGTTTCGTTGTAAACCCTGATGTAATCCTCACAAGCCTTCTTCGCCACGGCGTATGCCGTCTTAGGGTAACAGGGATGCTCCTCATCAACCGGATTGTATTTCACATTTCCCACGACCGAGGAAGCTGAGGAGTAGATGACCTTGTTCACTTTCCACTTTCTAGCGGCGTCGAGTATGTTCAGGGTCCCCTCGATGTTCACCTTCATGTTCCCCACAGCGTCCTCCAGAGACGAGACGAGTGGGGAGGCAGCAAGATCTACGACAACATCGCCGCCTTTCACAACATCGAATATTCTCTCTCTATCCAACACGTCCGCTTTCTGATAAGTGATTTTGCCTTTGAATGGGTCTTCAGCTATGTCCGAAGCGACTACTCTTTCTCCTTCCTTGACGAGCTTCTCCACTACGTTCCTTCCTACGAACCCTGCAGCTCCAAAGACAACGATCGTCAGGAGCTTCACCCTTGATAATTCTTGAGATGCTTCTCGATCTGGGACACGACGTGCTCCTGATCGGATTTCGTCATAGTGTGGCACATGGGTAATGCGAGCAGGTTCTCGTAGAGCAGTTTTGATCTATGCAGGTCTCCCTGTTTCTTCAGGTTTGCGAAATATGGTTCTAGGTGCAGAGCGTATGTTCCTATTTGTGTTTCTATGCCTATCTTCTTGAGATCCGCTATGAGCTTGTTCCTAGCGCCCTCAACCTCGATGTATGCAGCGTACGTTTGGTAGATGTGTTTGATGCCCTTCTCCTTTTCTGGAGGCTTAATCCCTTTCACCTCTGAAAGGAGCTTGTTGTAGTTCTCTGCGAGCTCGATTCGTCTTTCGACGATTCTAGCAAGTTTGCCCATTTGAGCAACTCCCATGGCAGCCAAGATGTCGCTTAGTTTGTAGTTGCTTCCGTATCTGATGAAGTGTGATTCTGTTCCGACTTTTCCTACGCCGAAGTTCTTGAGGCTTCTGATCTTCTCAGCGTAGTCATCGCTCTCCGTTGTTATCATTCCGCCTTCCCCGGTTGTTATTGACTTCCGGGGGTGAAAGCTGAAGGCTGTGATGTCCGCCATGACGCCGGTCTTAGCTCCATTGTATTCTGCGCCAGGGCTACAGGCGGCATCCTCCAGCATGAGAACGTCATGTTCGTCTTTCAAGTCCTTCAGCTCTTTGTCATTCAGAGGGTAGCCTCCCCAAGAGACCGGGATGGCGGCTCGTGTCTTGTCAGTTACAGCCTTCTCAGCCTCATTGAAGTCGAGATTGTATGATGAGAGACTAACGTCAACAAGAACAGGATGCGCTCCAAAAGCGATCACAGCGTCAGCCGTAGCCGGGTGAGTAAAGTCAGGCACTAAGACTTCGTCGCCAGGACCTATCCCCATGGCTCTCAACCCCATCTCCATTGCGGTTGTGCATGAGCTTGCAGTTATGGCGTGCTTCGCTCCCACGAACGCCTTGAAAAGATCCTCGAACCTCCTAGCCATCGGCCCTTCAGTAAGCCACCCTGATCTCAACACTTCACCAATCAGTTTCTCTTCTTCTGCACCAACCACAGGCTCTATCAGCCGTATCCTCTTACCCTCCAACAACAACACCTTCAATCTGTTTACGCAAGTGCAAGTTTCACGCAATGGACAGTTCTTGGCTATTTAAGAATTCTCCGACTTGCGCGCGCGACTTGGCATTAGTGAATGACATGTCTGATTCGTCTTCATGAGTCCTGAGTGATAGAGGAAGCGTACACTCCGGACATCTACGTACTTTCAGTCAGCATGTTCACACAGAGTTAAGTATCTGGAGTTGAAGACGCCGTGCTGTGTACGGGTTCTGCAATAGCAGAGGCATCGTGGGAGACACATGGGCAGCTGATAACAGGATGAAGAAGTGCGCAACATGCATTCTGCCGGAAACTTACCCGGGGATAGAGTTCAATGACGAAGGAGTCTGTAGCTATTGCCTCACCTACAAGAGGGCGAGATACAGAGGAGAGAAGGAGTTGGAGAGACTCCTAGAGTCTTTCCGAGGAAAGGGACGTAGATATGATTGTGTGCTCGGCATAAGTGGAGGAAGAGATAGTTCCTATGCACTGTATTATCTTGTGAAGAAGTGCAACCTGAGGGTACTCGCCTACACTGCAGATAACGGGTTTGTTCCCGAAGAGTCAAAACTCAATATGAAAAGGATTACAGCCAAGCTGAATGTGGATCTTATTGTTGAGAGACATAGGCTCCTGCAGGATTGTATACGGCACAACTTCCATTCATGGTTGCGCAGGCCGTCCCCTGCCATGATTCCTATGATATGTTGTGGTTGCAGGCTTGGAATGTTCCGTGGACTACTGAGATGCGCCGAGAAGAACAGGGTTCCTCTTGTCGTTCTGGGTGCCGGGACTTCAATAGAGGCTAATCGCTTCAAGGAAACGTTTCTTACTAGGAATCGATTTGGAAAACTATGGAGTGAAGAAAGAAGCAAGACCATTTCCCTTGCACTAGGCCTGCTGTATGAGATAGGAAGGAATCCGCTCTACTTTCTGAAGCCTATCAATGGCATCGTATACATGGAGGAATTCTTCTACTTCTTCAACCTCGAAACGATTCGAAAACTGTTCTATCCACATCAGACAGTATTGCAGCTCTTTCAATATGTCGAATGGTGTGAAGAAGAAATATTGTCGACGGTAAAGAAAGAACTGGACTGGGTTGAGCCAGGGGGCAGCACCTCTACTTGGCGCACGGACTGCCGACTTGGCTATCTGAAGAACTATCTTCTGAAGAAGAGTGTTGGGTTCACGGAAAAAGATGATATTTTGAGTAACATGACGAGGGAAGACATGGTAACAAGAGAGGAAGCTCTGCGAAGAGCAGAAAGCGAAAACATAGTTCCAGAGAAGATTATGACTGAACTGTTCAAAGAGATTGAAGCGAAAGCATAAACAACACAGACCAAAGACACTCGATTGCCAGCAGCGAGCGCACTTGTGTCCTACCTCTTGGACATTGTTCTCTGCAAAATCCTGAGAGTTCCTTACTGATGTGTCGGTCAAGTCAGAGCAAATCTTAATAGTGCACCTGTTACGACCGAGGTCTGATGAGATGCTCGTGTCCAGAAACTATCAGCTGCTATTGGTGGCGGCTTTTGCACTTCTCCTGAAGGCCTACGATCCTGTATTGTCTCCTGTGATAGGTGCTCTGGATCCGTGGGGGTGGGTGGTTCAGACCCGTCAGTATCTAGCTGCAGGTCAGCTTGACCTTTTTTTCGCTAAGACCGGTTATCCTCCAACCTTCCTGTATATGATAGCGAGCGTAGCGTCACTGGGCATAGATGCCTATGACGTGATTCGATATCTGCCTATAGTATCGTCGCTGTCTGTCATCCCGATCTACTTGCTGATGAATGAGATATTCGAGTCTCGTGGAGTGGCTGTAACGACAGCGCTTCTCACAGTCACCTCGCGATGGCATTTCATGAGAGGTTCCATAGGAACACCGGAAGGTCTCTCGCATACTCTGCTCGCCTTTACTTTGTACTACCTTTTGAGGAGCCTCAAGACTGACAGATGGACCTACAGAGCATACGCAGCAATACTCATGACAGTCACGATCCTGTTCTACCACTTCACACTGGTGATCTTAGCTGTGTTCATTGTACTGCTTCCGATCTTGGGCAGATTTGGGGAGAGAAAGAGGGACCTGCAGGTTCTTGGAGTCGTGGTAGCACCGGCCGTATTGCTCAGCGGAGTCTTATGGTACTTCTGGGTCCTGGGACCAATCGTCCAGACCTATTTCACCGCCACGTTCCCTGGATATCAGGCTCAGCGTGGAGTATCATTGTCCGGTCTTGTCTATGCTTTAGGATACTCCATTGGAAAGCTCGGGGCAGTCTCCCTCTCAACACTCGGATACACAATGGTGATTCTTGCGTTCTTGGGACTCGCCGGCCTCGTTGTTTTCGGAAGACCTGTGAAGGAAATGAAGAGGGAGATCAGATTCCTGGTAGCATATTTGGTTGCATTGGGTCTTTTGGCATTCACACTTGAGATGACTTACAATGTTACTGGTATGGCTGGCACAGGGATCACTAGACTTTACGTATTCAGCTACGTAACGATGCCGGTTGCAGCTTTCGCCAGCGGAGCCCTCGCAAGGGCACCAAAGGTTCTGCAGAGGTTCCTGACGCAATCCTTCGAAGTGGTGCGAAGCAGGCGCTTCTCGAAAGCGATACCGGTGGTTATTACTATTCTCGTATGTATCGCAAACATGAGTGGCATAAACTACTACAAGGCTTGGAGTGGAAAAGGGATAGGATTTCTTGAGAGTCACTACTACGTCAAGTTCTTGACTGATGAGGAGTATTATGGCTTAGCATATGTTCGAGATAATGCTCCGAAGAATTCCATAGTCTTAACGGTGGGAGTCGAAGAGGGGATACTGACACATCATGCGACTGTGAGTCGAAGAACAATGGTCAGCATAAGAGATCTGGTGGATGATGGAAGATTCGTCCTTGCGAATGTCACAATAATGTATCCTGAGCTGGTTTCTGACCAACGTCAAGGTAGAATAGGTTCTGATGGTCAAGGCGCAGACATCTACTTCATCAGCGGCGTAAGAAAAGTAAGCTCAGAATCGGCTACGGGAAACGAACCGCCTCCTCCCAAGAAAACGATGATGGAACAGCTACTGGTGAACAAGTTCCTGGCCTCCAAAGGATGTGAACAAGTATACCGGAACGACCAGGTTTCGGTGCTTAGGCTGCCTTCTGTGTCTATCGAATATGTTCGCGCTTGAGCTTATATAGTGGCTTCCCACGAAGTCCGAGGGCTAGTCGACTCGGTAACCGAAGTGCGCGATCCCGGTGCCAGACATGAACATATGTGTCGTGAATACACTCTTCTTTCCTCACATAAGTGGAACTGCAAGAGCGGCCTTTCTGCTTTCAAACGAGTTATCAAAGAAGGAACATACCGTCATAGTGGTTACCTCAAAGCTTGATGATACGCCTCAGGTGGAGAGACTCAACGGCCTGACCATCTACCGCTTGAGGTCTGTGAGGTATCCTAGGCTGAACATACTGCATCGCGCGGAACTCTACTGCAATCTAGTCCCAGGGAACTTTGGCGCAATAGCGAGCATTCTCAGGAAACACAAGATAGATGTTGTTCATGTGTTTGGTCAATTCTTTGACCTAACCCTCATGACCATTGCCGCATGCAAAATGCTGAAGATACCCACCGTGCTAACCATAGGCACAAGGATGGAGCACCCTCAATTCCTGTATAACTCACTGTTCGAGCTTTTCGACAGGACTCTCGTGAGGTACCTTGTAGCTCGTAGGGTTGACAGATTGATTGCCTTGGACAAGCTGATGAGAGACTACATGATTAAGAGATATGGTGTGGACAGACGGCTTGTCAAGTTCATTCCTGTGGGAGTAGATGTACAACGTTTTGAGAAGTGCGATGGTCGGCCTGTCAGGATGAAGTACGGTATAGGCGACAAAGAGCCAGTATTTCTTTCTTTGGGAACCATTTCGAATCTGCGAAATCCGCTGAGTCTAGTAAAAGCAATACCTAATGTAATGAAGGAATTTCCAAACTTGAAGATTCTTTTTGCAGGGGCACTCTACAACAGGGAGGTGGTGCGTTTAGTCGAACGATTGGGGTTAAAAGACTCGATCGTATTCTGCGGAAAAGTAGACTACAACATGGTCCCTTCATACCTAGGGGCCTGCGAGGTCGAAGGGCATGATCTTGATTCCGGATTGGGTATTGGTTTGGCAGGCTTGGAGGCTTTGGCCGCCGGGAAACCAGTTCTCTCGTCGGCAAAAGAGGACAACTTCATTGATATTAGACTGGAGAATTGGAAGAATATTGTGCTGGTTCGGCCAGGTAATTTGGAGGACATCTCTCAGGCGATGATCAAGCTGTTCTCTGATGCTAGGCTTAGGGAAGAGATCGGCCAAAACGCAAAGAAGCTATTGAAAGAACGTTTTTCGTTGGGTCGCATGTGTCAAGAACATGAGATTCTGTACAACGAAATCGGATAACGCACCGCTGGAACTCCTAACAGCTCGGAGCTTGACGCCTGGTCACTTGTAATCGAACCTCACTTTATCTCCTTGAACCTCAACCTTGCCGACGACACGAGCTGGACATCCGATGGCTATCGAATTGCTGGGAATGTTGCTGTTGACGAAGCTGTGAGCCCCTACAATAACGCGATCTCCTACCTTCACTCCCATTCTGATAATGGACAGGCTGCCCACGAAGCAACAATCTCCGACATTCACGGGCGCGTACTTGTATTTCGCTTTTCCACCTGTAAGAGCCCACTCCACTGTTTCGTGAGTGTATATCTGGGCGCCGGTTGAGATACTGCAGAAGTCCCCAATCTTCAACCCTCCGCTCCCGTCCAGTATTGTGAAAGGCCCTACCCACGTATTCTTGCCGACTCTTACGTCGCCGTATACGTAGCTGTTGTGGTATATGCTCGCGCCTTCACCAAAGCCCAAGAATTTTGCTCTGTCCCAACGAGCTTTGTCTCCGAATGCCTCCTCTGCTAATGGAAGAGATCTGTTCCATTTTGACTTGTATTCCTCTCTGAGCTTTTGCTGCAGTGCAATCAGATCTTCTTGTAGCTCTGACATGTGCTGGAGTACCTCTTGTCCAGATTTGTTGCGATTAGGGTCCCGATCTCTTATAGCTTTAGCGTGCTCTGCCTATCTGCGGCCTTGCCTCTGCGCAGCGCGTGTCCAAGAGAGGGCGCGAATTTCTGAACGAATAGGGATTTAAGTTGGCTTCACAAGGTGTCCGAAGACGATCTTCGCATATCGGAAGGAGCCCGTTGTGATATGACACGTTCTCTGCTCTCTCTGCTGCAATCCGTGAAGAACTACACCATGCATCAGAACTACAACCGGTTCTTGTATAGAAAATGCAGGATGGTTAATGGCACTACGCTGCTCACACATGTCCCTTACAGACCATTTTACTGCACAATGGACATTGAAGCCAAATGCAACCTGAAATGTACGATGTGCCCTCGTAACGACCCGCGTTTCCAGGAGTCAGAAATGCCGTACGACCTGTTTGCCCGAATCATCGACCAACTCCCTTTTCTCAAAGGCGCACAGCTCGCAGGCCTAGGAGAACCAATGCTTCACAAGGACCTCTTCAGAATGATAAGACACCTGAAAGACAGGAAGATGAGCGCTCTCATAACAACTAACGGGACGCTGTTGAACAAGGCAAACATCGGGAAGATTCTTGAGTCAGGTCTAGATGTTGTTCATATTTCTATCGACAGCGGCAATCCTGAAACTTATAGATCGATTAGGGTTGGAGCAGAACTCGAGGACGTAAAAGCACGTGCCAAGAACCTCGTTGACCAAAGAAACAAGATGCAATCGAAACTTCGGGTGAACATCAATTCCATACTGATGAGAAGGAACTATCGTGAGATAGAGGACATGGTGAGGTTAGCATCAGAGGTGGGTGCAGATCAAGTGATCTTCTGCGATATACAGTACTCCTTTGATGTCGGCATATCAAAAAGATACGAGTCTCTGCGACTGGCAGATGAAGGAGAAAAGAAGGAGATGCGAGGACTGTTCGGAAGGGCTAAGACACTCTCAGAGAAACTGAAGATGCCAATAAGCCTCCCTAGACTAGAGCAACCCAAAGCCAGAGAATACTGCGAGCAACTCTGGATATACCTAGTAGTCAAAGAGAACGGAAAGGTGCGTCCCTGTTGTGCCATTCACCACAAAGAATTCGGAGACCTGACAAGAGAAGATTACAGCGCAATATGGAATAATGACGAATTCCAATCTTTTAGGGAGGCATTGTTGTCTGATGACATTCCGACAGAATGTAGGGATTGTGGAATGTTATAAGATCCCATCCTTTGTCTCAATCCAAGTGAAACGATAGGTGTTAGGAAATGAAGTGGCACAGGTATATGATGCGCTTCTGGTACTATTTTAGAATGGGTTACTCGACGTATCTGAGTTTTCTCTTGGGGGCAGTGAATACGTTGACGGTCATATACTACCTCCTTATCAGGAACATCCCCGATCTCTCGGTCATATTTCCGTATTTCTCTGTCTTTGTCATACCGGCTGTGCTTCTAGGTTTTCCATTGGCCGTGATCGTTGGTTGGTTGCACATGAAAGGAAGTAGAGCTTATTCAAGTGAGCTAGACATAAGCGTCGAAGCCAATCCTTATGCCTACAAGCTGACCCCAGGATATCAGACGGAAGTCGTCATGCCTCTCTATCTGAAAGTCATAGACTTGCTAGCGAGGATTTCGAAAGACAGAAAACTTCTGACCGTTGAAGAGGAATCTGAGATAAGGGACATTCAGAAGAAGCTGAGGATCCTGCTAGGAGGCGGGATGGTTGGAACCCCAAGAAGAAGGCCGATTCAATGATGTATTGGCAGAAAGGATAGAATGGCGGACGACGCCCGGATTCCGAGCTGGCTCATCAATCCACTTGTGATGGCATTGGATGAGGATGAGAGGGACTCCGCTCAAAGAGCTCTAACCCATCTGTCGACGTCGTCTTTCTCAAAGAGTGTTTCTACGAGTCCTCGCACTACCATGCCAGTTTTGTATGGAAATCGAGCCGCAATACTTTCACCAAGAACGTGCTTTCTTATCAGAATATCCGGCTCGTTGTATCCTACGACGGCCCTTATTGAGGTGGTTCCGGAGAAACGCGGGTTTATCTCAAAAACATATACATCACTTAAGTGAATGCGGCATTGAATATTGATGGCACCACAAGCACCGAGAGCCTTGGCTATTTTCTCACAGGGGCCAGTCACTTCCGGAAAAGGCCCAATCTCTCCCTGGGATATCCCAGTACTCACCGATAGGTATTGACCATATTCTGAAAGACCGGTTCGATTCATGACGCGCGTCCTGCAGCTCAAAGAGGATCGCAGGTCTCGTCTGACCGCAATAGAGTTCAGAAAGGTTCCGTCCATGTCAAACAAGACACCAACCGTGAATTCCGTCTCTGGAGTACCCTTGTATTCTTGAACAATCATCTCTGGACAAACCTTCGAATTCAGCATATAGGTCGCAAGGATCTTCAACTCTTCTCTACTTTGAGCAATGAAAGTGTGAGCACTTCCGCCACTACCTACTGAGGGTTTCAAGATTGCGGGTATGTATGACCATTCGTTCAGGTCACCAGGATCTTTCACAACCCGCGTTTTGGGGTATAGAAATCCATTCTTTTCCAAGAACTGAAAAGTCTTGGATTTACTCATGCACGTCTCAATAACGTGTTCTGGGTTGATAGGAAGGAATATGCCTTCTCGAATGAACACCTCTCGATTACGGCTCATCGCTAGGAGCTCTGGTTCCGAACCGTGAAACAGTGCTCTTACTTTGTGTTTAGTGCAAAGTCGGAGAATGGTATCAATGTACTGAGGATCTCTTGCGGGTGGAACCAGGTACGGATGATCAACTTCCTTCAGTCCCTTGCTATAGGGAGATAGGTCGCAACCAACGATCTCGTAAGGCGTATTTGCCATACGTAGCGCTTTGAGGATTTGTTCTCCATGTCCTCCACCACCTATTCCCGTCACCATTACTGGTATCTTGGGACCTGCACTCTTGCTTTGCTGCATTGATCATCCAAGCGCCGTGAGTGGCGCGACTGTTCCTAATAAGATTAGTTTCCAACTGTGGCCTAAGTGAGACGAGACGCCGGAGGTCAGAAACTCCAGTCGACAGACTGTCCATTACTTCTATGGAGGTGAATGTTTGAGTTTGTGCTTCGCATTCCTGTCCAGGCATTCAATTACTTCTGGCGCTACTGACCCTAGGGTACAGGAGGCGAGCAGACTCTCCGTATCCATCTCCACGCGCAGTATTCTTGCAGAATGCAGAACACTATCGTAGAGCATGCAACTAGCCATGTATCCTATATCTCTGGGCAACCCACAAGATCCGGCATTCAACCATAACACCTTCCTTTCATGTTTGACGAAGGCATGATGAGTATGTCCCATGGCTATGACATCGAAAGCGTCAGGTTCCCCAGGCAAAGCCAAGTCTTTTTCGTATAGGTATCCCTCCAGAGGGTTAGTCGGGCGTCCGTGTACAAGCAGTATTCGTTTTCCATCGAATATTAGCTCGCGTTTGAGAGGCCATTCATCGGTCATCATTCTTTTTGTTGTTGCCGAAACGGAGAGCGCTGCAGGTTTCAAACGGTAAGTCTTCTCCTTCTCCTCAGGAATGGGCAGCAACCCAAGAAGCATGGCGTCATGATTTCCCATGATGCATGGCACTTCCAGACTCATCAATTCCTTCAGTACTGCCGTGCTATGAGGCCAATAGCCGACAGCATCACCAAGAAAGCATATTCGCTCCGCTCCTTCAGAACGCAGTCGGCTGTAACAGGAAACGAGGCCGAATGGGTTGCCGTGAGCATCTGAGAGAAATCCGATGAGCACTGGTGCTACCTCAGGAGGAACGCCTCGCACATTCGCTTATTCTTAACGCTTCCTTTCGAACCCTACCTGTACTACCATGCGCCAAATTAACCAGTCCCGAACCATTCCGAAGTCTCTTCAGTCTTCCAGACAAGCGTGTCTTGCCACCCAGGACAACTGTTCAGTTTGATTTGCTGTTCCCAAGACGATCGGTCTGTCTCCTTGGCCCATACGACTTACGTTGCGTAGAACTCTGGCATAGCCACTAGATCAACTTTGACAAGCCAACGTTGCTGATATTATATACTTCGCCTTGAAAATCGGATGCGCGAATCTTGGAGATTACGTTCTTGTGATAAACAGGGTTCATGCTGAGAATCATGGTAGAATGTTTACGGAATTTTGCATCTTCCAAGTTAGCTATCCTGTATGATGTGTGAGGAAGGAATTTTCCCTGTGCAAGGCAGTTATCGTCGATGACGGCTACGTTGACCAGCTTTTCCATAGCCTTAAGCTCATACAATATCCAACACAGTGACAGACCTGCACCGTAGAAGTAACAATGATTCGTCCTAGAGAGGACTGATGTCAAATCCTGTGCGAGAACCCTTCTTCGTTCTAGGTAATCTCTGTAGAACCCATCTGGAACCTTTGGAATGATCATCGGCCTCTGTCTTATCGGCGCATCTTCCCTTCTGAGCGCAAATATTATGCTCTGAGAACCATCGTAATGGGCCGCGACCACTTGAAAGCCGTTCTCCACCGCAGCAACATGCAGTGAATATGGGTTGAAATAGTGTATATGCTCATGGGCCAAGAAGAGCGGAATCAGGCTACCGGCGAAAGCATACACATTGGGGACCTGTATGAACAGCACGCCGTCTGCATTCAAATCCTGCTCGACTTTGCGAAAGAATCCGTGAACATCATTGAGGTGTTCTAGGCTAAATCGGGAAACAATTGTGTCGAACCTGTGTGGGAAATCGTATTCCTCATACACGCCAGAGATGATGTCTGAACTCGATTTGTCGACGAATACGGATCGATCTATCCCGAATGCTTTGATACCGTAGGTTCTGAAGAAACCTAGTTGTTCACTTGACCCGCATCCAACCTCAAGAAGAGTGGCCGGTCGCTGGATTGTCGGGTAAACATCGTGAAAGACTCGTCTGAATGGGATTCTGTAGGGCTCATTCATCGATTCTAGATTTTCGAAAGGATAGAAGGCGTAGTAGTTGTTGTATATTAGTTGTGCATCTTCCTCTGTGATAGGGCTCCGGAAAATGTGGTTACAGTCTGCGCATATGTACGTTTCCAATCGTTTCTTCTCAATCTTGTTCTTCAGGTACTCTGACACTGGAAACAGAAGCAACGGGAAGTCGTCAATTCGTATGAAACTTGTGGCATTATCTTGATGACAAAGTGGACAAGTATTCATCTCTGGTCACCGTCCAAACCATGGAAGACTGTCCTGGCAACAGACGAATCTCGTGAGTATAAACAGCAGGCTTGTGGAATGACGAATCCGCTTCAACGCCATTGGGATTCTCACTACGACTCGAATGCTTGTCTCATAGCGACGCGCACTTTCTCGGGCTTCCAGTATTCCAAGGCCAGTTGCTGCAGATTGTGCGCTATCGTTTCTCTCAGTCGTTTGTCAGTCAAAACGCGAGCTACTTGCCGAGCCAACTCCTTGACGTTCCTAGGCTCAGCCAAAAGGGCATTTTCCTCGTGTATTAGGAGGCCCCTAACCCAATCCATATCATACGCAACGACCGCTGTTCCACACAATGCAGCTTCACGAAGAGACGTACCAGTTAGAGGGGAGACGAAGACGTCCGCATGCCGGTAGTAGTCAACGAGATCTTCGCTAGGTCTAGGTCCGACGAAATCGACCTTTTCTCTTACCCCAATGTTGGTTGCGAGCTCTTCCAGATTCCGTCTTTCAGGCCCCTCGCCGACTATTTCGAGGCGCGCTCGTACGCCGCTCTCTTGGATCAGCCGCAGCATCTCTATCAGGTCTTCGATCGCTTTTTCTTTGTGTAGCCTGCCAACATAAAGGATATTGAATTCGTCGGTTGAACGCGGGAAGATCACACCATCCACGAGACGTTTGTAGAACTCAACCGACGGTAGTTCCTCAACAAGGGTGTCAATGATCGCTAACTTGCGTCTGATGGATCTTATTGATGACAGCCAATCGATTACTGTGCTGATGTTCTTGCCAGTCAGGACCCGATGCGAGAATGCGAAACTGAGCGTCAGGAATATTCGTTCCAGCCACAGGGGCAGGCCTGACATAGACTTCCCAGTGTTCCTGTAGATTTCTTCTGGCATACACACAGGCATCAAGAAGATCTCGGCCCTGATAATGGCTCTTACAAGTAGGCAGATCCACCAAGAGTACACGATGTCAGCTGTGAGGTAGTTGCTAGGTCGGATTCTTCCTGCAAATCGATATACCCGATATGGCGCGAGCATGAGGTCCATCTTTTGTCCCCTACCAGAGCCAAGAGAGACCAAGGTTGTATTGCCATTGGTCACTGGTTCATGAGGGCTACCAAACATGTAGGCGACATATACTCTGTCGAAATAGGCTTCATAATGCCGCACGTACCACACGTTTCCTTTCGCGAGCATCTGTTCAATGGTCGAAGGGCTTATCAACAGTAGTATCTTTCGGCAAGTCTCTCGACTCATTGAATGCTGCTCACCTGACTGCTATCTTCGTATGTCTCTCGATGCCTGTGGGTCGCTTCATCTTGGAGGAGGCTCTTCAAGCCACGCACTTAAATCTCTCTCTTAGAAAGGCTTGTAAGTGTACATCGCGCGCGTCTCACCGCAAAGAGGATCATAGAGCGGCATTTGATGTCAGCAAGGCTCAGAGATTGCTCGGCTGGCACCAGATCGTTTCTTTGGAAGAGGAAATACGCCAATGGGCTCAATGCCTGACGCAAAAGTGACAAGAATCCTGCACTTCATCTGCGACTCTTGAGGCGACAGTGGCTGCGGGCTCATCCAGACTTCGGATTCCTCTCTGAACGTAGTGAGTCGCCCATAACGTCAAATCACAACCAATGGAGTTCCAAACGCTCCTTAGGCTAGGAATTAGCGTGCGCTTGCACCATCAGAACATAGCGCGCTTTGCTCGACGCTCATGTTGGATGACTCCAGCATGATTCCGCCACATTTCCTTTCTTTGCTGTACTCTCGTCAGCAAATCGTTCACTCTGTTCTGAGCGAAAGCATCCAGTGTTTCCCACCGACTCAAAGAAGTTGGTGCCCAGAACAGCGGGTGAATAAGTAACTGCATTTGCATTGGAAAATCACCCTTTGAAAGGTGTTCTACAAAATCGTCTCTCCAGGCACCGCAGCTGTCGGAAAAGTAAGAAATCTGTTTAGTATACCTATCATCACTGGCATTCGTGAATTCTGTTTCTTGGAATGGATCAGGCCCCGAGGATGATGATTCGTGCCTGGCAATGGACTTTACATCCGACCCAGCAAGTCTAGAAAGAAGATCGATCTCCAGTGACAGCCTATCAAGTAGATTCTCATCATGTACTCCCTTTCCCATTGCTCCTAGGTCATAATGAAGGCCAACTTCATGTCCCAATTCTATCAGTTTCTTGGGAAATAGTACATATTCTTCGCTTAGCAAGTTGTAGTATGGAGAACTAAACAGGACAAAATACGTCGCTTTTATCTCTAAATCGGTTTCCAATTCAGCCATCATCAAGGCGGCCTCTGGTGAATAGTCGACGTCGTGACGAAGGATAAAGAAGTTGTTTTCAGTATTTCCTTCCGTGAAATCCCTGAAGCACAAATCGACTCTTGACCTTTGTAGAATTCGCAAGAGGCCGCCATAGGAGGTGTAACTGAAATCGTTAGGATTCATACAGAACACCCAATACGTTCTTGGTCATGGCAAAAGACCCATTCTTCTTAAGGTACTGATCAATAGTGTGACAGACCTCCCGGTGAAGTTCAGGAATGTACGAATTATGATTCTTCCACCAAGCCAAAACGCTTTCCGCTGACCTGAAAACTACTGTATTTGCCAATCGTACGACCCGATAAGAAGAATAAGAACTAGCGGCATGAGCAATGTCTTGTCTCCCCATGAAATCGCCTATCGATTCTATTTGTCTAGACTCGTCGTTCACTAGCTTGTTGACCAGGTCATAGAACTCTTGATTTGTTCCTTTTCCATATCCGCAGACAAATACTTGTCCTTTGTCGTTTAACAATCGACGGAGAGAAGACAGCAGTGACAGCATATCCTTTGAGTAATATATTGCGTATGTCGACAATATGAGATCAAAACGTGACTCTTTGAAGTGAGTTGTCACGTCGTCGAGATGACATATCATGGCCTTGACGTTCGTGATTCCCTCTTTTTCAGCACGTTGATTTACTCTTGCAACAGCATCGGACGAGATATCTATTCCCACAATCTTGCTTTCTGAGGACAGGAATCTATGCAGAGCAAACATTTGCTTACCAGTTCCACAACCAAGATCTAAGACCTTCATGTCTTGATGTAATTTGACTTGTTTGATTATCCACTTCTCCAGATCATAAACTGTTGATTCATAGGCTCTCAGTCTTTGTACTAATGCCGCCGTGTCTGAGTTGAATTGTCTTTTCATGATTGTATTTCCCCCAGTCCAAGACAAACGCAACATTCTGTGAGGGCTAGCCTGCAATCATATGAGAATCCCCAGTATCTGGATGAGATACAAGCATCTGCATGTAGATCTGAAGTTTTGACCTAGGCGAGTCGGTGTCTCTAGCAGTTCGCATGGTCTGAACCGTCACCAAACCTTTTGCTATGTCGGGCCCATGGCAATAAGCGTACTCCTTACAGCGCGCTGCTCTTCCACGAGAACCCAGAATAGTTGCATAGGTTGAATACTTGTGGACATCCAGACTGCAGAAGCAGATGCTCATACGATGCTATAAGCGTCTCCCGCGAAAGACACTTCTCAGACATCGTGCTAACCAGAAGCTTAAATCAAACATGAAAGAATCTTCACTCAATTTCACTGAAACGAATGGTTGCACTCATGGCACTGTGAGACGACTTTGGATCTGACCTTCTTTATTGGAGCCGTATGCGCAGCTCTTCTTTGCTTTGTTCTGAGGGCGTTTCCGAGAATTGGTAGGCCCCTGATTGGTCATGACACTTGGGCGGATCTGCTTGTCATTGATGAGTTAAAGAAAGGTCATGGATACAACGGTGTATGCAAGTATTTCCTGATCGAAGGCGATCACGATTATCCTCCTTTGTCGTTCTATTTCTTGTCCATGTTTCCGTCGGGATGGTTGAAAAGATACAATTGGGTGATTAATCCGATCCTGGATAGCCTGAACTCGGTTGTGTTGTTCTGTTTGACATACGTGTTATCATTGAGCACCCAAATGGCTTTGGTTGCATCGATGATCTATTCCTTAACACCCGCTGTTCTTCAGGAGAGTCTGAGCTTCAATACGAGGATTTTCGGCCTAGTTGCGTTTAATCTTGCGATGTCCAGTTTGGTGTTGTACTTTCATTCTGGCCAATCAGTCTATCTTGCATGCGTCATTGCTTTCGGTATCGTCGTACTCTTATCTCACAAGTTCGCAACACAGGTTCTGTTTTTTCTATTGGTCTCTTTTGCGGTTCTGTTTTGGTCTTATGTGCCGTTGATGAATTTGTTGGCCATTATCATAGGTGCGATCGTTGTTTCAAGAGGTTTCTACGTCAAGGTCTTCTTGGGGCATGTAGGTATTACGCGCTTTTGGTTGAAGCATTATAAGGACTATGGTTTGGACTACATGGCGAAGTTTCATTCAAAATCTGAGAAGGGCAAACTGAACAGGGATAGGCCAGACAACTTCCATGAGATGTCCATTCGATCTTTGTGGCAAAGAACAAGAATGGTAAACCCTCTGCATTGGCTTCTGAGGATTTCCCCGTTCAATCCTTTTGGATTAGTTCCAGTTGTGATTCTGCTTTTTGTTCCTTTTCAGATATCATGGCAGAGATTAGTCCTTTGCTGGTCTATCTTGACTCTTGCATTCTTTTATGTGGCAATGTACGTCCGTTTCTTGGGGCATCATGTTGGCAGCAGGCAATTTCTTGACTATAACGCCTTCCCTAGTGCGTTTCTGTGTGGGTTTTTCCTAGAGTCGCCATCAACTCTGAGACTCCTTGTGATCTTGGTGGTGGTAGTGCTATCGCTTGTTCAGAATGCTAGAGCTTGGATTAGAGTTCGCCTTCACAACCGTAGCGACGACCAGTCTCTTCTGCTGAAGACATTCGCACACTTGAGAAGCTCAGACAAGGATGGGGTGCTCTGTCTGCCAGCCTCCCACACATTTGCCATTCCTTACTTCTCAGGCAAGAAGGTATTCTACACGATGAGCGCACGCAACTATGAGAAGCTCGCAGCCTTCTTTCCAGTTCTGTCAGTACCATTGGATACTCTGATCAAGGAGTACAACATCAGCTTCGTGTTGGTCGATACGACTATCGTTCCGGTCAGCGTTGTAGACTCAAGCACCTTCGAGCCTATTATTGAAGAGAATGGCTACGTGTTGTTCGAGAAGCTTTCGTAGGGGTCAATGCATTACTTCTTTACGCCTCTAACGCTGTATCCTGACTCCTCAGCGTTGAACCATACGATTTCAATGTCATTTCTTAGGCACCAGCTTCTGATTTCGTGCTCTGAGTGTCTGTGAGCATGTTCTGGTACAAACCAATCAAAGTTTATGATCGCGTTCTCTTCAAACGGCAATCCGTCATTCCAGAAGCATTTCAAGAAATTCCAGTAGATGAAACGATGAATGTCTGTCTCTCCGGCCGTTATTCCAAGTTCAGGAATGTCCTCAGGAATCCTGACTTTGGCCTTGATGTCTGACAGGGCCTTACCGAATCTTGTTATTCTTTCTGCGATCTCCCAGCCCTCCTTGGAAGACACTTTTTGCATGATGTTTCTCAAATAGTCATTTGTGAATTCTCTAACGGGCCCTCTCTTTCTGTAGATATAGAAGGCAAACTCACCACCAATCTTCAGAAGTCTGCAGCATTTTCTGAATGCTTCCTCAGTGTTGTGTGTATGGTGTAGTACTCCTTCACTCAGGATGAAGTCGAATGATTCCTCTTTTAGCGGTGGTCTCAAAAGATCTCCCTGTATGATGTAGGCATTGCTTAGTGATGAAACGTTCCTCATAGCGCTCGCGGCACAGTCAGAGAACTCTATGCCAACCACGCTTGACTGTCTTGCAGCCTTGGCTAGGTTGATTACCTCTCTTCCGAGACCGGTTCCAGCATCCAGGATCATTCTCCTGTTGCTCAGTGCTTTCTCGAACTTTGGTTCGCTCTCCCACCCATACTTTCTGAGCATCCAGTTGCGCATGAATTTCTTGTACGGTGAAGAGTCGCTTATGCCCATTACGTCCTTTGTCATCCATTTTTCGCGAAAAGTCTCCTGAACTTGCTTGCTCTCCTTTCTCTCACTGGAATGCTCAGCTGGCTGCAATCCCTTGGACGTGAACCATTTATCATATGATTTGACGAAGTCGGAGTAGTTTCCTCTGAGCTCACCAATCAAGATTTTTGGCAATCCATTGATGACGGGATACCAATGATTGCTCTTGCAGAACAACACCCCATCTCTAAGCTCAGGTGAGAGAATTTCCAGTTGGAGTTCAGAGCCACACATTGGACAGACAAGTATCTCTAGCAGGTTCTTAGGAAATAGTTCCATGTCAAGAGACTCTCTAAGGCGTTGATTTGTTCACAGCAACTGTCTAGACGATGCTGCACGCGTTAAGATTTGCTCTACTTGGCGACTTATCTTCTCCCAGGTGAACCTCTCTGAAACCCATGTTTTGCCTTTCTTGCCTATGGTCGTAGCCAGGCCTTTGTCAGTGGCCAGAAGCTCAATCTTTCTGACCCAACCTTGCACATCCTTATTGCTTATGGTCCACCCGCTTTCTCCCTCCGCCACTATCTCAGGCACGCCCCCTACCTTGCTGGCCAGTACGGGCTTTTCCATTAACGAGGCTTCAAGTACCGTTGTCGGACAACAGTCTAGGCCTGAGGCCAGTATGTAGAAGTCGCAGGCTGAGAGCAGTCTCCGAACCCCATCTGGCCAAGACACATTCTCCACAAAGTGAACATTTCTCATACCTTCGAATCTCTCTTCGACCATCGGGAGGTACGGTTGGTTCCGTCTTTCTCCGGTCGTTATGTAGAAGTGAACATCCGGTACCTTTTCTATGACTCTTCTAAACGTCAGAAGACCTAGTGTTTTCGGGTACACTGTATGGTTCTGTATGATAGCTGCTGCTGGGTGTTCTACTTCGAATCCTTCTTCTTCATAGAAGAGTCTCGGATCTACACCTTGGTACACTACCTCAGTCGGTTTCCATGGGAGGTAGTGCTTCACTCGTCTCTCAAGCCACTGGCATATGGGCGTGACAAGAGCGGTAGATGCTATGGCGAACCAATAGTAGAAGTAGAATGGTGTGCCTCGCATCCTCTTGTGCCATGGGGCAAGATGGTGCCATGCCAAATATTCTTCCCACCAGTTGCCTCTAAGATGAAGTATGTGCGGGGCTCTGATGCTTGCAAGACCTGAGATTATTCCCGCTTGACCGCTATATGACAGGTTGTCTGTATAGACTACGTCAGGTTTGAATTCCTTTGCTGCTTGGGCCAGCTTCCTCGTTCCTAAAACCCTGTCTACAATATTCTCCTTCAAACTCTTTGTGCGATATCTGCTCGGAGGATTATCTGAAATCACCATTTTCCAGCATATTTCGTTTGAGAAGAATTCTGTCATGTGCTCTATGAATCGGCTCTTGAATGGGGCTGCTAGGAACAGAACTCTGATCAATCTCAGGCCTCGTTTGATCTTAAGACGGTCGCAGAAGTTCTTGGGGAATGGAAGGCATGGGTGGAATGGTCCTCTTGTGGTGAGAGCGCTCGTGGAATCGCTGCACGATTTCTACCACTTTCGATGGGATATTGAGTGCTTTCGCTACGTCACCAGCGCTCATCTTGATGTCGAACAGACCATGCAGAACCTGGTCCAAGATTGGATAGTCTATGGGGATCTCGTCAGTCGCTTTTTGCCCCTTCCACAGTTGAGGCGAGGCCGGCTTGTCAGCGATTCTTGACGGCAGGCCGAGATGCTTTGCAAGTTCTCGCACCTGAGTCTTGTAAAGATGGCCAATTGGCAGAAAGTCGGCCCCGCCGTCTCCATACTTGGTGAAGTAACCTATCAGGATCTCAGACCGATCTCCGGTTCCCGAAACGAGATAGTTCACGGAGTTAGCGACGTAATAGTTGGCGACCATTCGCATTCTAGCAAAGAGATTGCCAACAGCGACTCGGTTTCTTTCCTTCATTGGTACGATCTCCAAGAACTTGTCTACGATTTGGCCTATTGGTATCAGGTGGGTTCTTATGCCCAGATCATGTGCGATGGCTTTCGCGTCATCTTGATCATCGGCTGGAGTGAACGTCGCGGGCATATACAGCCCGAGCACATTCTCCTTTCCTAGTGCTTTGACACAGAGAGTCACCACAACCGAGCTGTCTATGCCACCGCTTAACCCTAGAACGACTCCTTCTGCTTTCGCCTCAGAAACAGCTACTGCTATGAAGTGGATTATGTCGTCCTCGACTTTCTTCCAGTCCATCTCAGTTAGTTTTCCGGCCAGCTCGGTCAATCTTCTGAGCCTCCGTGAATCTCTTCTCAGCTGCCTAGCCAGCCTCTGTCTCCAGCCACGTGATACTCTATTCCTAATGCAGAAAAATCCACGCGTCTCCAAGCCTCCTCAATATTGTCCACAATGAGTTTGCACTTGCCGAGGTTCTTGAGAATCATCGAACCCGGAACGGTTCTATAGGCCCGGTGACCAGCCACTATGACTACCGCGTCGAATTCTCTCAATCCTTCGGGAAATATGAAGGTCTCTGTGCCAACGATCTGCTCTATCTCCTGCTCCGAATAGTAGGGATCATGGACTTTCACCTCGACACCTTTCTCTTTCAGACGCGGCACAATTTTGAGCGTCGGGCTCAACGTGTGAACCTTCAGGTCACTCTTGTAGGCCAGACCAAGTATCCCAACCCGTTTCGCACCTCTCCTAGCCAAATGTTCAGCAACCAACCTGGGCATTTGTTCATCCGTTTCGATCGTGGCCCTCAGAATTGTCAACGCGTCTGAGCGTTTCGCTCCAGACAGAAGATACTTGGAAGACAAAGGAATGCAATATCCGCCAGTTCCCAAGCTTGGGTGGAAAACGCCAATGTTCCATTTCGTTCCGACTAGCTTCAAGACTTCAACCATGTCAATGTCAGGAAATGCCAGTGAGAGTTGGTTGGCCAGTGTTATCTCGACATGTCTGTATGCGTTTTCAATGCTTTTGACGATCTCTGCATGTCTATGGTCTGGTGCTGGGACCAATCTGTCGCAGACTATTCCGAGGACGTCCATCATCATTTCGGTTGTTGCTGGAGTTGTCCCGCCTACGATGCGCGGAAGATTCTTGAGGTTCTTTTCCGGACTGATGAACCAGTCTCTTCGAGGTGCCACGCCGACACATATGTCCTCGCCGATCTTCAGTCCCTTCGCTTTGAGAAGAGGTATGACTACCTCGTTTGTTCTGTTTGGCGTTAGTGTTGACTCAATTATGACCAGGGGCGCCTCCTTCCTGCTCTGATCAGCGATCGTCGATATCTTCTTGGTTACGTCGATCAAGGCGTCGTCCCAGGGCTTGTCATCTTTCTCTGTTGGGATGGCTATCATGTGAACCACTACTTCCTCGCTGAGGAGTTCCTTCCAACTGGTTGTTGCTCGCATCATTCCTGATCTTACAAGAGGCTCTACAGGGAAGCCGAGCCAGTATTCTAGGTTCAGGATCGGGACTCTTCCCTGGTTGATAGTGTCAACAGTAGATTGAGCAACATCGGTGCCTAGGCAGCTGACGCCGTTAGCTGCGTAGTTCGCCATTGTAGAGAAGCCTATGTATCCTGTACCCCAGACACCGATTTTTCTGTCTCCGTTCAGTAGTTTCTTTCTCAGTAAACCCATCTGACACTCCATCCCCGGAGGCCTTGAAGCGAGATAGGAAACAGGCCTGAAAAGTCTTTGCCCCTACAACTAAAGCAGGTATGATTCCAGTTCAGGCCACCCACATACTACCTTATCGCACCCACTATCTCACACTGGCGGATTCAGGATATGTTCACGCCAGCGAACCGGAAGGAAACATATTGCCTGAAATCAATCAAAAGGCGATAAATCCGCTGCTCTAGACCGAGTAGGAAAGGCTGTTTTCCATGTTAAGCAGCGGGAACAATAGACTGCTGACAGCGAATTCTATGGCTGTCGTCGGCCAGAGAATCAGGATCTCCCTCTATGTCCTATCTGTCGTTGCATTGCTTGCCCTGTCGTCATCACCCATCGTTTTGGCTGATGCTGTCACCATTGGCGGGACTAGTTCTACCAGTTATGCCGGTCCGGGATACGTCATAGCGTCTCCAATAGCACTCCCCGAATGCAACGTTCAGAGTATAGGGGTGAATTGGGCTGCAACTGGACCATGCGACATTCGAGTCGCCCTCTACAGCGCTGGCACCGACAAGCCCGCCTCGCTCAAAGTTGAAAGCGCAACAACAGCTGCAACTTCAAGCACTGGATGGCAGGATATCACAGTTACAGAGACTGCTGTATCTTCTGGCACGTATTGGATTGCGCTTCAAGTTTCAACCATGAAGCAATTGTACTACGCGAGTGGTAGCCGGAGCTTCTACTCAAAGTCGTACGGATCCTTCGATTCCAGTTGGACTTCTAGCTCATATCAGGATTCCGTTGTCCAGTTCAATATGAGAGTGACCTACTCAACCGGCCCGCCTCCCCCACCTCCAAGCGATTTCACGATTAGTGCCTCACCAACCTCGCAGAGTGTTGGCGCAGGAGCTTCCGCCTCATACACGCTCACTTTGACTGCTTCCAGTACCTATGGTGGCGGCACTGCGAGTCTTTCCGTCACTTCTGGTCTTCCATCCGGTGCCACGGGAACGATTACACCGAACTCGGTAAGTCTCGCAGCAAGTCAAACCAAGACGGCCACACTCTCCGTATCAACCTCTATCACTACACCGGGCGGAACTTCGTCAATAGTCGTAACAGCTACAGACGGCACTAGGACTCATACGGCAACGGTCACTCTCACTGTTTCAGCGCCTGCATCTTACAGCTTCAACGTGAAAGCAAGTGCAACCCAAATCGTAGTGACTTTGACGTACAGTTGGAGTGGATCTGGATCACCGCCATCAGGAAGCATAACCATAGCCGGTCCCGGCGGAACACCTACCTTGGGTGAGTCTGGAGCAGTCGTCTACGACCGCACAGCAATAACCGTCTCTGGGAGCACAAGCACCTACTCGATCATACACAGAGCCACATTCACAATAACCGCGCCAGGCTCAGCACAAACCTGGACCGCACTAATCTCACTCTCAGGAGTCAGCAACTACAACGTGGCAATTGAAGTAAGCTAGGAAACATTTCGCTACTATGCGTAAGCTCTCAAGCATGCGAGCCAGACCATTGTGAGCATACAGTTCCAGGGCAGAATTGTGACCGGCTCAAGAAAGTAAATGCAGAAAACCGGGAACAAATGCCGATTGCTGAATACTTCTCAACCTTCATAAGAACGTGAACCGAACCGTTCTTCTTGATCCGTCTTGGGCCGATTGTGGTGGCTGTTCGGCGCAGTAGCTCTGCTCTGGGTGGCATGTGCTCTTATCCAGTGGTTTCCAACTTTGTCTCCAAACTCATTCGTATCAGTTACCACTCATACAACCGTCGTCACTACAACTGCACCGACGTCAACGGGCGCCCTGACTCCCCGACAAGTAGGATCGCCAATTCTCACGTCGGGAGAGGTTCTGTCGATCTCAAAGAACCCATACTCAGTAGAAATCTCGCTTAAAGTCATTTCGGCAAACGCGACATTCAAAGCTGGAGACATGATCAATATCCGCTTCTCCGGAATCGGCTCAGTATCAACTTGGAAAGTCCATCAGTATCTTAAGATTGGTGACAAGATTAGCGTTGTCATACGGTTCGTTGAGAACTCGTACTGGGAGGCCTACGATTCCGATTGGTCCATTGTCACTCCCTGAGAAGAGTGCGCGCGAGTAATGGGCTTGAGTTCCTCCGTAGAACCTCTGGCAAGAATCGCTGACGGACGCACGCTAACATTTGAGCGAAAACGAGGCAATGTTAGCATGCATGCGCCAATGATTCAAATATCTCGATCTCAAGCGACCTAGTCAACGATTTCATTCATGCCAAGCAGGGAGAATGGACTTCTGACCACCGCTCTTGCGGTGGCTTCCTTGGCGTTCATGTTTTGGTCAAGGCCAGACATACCAAACACGGGAAACGAAGTCTTTCCCACTACTCTCTCTGACTTACGCCTACTTGGGGTCACTGCCAGCCATGAATGGTAATACCATAGTGTTCATCGATCGAAGATCACGAACACCTTCCATGATCGTAATATTCCTTGCTGTCCTCTTGATCATGAATTCGCATGTTGACACACCACTTGGAAGAGTTCTTGTCACCTCTTCGAATGCATCACAAACAACAACCACTCACAAAGAAAACATGGAAGATGCATTCGTCCTTCTGTCAACAGAGACATCGGAATCGATGGCAGAAAGTATGAGGCTTGTCCAGAAGGCGGGGGGAAGCATCAGTCACGTCTTCTCCACACGTGCATTCATAGGGAAAGTCCCAAAATCACAGAAAAATGAGCTACTAGGCAAGAAAGGAATATTGAACATCACATATGACGCGGTAGATCTGTCAACCGTGGAGAAACATGGAAAAGTCGTCACAATGGCGGCAGAGGCATGGAACAACAACTTCAAGGGACATGCGGAGCAGAAAGGTCTTCGACCTCAGCAAGGATCTCGCGACCCCGACCCCATAACTAATGACGCTAGATTGCCCAGGCGACAACAGAACACAACAGGATTGGAGAGCCCTTTGTTCGTGCCTCCGTATGGCGCAGGGTTCTATGACATAAGTGAGTATATGATCGGTAACGCGTTCTATGTGAACCCTACAATCGCTGTAGGAGTGATCATGCCAGAAAGCAACGGCGTCATTGACACAAATAGAGAAGACTGGACTCCAACAGAACAGAACAACGTCATCAGTGAAATAACGGCGGCCATGGATTGGTGGAAGAACCGGGGGCCCCTTGCTCACCTGAGCTTCCAATATGAAGTCTTGACCGTGTCGACACGGTATGAACCGATAGCTAGGTCATCATCGGACGAGGATTTGTGGATCTCGGAAGTCATGAGCAGCATTGGATTCTCTTCCGGCGACTATGGCAACAGAGTGTACTCCTACGCCAATGATCTCAGAAACCGATACAAGACTGACTGGGTAACAGTCATCTTTGTCGTGGACAGTAGCAATGATGCGGATGGATGTTTCTCAGACGGATACTTCGCGTACGCGTACCTCGGCGGGCCGTTCATGGTTATGACGTACAAGAATGACAACTATGGGATTGCCAACATGGACGCGGTAACCGCGCATGAAATGGGACACCTCTTCTATGCTGCGGATGAGTATTATGTGCCAGGTTACAATGATCCTGGATATCCAACCGATAGATACGGGTACTTGGCAGTCGAAAACCAGAATCTGCAAGGACCTGGGAGAAGTGGATCAAGCAATGTTCCCTGCATAATGAGAGGCCAAGTAAGCCCGTATACCTCAGGTTCCGTGTGTCAATACACCAAGGGGCATATCGGATGGAGAGACACTGATGGGAACGGTGTACTTGATATCGTTGACTTTTGGCCAGGAAACACTTTGAATGCGTACACGCCCGACCCGACGAGTGACACGACTCCCACATACACAGGTCAGGCATCATCAAGACAATGCTATCCCAATAGCAATCCATACTATACTCCAAGAAATGACATTACAGTCAACAAGATCTGGCTTGTTGAGTATTGGGTCGAAGATCTCTCAGGGACCAAGATCCGGGACAAAGTATCAACCACGGCTATCGACGGAGCATTCGACTCTCCGTTCGAGGAATACACCTTCACTGTCTCTCCAGACCTTCCTGGAGCCACATACAAGTTTCTTACTGTAGCTTGGAACACAGAAGGACAGGGTACGATAGTCTCAGATCAGCTCACAATATCAACACCTCAGATCACGATAACCTCCAGCCCTACTGGCTCGGGTTTCGTTATGGTTGACGGTTTTCCAGTCATCACGCCTCAGGTATTCACGTGGACTCAGGGATCAACGCATACACTTACCGCAAACTCCCCGGTGAGCGGTGGGACGGGGGTTCAATTTGTGTGGATCTCTTGGAGTGACAGTGGGGCTCAATCGCATACTATAACGACGCCTTGGTCAGCAACCACATACACTGCTATTTTCAAGAAGCAGTACATGCTTACTACTTCGGTCAGCCCGACAGGCGCCGGAAGTCTCTCAGTTGGCTCCGGGTGGCGAGACGACGGCACCACAGCTTCAGTCATAGCCACACCAAACACAGGTTACTCCTTCTACTACTGGAGTCTGGATGGAGTGAACGTGGGAACCATCCCGTCATACTCCATTCTTATGAACTCTGCTCACGGCCTGACTGCTTTCTTCCGCGGTACTTCCTCCGTATCGCTCGGACTGTCTGCTGGATCGATAGCGCTAGGTGCTTCTGTGACTCTCTCTGGCACAGTGACTCCAACTCAACCCTCACCAGGAATACCTACAGGAACGACGGTTACTCTGAGCTACAGTCTAGACGGCGCGACATGGAACACCTTCATCACAACAAAGACTGGTGGGGGCGGAGCGTATTCTGTTGCCTGGTATCCGCCTTATCCGAGCACCTATCAGATCAAAGCGAGTTGGAGCGGAGACTCAAATTATGAAGGCTCGACAAGCTCCACCGTTTCTCTGACCGTCACAGGAACCTTCAAGCGAGTCACGCTTCTAGTTTCAGGACCCGACTCAACAACGAGAGGGAGCTCAGCAACTTTCGACGTCTTGCTCAACAATACTGATTCTCCCCTGACAACAACACTGTACTTTGAAGTGACCGGACCGGGAGGCTACTGGTACTTTGATGCCCAAAACATCACTGTGACTGCCAGCGGAAGAGGAAGATTCCAATTCACCTGGCAAGTTCCTTCAACAGCCAGCACCGGGCACTACCAAGTCTTCGTCGGACTGTTCCCACCGAAACCGACAGCAATAGCCCAAACTCAAATCATCGTGCTTCAATCCTAGATACTGCGAGTCAGCGACGGACATGGGAGCTCGCGCTTGACATAGGTACATATTGTCCGCCATTCAAACCCTACCGCGCTACCTTTAGGCTCTATGAGAGCATGGTTTGGGCTAGGATGGAACTTCCTCGCTAACTATGCAAAATCTCCGAAGTCAGATATGACAAAGGTTACTGTAAGATATCCGAGCATTCCTCCATCCATCAACATGTGTCTCATTCTTTAGGTCGCGGAAGCATATGTCTGCAGGGTATAGGTAGCTTATGCCTTGATGTGGCCGCTGATAGTTCCAGTAGCGGATGAATTCTTGATGCGTAGCGCCCGCGTTCACCCACACAAGGGCCTACGATAGAAATCTCTAGAGAGGCTTGGCGGCGTCTCTATGCTTATTAGTCCGCTTAAAGTGTGCTTTACCACGGTACAGCAACTTGAGGCTAGATTTCTTGTCGAGGGAAGGGGCCGCAGATGTTCTGCGTCGACTTTCTGTGGGGGAGGCTAGGTTCAAACAGTTGAATGAGACGGTGACCAACACAAGGACACTTACCAGACGTCTGAGGGAATTGTGTGCTGAGGGTCAAATCCAGAAGAACGAAGGCCGATACAGGATTACTGGTGAAGGCTTCGAGGCTGCGCTCCGAATTGCTGAACTAGAGGAAAAGGTCAAACGCAGGGGGGTGAACTGTGAGGAGTTCGTCAAGATGCGCAATGGATGGATCCGAGCGTCGCTCAGGCGTCTGACGGAGCTCTTCGTTCACGAGTTCGGTAATGAACTCGTTTCGCTCGTCCTCTATGGGTCTGTTGTGAAAGACACATTTCAACTTGATGGAAGCGACATAGATCTGCTTTACGTGCTGGAAGACTGTGCGAGGAACGCTTGGCAACGTGAAGGAAGTGTCTTCAGATGTTTCCGATCCACATGGGAGTATAGGACCTGCGACTACTGGTTTAGAGTGCGAGGATTTTGCGGATATCCAGAAGTGACCACGGCGTCCTTACGGAAGAGCGATGCGGAGAGTTTTCAATCCACATATCTTGACATGCTTCGTCATAGAGCGGTTCTATTCGACAGGGAGGAGTTCTTTCAGAAATTAATGATCAGGCTTAAGGAAGCTCTGGGTGCCCTAGGAACCTTTCGAATCGAATACTCAGACGGAACCTATTGCTGGGTTCTGAAGCCCCATGTCACCTTCGGCGAACAGATCAGGATAGATTTGGGATAGATGGATGGCCGTCAACAAGACCGGTGCTGAGAAGGCGATCGCGAGCGCGGAGCGCGAGTTCAGAAGCGCCATGGCGAGTCTGAAAGAGAAGGACTACGCCGGCGCGTTGAAATATCTTCAGGAGTGCTCGGAATACGCAGTCAAGGCGGTGCTGTTGGCTTACGGTATGGATTACCCTAAGACGCACACCGTGGGACGCTTCCTCTATGAGATGAGGGAGAAGTATCCTCAGTGGTTCGCGAAACAGATCAAGAGCATAGCTGATGTCGCCGATGACTTGGCGAGAAGCAGAGCAAGATTCCGGTATCCCTACGAGCACCCTTCTGAACAGTATGAGGTGATAGTGGGCCATGTGTTTCCAAGGGTCAAGAAGGCACTGGAAGACTGTCGCAGCTTCATTCAACGATTCTTTGGTTGAAGGAAGATGGAGGAGGAAGTTGAGAAGCTGGTTGCCAATAGGAACTCATTGGACGCTGATGTAAAAAGGTTAAGCGACGAGAAGATCACACTGGCTCTTGAAAACAGATTCTTGAGGGAAACGCGCGAATACACAATATCAGCAGCGGAGTCAGCTACCAACGATTGAAATTGTTGGCTTGTCCCTGAGGTGAGCTTGATGCTCCAAAAAGGTCCTCGGAACGATAGGGCGACTGACTGCGCCCCTTGCGGCGATGTTTAACCTCGCTATGTAGTCCGCAGGCCCAGCGAAGCCGTATCCTACACATTCGAATCGATCTCTTGTCGGACGGTTCTGCTTTGCTTCAGGCCCACAACGAGGACATATGTGGGAGGTTCCTCTCGGATTCACGGCCACGACTTGAGTTCCAGCGAGTCTTGCCTTGTATTCGATGAAGTTTCTCATCTGCCCGAATCCCCAAGAGCTGTGGCGGTGACGCTGAGCTTTCCTAACCGTTGTCTGGCCGCGTATGCCTTTCAGCTTTTCCAGGACGATTGCGCGCCCAGTGTCTTTCGCTTTCACCACCAGCTTCTTGCTGATGACATGGTTCACGTTTCTTCTATGGTGGGCTTCGCGTCCGCTGAGCCGTTTCAGATGGCCGGCCGGCCCGTAAGTTCTGAAGAGCATGTATCCCAATATCCGAAGATATCAGCCTGCTGAACGACCTCGACTAGGGAGAACACTTAACGTTCTATTTGAGTATGGTCAACAACACTGTCTTCGCTAGCTGGGTTTCGCTTGATTTGGTGACGAGCGGTGTTCGCAAAGCCTATTGTAGGTGACTGCTAGTCACTTTGTTCACACAGAATGGTCCAGATCAGCTTAAATATGTGTATACGCCATTCAATCGTGTAAACGGTGACCCAGTTGGCTAGGCGAGAAGGTCAAGGGATGAGAGTGATCGCTGCAAGGCTTCGCCACGACATTGCAGACGAAGTTGACAGGATTGCATCTGAAGAAAGAGTTGACAGGTCAACGGTCATTGTGCGTGCAGCCGATCTTTACGTTAAGCGCTGGAAGCTGGAGAAAGCGTTGAGGTCCTACCTTGAGGGATCAGCTACCGTGTGGAAGGCAGCCGACATCGCGGGTCTCTCCCTATGGGAGCTTATGGATGAGATGGAGAAAAGGAAGGTCCCTCTACAGTATACGTCAGAGGATTTCATCGAGGATTTTGAAGCAGCGTTGAAGGAGTAAACTTTCACTGTTGGCCAAACCCCTCATCTTCGATTCAACACCCCTAATACACATCGCAAAAGTATCCCTCTCAAACTCCTTGGTGCAACTTGACCAACCAAAGTTTACGACCACTAGCGTCTACAAGGAGTTGTTGAAAGGAGAGGCGCTGGGAAAACCAGAGGCAAGAATCCTACGCGGATTGATTGAAGAAAAGGCAATCAAGCTACAAGACCCAAAGGACGTAGCTTATGTCTTGAAGATCGTGAAGATCGCAGCCGAGAAGGAGAAGACTCCGCTTCATAAGGCTGAGGCAGACGTCATAGCTCTAAGCAAAGAGCTCGATGGAGTAGTCATCAGCGATGATCACGTAGCCAGGTCTGTCGCAAGACTTGTCAGTGTCGAGCTTCATGGCACAGGGTACATACTTGGAAGAATGTACAAGGCTAGAGCAGTATCAAGGGATGAAATCCTACGAAAGGTAGGCGAGATGCGTCGCTCCGGATGGCGAATAACCGAGGAAGATTACGAAAGGCTACTTGATTACCTCAGAAGACTTTAGAGAGGAAGCTATCAGCCCTCCTTGAGAGATAGACCTTGTACCCGGACACTATTCCCTACCGTACCTTCTCCTAGCTTCCTCAAAGGTGACGTACTACGGTGGCCGGCCGTATGAATTACCGCCGCCGCGGAATGTGGTTCAGACATGAAGCAAACTTCAGCGACCCTGAAGTGAAAAAACGCTGGCAGTGCGGCGACATCGTGGCTAAGTACGCATCGTTCGTTGAGTCAAGCAACGCTCAGCAGGTGCAGCGGAGGCTGAACATGGACTGGAGCACGTTCTCCAGGCTGAGGCGACTACAAGCAGCAGGCAAGCTTCCGCCTCATATGCAAGGCAGGATTCGTCCGGCCGGCCGAAAAAGTGCATGATACGATATCTTCTATCAAAATCCGGAATGATGCGAGCAACAACCAATTGGAAAGACCTCATCAAAGAAGAGATAGCGGTCCACATGATCACTGTTCCAATAGAGAAAGACGACAAGGATCAAAATGTGAGTCGTTTTGAAGGTTTTCTCTCGCGAGTTACTTCACTGATGTAGCTTCTCAACGTGACGTTCGGTGAGTAGCCGAGAACTCTCCGGGCCTTTTCAATGTCGGCGCAGCTGTGCCTTACGTCCCCAGACCGGGCAGATGCGTGAGTCGGAGTCAAGTCTTTCTTTCCGCTCGCCTCAATGACCATTTCTGCTAACTTGTTTACGCTTGTTCTCTGGCCGGTTCCAATGTTGAAGGCTTCACCTGCCGCTTTCTCTGTAGTCATTGCAAGAATGTTCGCTTGCACAACATCTTGGACATTCACAAAGTCTCTTGTTTGTTCTCCATCTCCGTGGATGATTAGTGGCTGGTTTCTTCGCAGCCGTTCTAGAAATGCTGTCATGACGCCGCTGTATGGACCGTAGCCTTGCCGCGGGCCATATACGTTGAAGTATCTCAGAGCTACTGCGTCAAGTTTCCCAAGATGATCGAAGCACAGGCAGTATTTTTCGGCTGCGAGTTTTGACACAGCGTAGGGCGAGACAGGTTGCTGGGCCGCATCCTCCTTGACCGGTTGTTCGCCGGTTTCTCCGTAGATGGATGAGGATGATGCGTAGATGAACCTCCGTACTCCTTTGTCTGTGCTGGTCTTGAGAAGTCTTAGTGTTCCTGTCGTGTTCACGTCGTTAGTTGGAAGCGGATCTCTTACCGAGGCGGTGATGTTGACCTGTGCGGCCTCATGGAAAACAATCTCGATTCCGTTCAAGGCTTTTCGTAGCATAGATTGATCGGTTATGTCGCCTTTTATGAATCGGAACCGTCTGCTTCCAACATGTTTCTTGATGTTGCTGAGCTTTCCTGTGGAGAGATTGTCGAGAACTCGGACCTCGCAGCCATCCGCCATCAGCCTATCGACAATATGGCTGCCTATGAAGCCTGCACCGCCAGTGACGAGAACCCGGTCATACTTGCGAACCAAGACAACAAGCACCTTAGTCAGACAGTATCCTGCAGTCTTTCGTGGCTTATCAACCGGGTTTGGGATAGCTCTTTTGGTCGTGAACCGCGGTGTTCTGGTGGAAATGATTAAATCGAATTCGGAAAAAGCCTAGAGATGTCAAGCAATGCGGGCTGTCAGAAGTGATCTTGTTATAGGCATGATTCCGATTCCGCTTTCTTACCTTTAGGTAAACCTTATTTTCCTTTGAACAGGTATTACTGCTAGTGGCAACCATGAGTAAGTATGTGACCGTATCCGTGAAGATCCCCGCCGCGCTCAAGGGAGAACTCCAGAGACTTGGCATCAAACCTTCCAAGTTGCTAAGAAAGGCCATCGAAGATGAAGTGAAGAGAAAAGAGGTTGAGAGAATCAGGAGCGAGATCGAGAGCCTGGAACCTACACTCGCAAAGATCACTGTTGGAACTGTGGTAAGATCGATTAGAGAGGACAGGGAGCAAAGGTGAGCTTCCTTTTCGACTCCTCGGCAATATTCAAAGCCATCAAAGAGAACACCGTGGAAACCCTGCTAGGAAACAACACCTTGGAACTGACGAGATACGAACTGGGGAACGTTCTTTGGAAGGAATCCACACTACACAAGAGGCTCACCAATGACGAATCAAAGAAGCTCGTTAGACTAGTGAAGCAAGTACTCAACATAATGCAGGTGCTCGAAGTCGGTTGCCATGAAGAAGCCATATTGGACGCTGCTCAAAGGCTGAAGCTAACCTTCTACGATGCATCGTACGTTTTCTATGCTCGAGAAAGAAACCTAACCCTGGTGACTGAAGATGAACCTTTGACACAGAAAGCCAGAACCCATATCAGGACTCTGAAGCTGAATGACCTCAAACGTCACACTCCATAGGGGAAAATCAAGAGAAAACAAGACTCGCCATGTCTCACGGCGATGGAAAGGAGGAAGCCCGGACTCATTTCCCTAAGAGATATGCCACATGTCTGTGGAGTGGACGCGCGCGACAAGATGCTTCGACGAGGGAAATCTTGAGATGTCTCCGATCTCTGATGTTGTGAGCATCGCGCTGCGATAGTCTATTCCTGTGAAGCTCATCAACAGCTTGGCTTCTTGGCTTTCACTAGCCTTTGCAGCTATCTTCGAATCAAGCATCCCCGTTTCGCGTCTCAGACATTCCAAGTGGCGTAGATGAGTGTTGAGAATGCATCTATCCACCGGATCCAACTGCAGGCTTCGCAGGGCCCGGTTTCGCTTTTCCAGTAAGATACGACAGGCCTTCGAAGCTGTTCTCGAACTCGAATTCGTCTACAATCGAATCATGCTCATCTATAACATATGCCTGGCAACGCCTCTTACCCACATCAATACCTATGCTACGGCCGGCCGAGCTAGTGCATCGGGTCTATTGGATATTATGTCGAATGTGGGGCTGTGGCGCGCGCTTTACCGTATACTTTTTGGTAAACGCTCTGAGAAAACGTTATTTGTAAGCAAATATGTATCGTGGTGAGGTCGCTCACCATGGAGGTTGTCTCGATCCGCGTCCCCAAAGATCTGAAGGAAGATATGAACAGGCTAGACTTGGACTGGGCAGACTACCTGAGGCAAGCAATAGAAGAGAGGGTTAAGGTCGAAAAAAGGAAGCAAGCCTGCAGAATCATGGACGAATTGAGAGAGAAGACGAAAGGCGTCAAATTCGACAGCGTCAAAGTGATCAGGGACGCGAGGAATTCACGATGAAAAATATGGTCATAGATGCCTCGGTTGTCGCCAAATGGTACATCACCGAGGAGGATTCCGATAAGGCGATTCAAATCCGAGATTTGCATTCAGCCGGAAAAATAGTCCTTTCGTCGCCACTAATCGTCATCTATGAGATTGGAAACGTCTTGACAAAACATCCTTCATTTACATCAGACAGCTCAGCAAGCGCTTTCCAATCACTCCTGAATTTGGGCATCGAGTTGAGAAGCTTCGCTGACACCAAGCTGCTAGGAAAAAGCTTCGAGATATCAAAGCAGTTGAAAGTAACGTTCTATGATGCCATGTATGTCGCGCTCACCAAAGAGCATGATGCCACACTGATTACCGCTGACAGGGACCTTCTCATCAAGACAAGACAATACTGCGCGACCCAACTCCTAAGAGAAACCAAACCTGAGAAAATATCTACTTAAGGACTATGGTAGCTGGATACGTCCAAGAAGACCGAAAGCCATACCTCAACAACACATTTGACAATTGAAAGCAAGCAATCGGCCCACAGCAATTGAACACACACATATCCACACGTAAATGCCAACTTGGAGTGGCGCGCGCTGGTATCTGTTATCAAGTGTTCTCATTCTAGAGGGATCCAGACCATTTCTGAATCTGTAAAGATGCATGCCTCTTGAAAGAACGATTAACCTTTTCCTCATGATGAACTATGAGCGACTTGAGAGTGGAGAACGAGCCATGGTGAGGATACTTATGGTCGGTGCCAGGGGCTGCAACAACGAAGTTGTCGTGAAAGCTTTGAGAAGCAGAGGACTCCAAGTCGAGTATACGGAGGACGTGAAGATTCCCAACCCTTTGAAACTGAGAGGGATTGATGTGGTCTACGGTGCGCACCTCCAAACGGCGAGTCGCTACTTGGCAGCCGCAGAGGCCTTGAGGAAGAAGACCATTGTTCACTTTGTGGGAAGCGACGCCTATAGGTATGCGGATGAGAGGGGTTTCCGGAAACTGTTTTGGAGGTTCGTAGTTTACGCATGCGAACTAGCTTTCTACACGTCGCCTCATCTGATGGAATTTGTTGGGAAGAAGGGTGCAGCTCTTCCTTTTCCGATAAACGTTGACCAATTCAAGAAGGTGAGGGATAGCTTACGGCCTGAGAGGGATACGCTCTACTATTGCCCAGGTGGAGATGATAGCGCTAGGATATATCGACTGGACTGGATCTTGAATCGCGCCAAGGAGCATCCTAAGGAGAAGATAACCATAATAGGAAACGCGGCCAGCCCAGCAGATCACAAGATCGACTTGCCTAATGTCGAAGTGATACCGTTTATGCCTCAGGAAAAAATGCCTGAGCTTTACGCTAGGCATAGGCGGCTCATCCGTATGACTTCGCAAGATGGATTGCCAAGGATGCTGGATGAGGCCTTGCTCTGCGGTTTAGAGGTCATCTTCAACGGAAACAAGATAACCAGTACAGTGCCGGAAAGGGATCCTGAGGTTTTCGCAAGAAAGTTCGAGGAAGAACTACTGAAGATCTTGTAGGTGCGATGAGATCTAGGTCGCGTCACGGGCCATTTGAGAACACTTTCTACTCAGCGTGCGTGACGGCCACAGCTTGATGAGCGGAGACAGACTCTAAGAAAGCTGCTTCGAATCAGATTCAAAACTAGTGTTAGAACTTGTATGTTTTCCCTAAGAAAAGGGGGAGTTTAGGTCCCTTGAGAGGGGACCTTTTACTTTCTTCTGCGCCGTAGTATGAATAGAGACGCTGCTAGCGAGAATGCTAGAACCACTGCTGCTACTGGGAACTCTGGGATGGGTACGTTCGCGCGTTCCAATGGAACGTTTCTTAGGCCGAAGCCTCCGTCAGTGACGTAGACTGGGACCTTCGGGCTTACGTATCCACCGTGCGTTATGGTCATGCTGAGTTGTCCGCTCGGCAGATATGCGAAGTATTGTCCGTCCTTGGTTGGCACACGCTCGACGACCTTGCCGTCGGCTCCGGTGAACACGACTCCGGCCCACGATGTTGGCCGCCAGTCGTCACACCATGTGTAGCCTGTCACTAGACCAGCTGTGCTTCCTCGCATGTCAAGCTCGAAGTACAGTGAGGATTTTCCGCCTAGGTGCATTCCGGGCACAGTTATCGGGAAGTTGAGTACCCAGGGTCCTAGGTGGTTCTCCGGTACGTACTTCGGTGACTCACCGTAGAGTCCTCCCAATGGCATTGGGAAGAATGACTTCCAGTTGTACCATGGGACAACATCTACTTCGAGTCGATACGCACCCTTGTAGTTAGGATCGGCATCTATGCCGTAGGGCGCGTCGACGAGATGAGTCTTGCTGTATGCATGCCAGCTTAGGTCAAAGGTCGGAAATGCTGGGCTGGGGTGATCGTAGTCCGATGCGGCTGGGTCCGTTGAGCTGTCGTACCACCAGAATCGCGTGTCAGGTGTACCGCAGATCGTGAACTGAAGCGTTGTAGTTGGTTTCGGCACGTAGTTGAGCTCCTTGTCGTCCAAGGGGCTCTTCTGCTTGGAGTATCCTGTTTTCACTGTGAAGTCGGTGAATTGCTTGGTTATGCCTGTGGTCGCGTCATAGTCTAGGTATCCGTGCCATGGGTCAGACGTCATGTATTCGCCGACAAGGTTGTTCGCGTCGTCGAATACTCGGACTCTCATCGATGCGTTCCAGTGGAAGTCTTCAAAGATCGATTCATGCTTGAACTTCATCGTCACTGGAATTTGAGCTCCTTCGGTCAGCTTGATCAGAATGTCCGCCAGGGCGCCACGTGTGGCGTAGACCTGAACAGGCTTCTTCTGAACATAGCCGTAGACGAAGGCCTTGAACTCGTAGAGTCCTGTGTCCCAGGCCCAGACGCCTGCTATGATTCTGTCGCTGAACCAGTCAGTGATGTTGAGTACGACGGGCTTGTAGGACTTTACAGTCCAGGTCCACATCACACCTTGCAGCACGCCGTCCTTGTAGACTCCGACGTAGACCACATCGTTGTTATACTTCCAAGTCTGGTCGACGGTCGGATGCTCCCAGTCCTTAGCGAATATTGTTATGTTGAAGCGAACTCCTCTGTAGACATGGTTGCTTACTTCGATAATGGTTCCGCATAGGCCGACTGATACCCAGAAGTCCTTCGGTTCCTGGACGAAGCCTTCAACCCTGTCCTCGATCTTGTAGTCGCCCGCAGGTATTCCGTAGCTTCTTCCAGCGTAGCCCTTGTCATCGTATCCTTTTATGGAAGACGTGACTGGGCCGTCGGTGGCGTGGATGTTGTCTGAGTATCCCCATGCGAAGGCTGAAGAAGTTGCGTCTCGCACGTAGATCCTGATTCTTATCTCAGCATCCTTCACGGTCGAGTGGTAAGCATCGACGTGTGGCCTGAAGTGGCTCTTCGGCAGTCCGTGAATGCCTAGCTCTGTGAGTGTTCCTGGGACATCGTGGAAGTGTATCGTCTTCTTGACGATGCTACCCTTCCTTATGTCGAATGGGACGTTGATGTCTCCTGGGAACTCTGATGGAGCTATCACGAATGAGGCGTGTTCAAAGGTTACTCCGTCAGGCTGGGTCTGCACGTATTGCAGAGTCCAGGCTCTGGTGTAGTATTGGCCAGCTGGTAGACCGTTGGTCCATGTTGCGTTGTACTCTGGAACCATTCCAGACCAGTCGCTTGGCGCACCGTACTTGCCCTGATCACCGAACTTCCATGTGAAGTAGGTGAGAGAGGAAGAGGTGAGCCAGCTCTGCAGAGGTCCAACACCCATCGGGTCGTGGCCTATCTTGGCGTTCGCACTGTCGTAGCCTACCTCAGTGTAGCCCTTCCCTAAGTACGGGAAGTACCATGGGAATTGGAAGCTGTTCGAGGCAGCGTAGCTGGGGGATGTGTACGAGTAGTCGCGTGCACCACTTGCTACAGTAGCCGCGCTGTACTGTCGGCCGATGACGTAGGTGGGCTCGCCGAGTTTCGTCGGGTTTGGCACTGGTGACCAGGTTACTGGCATCTTCACTGACTTTGTGAGATAACCAGAGTCATACGCGTAGAGTACATCGCTGGCCGTAGCCGGAGGACTGAACCTGGAGTTAGGTTTGACAGTCTCAACGTCTGCAGCGGCCGTCTTAGCAGCTGCGTAGATCTCTATTTTCATCGCTTGCTCTGCGCCCCACTGAATCTCGCCTGTACCACACTTCGAGAACACCGTACCATGAATCACGGCTCCAGGAGTCAAATACCCATCAATGTGATAGGATTGACCCTTCTGGATCTTTACTCCGCTAGCGATCTTCTGCTCAGGATAGCCAGCGCATGAAGCATAGATATCGTACGTACCAGGTGCTACTCCTTCAACCTCATAGTGACCTTTCGCGGTCTGGTTGAAGTAGCCTCGAGCCTCTACAGGCTTGTTGAGGGACACACCAGTGTACGGATTATCAGCTATGCCTACAGCTCTGACTCTACCTGGCAAGGTTACGTTCTGGCCGTAAAGCGTAGTGTTCCAACCACCAAACTTAATGAAGCCCGTAAGGATGGCAGGATCCACCTCACCTTTCACAGTCAGAACAGGCCAGTTCCGAATGTCCATGAACTCGAAGTACATGGAACCATCAATGAAGTACTGCGGGATTCCCGTGGCGACATTGATGGTCATGTTCGGGGCCCTGAAGCCTACCTTGAAGAAGTATCGTCCGGAGACCACTGGGGCGGTTACATCGTTAAGGGCCAGATAGTACCACTCAGCCTTATCGGTGAAGTTCATGACGCGTGGGTAGTAGAATATGTCCGATTTCAGTGCGGGATCCTTCTGAGTGTTGTTGAAGTAGTAGCCTCGGTCTGCGTGGACCCTAACACAGGTCCAACCAGGTGCATACATGCTGGTCCAGTAGTCGGTGGAGCCGTCTCCTTTGCCGTAAATGTTCCTGTCCAGATCGCCTCTCTTCACTAGGATTTGGTCGTAGTTGTTCGTCCATGACGCCACAACCTTGGAGGAGGTGATGCCCTTGAACTCCGCTGGAACCCATAAGAAGAGCTCCGTGTAGTTGGCGTAGAAGCCCTTGGTAGCGTTGAAAGCGAATACTAGATCACCGCGCGAGTTTGGCTTACTATCAGGGCCAAGTTCGATCGGCAATCCTTCAACGGTCGGGTTGCCCCACCATGTGCTGGCGAAGACTGGGGGTGTACTCGGCTTGATCGTGTTCGCCAATATCGCTCCGAAGGGCGCGTAGTTGTTCGCCTCTAGCTGGTACCATCCCGGCGGATAGAAACCTGTACTGTAAGGACCAGAGAGCCCAGCATAACCTGTGCCCTTTGTTCCTGGGTTTCCTCCGGGGTACGGTGATTGGTAGCCTGGGTACTGTGGTGCCGCAAGGCCACCAGCGCCAGTGGCAGTTGTAGCATAGCCTACACCTGGCCAGACATATCCAACGATACCGGCCACGTGTGGGTCATAGTCATTTGCATGGAAGTCGTATGTTGGTGTCAGTACACCTAAGGTGAAGTGGGCGGATACTGGAACAGAAACAATGCCTAAAGCAAATAGCATTACTATGAAAGCAGCGCCTATTCTCTTATTCAATTTTCATTTCTCCTTTAGAGTTTTTGCGCTATCGAAATCGCGCATGGAAGCTGAATAGTCCCCGAACGCTATTTAAGCCATATGTTGGCCCCCGACATACCGAAAAACGCCCAAAGACATGATGAACATCAAAGCAACAACTCCTAACACATGAATCTAGCCGTTCACCAGTAGATTCAAGGGCATCACGATCGCAAAACAGAACTGCCATCGATATCTGGCTCACGGGAAGACGCAGGAGTTGCAGGGCGCAGAGCTCTCACCCTGCTTTGAGATCACAAAAGTCACGGGACTCTAGCAGACTTCAGAAGGATTTGCCAGCATGATCTTTCAAAAAAACAACCAAGAACATCAGAGAAAAATGAATCCACTAACGAGACAAGAGCGAAACAACGCCTCAACAGATTCATCCAAAGTTCCGCAGAACGACATCCCTTCCTCCAGCCAAGATTTCTCGCGTTGACTCACACACCTAGACCTACTCGATTACAGAACAAAGATGAAGTGCTTTATCATCTTCCGGCGCATATCTCGATATGAGCCATATTGACCGCTGAAAGATTGAAGAGGATCAGACTCACGAAGCATGCTCGCGACAAATTCGAGTTCTTGAGAAGGTACGGGTTCGACATTTCCGAAGTTTCTGTCAGAGAAGCCGTCGCAAGCCAAGCCGAGTTGACCGAAGAGACGACCAACTGTTGGCACTCAAGCCGCTGGATCGAGAATACGCTATCAGGGTAGTCTACAAGATGGCTAATGGTAATATAGTCGTCTTGATCTTCAACCCAGTGAAGAGGGAGAGGTTCAATGTATAGGCTCAAGTATGATCCGGAATCTGACGTGCTGATGATAGTCGTTTCTGACTCCGGCAACCTTTCGCATGCCGAGGAGATGGGAGACATAGTCATACATTTGAGCAAAGAAGGTGAACCGCTGTTCCTTGAGGTGCTCAATGCAAGCAGGAACGTCCCTCTCATGGTTCAAGCCTTGGCAAAGAAAGAAGTTGCTGCCTAGGTTCCGCGCGGTACAGCATTTCTAACTGGCTTGCCGGCCTCATAAACAATCAAGACAAACTCAAACTGATGTCCTACCAGGCGTGCTTTTCCACGCATCAACCGCTTCCTCAACCGCAACGAAACCTATCACGGCCAGAGACCAGAGCTACTGGAAAGAAAGATTATTACCCTGCAACGAATAGTCGACTCAAGCCTTCAAGAAGAAAGAGACAACCAAACATAGAAATCTGGAGCCACAACTCAGACTTTTTCAATGATGCTCCGGGCGGGGATCCATACTCATTTGGGTTCAAAACCTGCGAAGAGAAATGTGACCTATCCTCTAGGCCCGCTGCCTCGATGGAGGCTTCCGGAAATCGTCCGGCCCACAATCCACTGTGTCCAGGATAAACATCTTAAGTACAACCTTTTGCTACGGTACTACCGAACTGCAATGTCGGAGCAAATCGTGCTGGTCACTAGGAAGGGCCAAGTTACAATACCCATTACGAAGAGAAGGAAATACGGGATAAAAGAAGGAATGAGAGTCCTCATAAGAGACAGCAAAGAGGGCATCATCATTAAGCCCATCACCCCCATAGAAGACCTGGCAGGAGTTGACGCTGGCAAGATCAGCTTAGAAGAGATGAAGAAGAGGCTGGACGGCTTGAGGACTCAAGACAGGTACTGAGTATGCCACTCACCGTTGACACACGTTTCTTCCTGACACACTATGTTGCAAACACAGATCAACTCAAGCAGAAAACCTCACGAAAAATGGCTGAACTCCAGCGCGAGACAGCGATAGTCCCAACGATTGTGCTCCACGAGATCCACAAATTCATGTATGACAACGTTGGAAAAGATGCCGCCCGGCTTCGCGTTAACTCGATCATAGTTTCTCGGTTTAGAATAGTCGATTTGACGACTAGGATTGCACTGATGTCCGCCAAGCTCAGATGCCAATATAGAGACTTGCCCACAGCTGATTCGATTGTTGCCGCAACAAGCATAGAAACAAAGTCAAGACGCGTGCTTTCAGACGATTCACACTTCAAGAAAATTCATGAAATCCGGTCTGAATGGCTGTGACGGGACTACCGAAGAACTCGTTTGGGCAGAGAGATGGTTAGTGCAGTATCAGGATGCCCATATGTATGAGTTGCCAACTCAGAGATGTGGTGCTCCGGGCGGGATTTTCATGGCTTGGAACCATTTTGAACCCGCGTCCATGGCTTTCTCCTGCAACCCGAGAGGCCACGATCCTTGACCGGGCTAGACGACCGGAGCACATCGTCCCTACTTGCAGGAATCACAGTTAAACTGTTTCTGTCTCAGGGGTTCTGATGTTTTGGCGATATGTGGCCGATTCTCATCTTTCTGTCTGTTTCTATGCGTAGCCGGCTGGCAGTAAGTTTGCCACTAATCGAGCGAAACGTGGTCTACTTCATTCGGATGAGATGAGCGGCAAGACGAGAAAGACTTGGCTCGACTGGAGAATTCTGGTTGGCTTCGCTGTTCTCTTGGGGGTTTTTGTCTCAAGCTATCAGTGGTCTCGGGGATATCCTCTCGGTCAAGACGCTAGATATTATGCCTATGTGCTTGGTCGCATGGACATAATGGGCTTTCGGATTGCCTTCTCCACTGAGCGGCCATTCTTCTTCCTTCTTCTTCACACAATCAAGGAAATCTCAAGGTTAGATCCCTCGGTCTTTCTACGACTTGTCCCGCTTGCCTTGAGCACTATTCTTGTTTGCGCCACATACTAGCGCGCGCTATGTGGAATAAGATCCCCTCCGAGGTTGTTCTATCTTTTCGTCTTGTTCATGATGGAGTTTCCGGACGTAGACCATCTTTTCCGAATGGAAGTCAGAGCAAGCCAGGTTGTTCCCTTCACGTTCTGGGATTTGTTCAGATGGGAGCTGAGAACGGAGTATTTTCCGTTGACCCTTCTTCATTACTGGGTCTACCCGTTCATCTTGCTTGCCATGCTGGCATTGCCGTTGACATCGCTGAAAAAGATCAGATGGATTATGGTCGGGGCTTTTCTAGGTTGGACGACTCACTTAGTATTGGATGGAGTTATGCTCTTCATCTAGAGGGGGGAATTGTCTGCGCGCACCACTTGCGCCAGGCACTTTGATTTCTGTGATTGGAGGAAGGATTTTTCGACCCCGTTTTCCTAACCCATTGAACACAGGATCGTTATTGGGCGCTGTATGTCCTGACGTAAGGTTCTGATCTAGGTGGATCTCTTCGATTAGTGAAGCTTCTCTTTCTCTTTTCGCGCGCCAGTTTCTTGTGATATTACGGCCGGCCGTTTGGACTTTCCCGCGGTCAACATGTACAAAGTCGATTCTTGACACAGAGACTTAGATTTCGGACCAAGCTGGCGCGCGTCTTTTCCACCGCTTCCATAACCTGCCTTTGGAGGCGTTCGAATAGAGGTCTTGCAGTTATGATATGCTCCAACTGCCTATGAGGAGTATTATTGCTCTTCACCCCTCCTCATTGATTGTTTGTGGATACGCCAATATGCCATGCTTTTCATTCACTTCTTCTAATGCTCCGAGTTGGAACTCATCAGATGATCTTTTCAGGGAGAATGATTTCAAAACAAAGATGTATACGAAACGCGGACTGGTACCGCATCATCCAATTGCGTACGATCGCTCATGCTCGATATTCAAGGACTTGCTACAGCTGATATGCGTCCCGAAGTTTCCTGTTCACCTCTACTCGGAGAGTTTCCCCGATCTCTCCAATCTCGCCGAGCATCAGATCCTTTGATATCGTTGCAATCTTATCGAGCTTTACGACCGAGGTTTTCTTGAGTCCCGTACTGACAAATTCTTTATGATCTTCTGGAATCAGTATCTCCATAGATGAAGGTTCCGCATGTATTCTGGATGATATGAAAGCGACGACACAGTCCTTCTCGCCTTCCATCAAGACCAGTGCGGGCCTCAATTTTGAGCTTGTTAGGTCCGTGAAGGGGAAGTGTATGAGAACGATCTTGCCCTTCACTTGTACGCTACCTTTACGTCCCTTATAGAGTACAGGTCTGGCTCACTCATGAGGAAATCTTTGAGAGATTGTTGGGACATAATCATCATTGCCACTGTTTCTCGCTCTTGAACAAGCGCGTCCAGTTTCTTGTTCAACTCTCCCAACATCTCTTTGATCTCCTTGATCTCAACCTCTATCGTCAAGTTATGTCACCCACACACGCTTCCGAGTTCTGACCATTCATGAACCAGTTTGTTCATATCTCTGGGACTTATCGGGCTTGGGAGAGAATTTAAGTTTGCTATGCGTTGTTCGCGGCCGGCCGCCATGTTAGAATGGTGGGGGTTCTTCTGATCGCGGAAACTATAGAGGCGGAGAAGGCGTTGTACGGGCTAGGAAATCCAGCATGAACCAAATCTGCCTCGGAGTTCAGAAGCTTCCATGGGAGCCTTGCGGTTATCGGGGTACGCGCGCGCGTCTCATTTGACCAGAAAGCTCGAAGTCTGCTTCGAGCAAGATCTTGATGTTGGCTTTCTTCTATTTCTCGGCTGTGAACCTTTTCTTTTCACTGCCCTTGCTTGCGTCGGCTTGTGAATTGCCGTACGTAGTTTTGATGTCGCCTTACTTGGATTGGCTGGCATCGTTTCTCTCGGGGAACGTTTTCTCTTGGATTTGCTTCGCTAGAGCAAAGTCTCAAACGAGATGAATGCTTCACCTCGGCGCTCTTGCTTTGGCAGGATCGGTTCTTCGATTCCTACCCATGATCCCACTTGGATATCTGGCTTTTGCACCCCTTGGTGGAATCGGAGCAGTTCTAGTGCCTTCCGTAGTAGTTGCATCAGTGATAACGGCCGGCCTATCTCACATCCTGTTTGGAGCCATCATGTGCCTGGCGCTTTTCCTTGTTCTCAGACGATGTGGAATACGATCTCCTCAGAGACTGTTCTATCTTTTCGTCTTGTTTATGATGGAGTTCCCAGACCTAGACCATCTTTTCCGAATGGAAGTCAGAGCAAGCCAGGTTGTTCCCTTCACGTTTTGGGATTTGTTCAGATGGGAACTAAGAACGGAATACTTTCCGTTGACCCTTCTTCATTACTGGGTCTACCCGTTCATCTTGCTTGCCATGCTGGCATTGCCGTTGACATCGCTGAAAAAGATCAGATGGATTATGGTCGGGGCTTTTCTGGGTTGGACGACTCACCTAGTATTGGATGGAATCTTATTCTTCGTCTAGAAGGCGGCAGAATTGTCTGTGCGCACCACTCGCGCCGCACACTTTGATTTCAGTGATTGGAGGAAGAATCCCCTAACGCCCCTTTTTCCCATCCACTGAACACGGGATCGTTAGCGGACGCTGTACGCCCTGGCCTAGAATCTAGAGTTAGATAGATCTTTTCGATTCGTTAAGTTGCTCTTTTTCTTTTCCTGGCTCAAGAGCCTTAACGCTGGATGGCTGAAGGGCAATATGCTGGACCACTGTGCTCAGCTTGTCGTCTAGCTCAGTGATTCGGCCGGCCGTGCGCGCCGCTGGCCAGGGTTACCGGGAAAGCTAGTGAGGAATCTTTTGAGGCCCTTGAAGAACTGTTCGCCGTGAAGGGGTATGCCGATTTCGAGGGATTCAAGCGCGTAGCGGTCGCCTTTGCGGATCTTGTCAATGAATTCCTCTGGGGTGTACACTCGCGGCTCTACGTCGATCGGCATTCTAGGTTCAGAGAAGAGAGCATATCTTTCGAGTGCTTGACTGGGAAGGTTGTCCGCGATGACGAGGACGTCTGCGTCTGAGGTTCCAGCGTAGTTTCCCTTGGCCAATGAACCTGTAAGAACGATCGCTCTTGCTCCATGTGCTTCGGCTTTGGACTTGGCGTATTCCCTTAGCCGTCGGAGGATCTCATCGAAGTTGATCTTCAGGTATCTTATTTCTACAGAACTCAATTATCGTCTCTGCTCCTTCCACAGCTCTCCGCGCCTCAGACACTGTGTAATAGTCTAGGGGAGCTCCCTCCGGATGAGAGTTGGGATAGCGGCTGGGAATGTAATGTTTGTCCAGTTCCTTCGCCTGCTCCACAAGATCCTCGAGTGGTTTCATAGAATCAGGGAGGTCTTGCATCATCCTCGAAACCGAATGTCCGATAGCGTCTATATGCATACTTTGATAAAGCGCCTTGACTGCCTTCTCGGCGGCTTGCTGAGCGGCGAAACATGCCCACTCAAAATCCCCAGCATCAGACGACCTCTTGGCGTGCTGGAGATCCTTCACAGCCTGCCTGAACCAGTCTCTGGTTCTCATAACCAAGGGGCGTCCACCTGACATTGTAGTGTCGAATGGGCCTATTTAGCAATACATTGTGTGTAACGTCAAGCATGAAAGCAGTTGTATCCCGATCCTAGAGCAGAGACGATAACCATCGCTCGTATCGCTGTCAGCGAGCCCCGCGCGCTATAGTTCTAGCTGAGACCTAGTTTGCTTCACCTGCCCCCAGGTCTGCTTTCGAAACAGAATTGTGCTTTGCCTCCCTCTTGGAGACAGTGGCCTTAGCGTGCGCTATACCCATTCAACAGCCTCGCTCGCTTAAGCCCGTAGAAGGTACCAGGTTGCTCTTCGTGAGCGAGGAGAACTTATGTAGATCTTGCTAACAAGGATCGAGACAAGAAATAGGACCTAGTGCTGCTGCAGAGCTTCATCATATATCTTCTCAGTTGCGTCTGCGACTTTTGACCAGTCGTGTTCTTCTGCGAATCTCCGACCGTTCCTTCCCATCTCTGTTCTCAGAGAGTCGTCTTCGACAAGGAGGACTAGCGCATTGGAGAGCACCTTTGGATCATTCGGCGGGACGAGGAGGCCATTACGTCCGTGGTGGATCACGTCGGGGATTCCTCCGACATTGGAACAGATTGCGGGTTTTCCGCATGCGTTTGCTTCAAGAATCGTGAGGCCGAAGCCTTCGGACCTGTCTTTGCTTGGCAGAACGAGTAAGTCCAAAGCGGCGTAGTAGGATGGGAGGTCTTGGTCTGATACGTCTCCTGCGATGATGACTTTGTCTGAAAGGTTGAGCTCTGAAGCTTGCTTCTGGTAGGCTGGCTTGAGGATTCCGTCGCCTACAACAAGTAGGGCCATGTCTTTTCGCAGTTTGCTAGCTATTGCGAGAGCGTTGATGAGAACCTCCAGGCCTTTGTAGCCATGCCATTTGGATAGGGCGCCGACGAAGAGAATGGTCTTGGCGTCGCGCGCCCGATCGGCACGAGCGCAACGAACTCGGTTAGGAAGAAGACGAACCCTCCCATTGGCAAGCATCACTTATCTCATCTGCGTGGATAGCGGCGCGCATGCTCTTTCTTCGCCCTCTGCCCTTTGTGAGCGTTGTGAATAAGGCTTGAGATACCCTGCCTCTTGAGAACACCTTCAACGTATTGATGGTATTCATCCAGCTTTTCTCTGGTAAAGGGACAGTTCACGGAAACCTCCTTCACCTTGGAAAGCTCTTCATCAAGGGAGTAAACGGTCTTGGCTCCTAGACTTCTCGTCAAGGCGATCAGGTAGCCATCCCAAGACTCGACACCGTAAGCCACGGCGTAGTTCAGCGCATCCTCAGCCAGTTCCGGAGCCACCTCAGAACAAAGTGCGGACGACTAGTGCGCGCGCCGAGATCAACTTTTGAGCGAGAAGCCTTGAATATAGTCGAATGACCTCACCCATAGACTGAAACATCTACTGCCTTGCTGAAAGCGTGAAGGAATCTTCAGCAGAGAACCAGATCATGACAGGAACTGGATCACTCACGAACTACATCCTTGATCGCCAGTCGAATGTCTTCTGCCTTGACTGTTCTTCTTCCTGCGTGCGACGCCAGATCTTTTGCTTTCTTTCCAACACGTTCGGCCAGTTCTTCAAGAATTCTTCTCAGCTCCTCTGCTGCGTCGTCGCCAACCCTTTCCGCCCCTGCCTTCTCAATTAGCCTATGAACGGCTGCGATCGACAGCTCTCCACCAGCCATCAGCAGCAACCACGCTTGGCGTTTTCTCCTCAAACATCATATAAATCTGTCCTTTCTCGCCGGAATAGCCCCTAAAACAACAGAGTAGCAAGAATCACGCCCCCTCCTCTTCGATCAACACTGGTTACACCCGAATAACAGCAGTTCTAAGAAAGCTGGCTCACAAATCTAGAAAAAACAAATACTTAATTGCAAGCAGGCAGAGTCAAAGGAATCTTCGAGTCCGGTGGAACAGAATTGGGAAGAGTCAGAATCGAAATGGTGAAAAAGCTCGCAAAGGAGCTGGTTGGAACCCGTCACGACATGTTCTCCACGGACTATGAAGCAAACAAGAAGAGTGTCGATCAACTAGCCGACACAAAAAGCAAACGAGTTAGAAATAGAGTCGCAGGCTATGTGACAAGACTCCAAGTGATTGAGAAACAAAAGCTGTCAGGCGATCTGGGAGAAACGCCTCTTCCTACTGAAGAAGAAAACTAGAAAGAACTCTCATCCTGAAAACGTCATCTGTTACCACGAATCAAGTCCTCTACCGAACTCGCTCCAAACTTTTTTCTATCGCCACACAACGTACCATGCTAGGCGATCTGGAGAGTGGATCTGGTCAGCGATTGCAGCGGAACCTCGACAACTCGCCACCATTCTCAAGATTACAGAAATCCTCCAGGGGCCTCCAACTAACATGGAAGGAATGACTTGGACAGTTTTAGAATAGAGTCTGAGAAGCTGGATCTCAAGATAGCGATTATTGACATTGCGAGCATTCACATGCATGAGGAAACGATCCCTGAGGTTGTTCAGAAGCTCGTGACGGATCTTCTCAAAGACCGAGTCCTCAGGCACCCGATCATAGTTGACGAGAAAACGCTGGTGGTCCTCGACGGGATGCATCGAGCCGCTGCCTTGCGCATGATTGGATGCGTGAGGATTCCAGTCTGCCTTGTGGACTATGATAACCCATCGATAACGGTAGAAACTTGGTGGCGCGCCTTCAAAGAAGACAGAGGAGAACTCATCAAAGAACTTTCAGGGCCAAACATTCAAACCGAAAGAACAGCCTTAGAAGAAGCAAAAACCAAATTGGAAAATCGAACGGCATCCGCCTTCATTGCAACCAAAGAAGAATGCCTCATCATAAAGAGTAAAAGGTATGATCTGAAGCAAAACTATCGTCTTGTGAGAGATGTCGAGCAAAAGGCAAAGAGCCTCGGCTACGGCATGAGTTATGAAACCGAGTCCGACGCACTCCTGAAGCTGGAAGAAGGAAGTGTTAGGACGATTCTTGCCCCTCCACCAATCCGAAAAGAGGATGTTAGAGAGTTCGGCGTGAGAGATGATCTCTTTCCTCACAAGGCAACTCGACACATAATACCTGCCAGACCACTGGGTATCAATGTTCCGATTGAAATCCTTCAAAACCAGCACATGAAACTTCCTCAAGTCAACAGGCAGCTGATAGAGAACCTCAAGACCAGGCAGCTGCAGAAGCTTCAGCCCGGTGCGATGATCGAGAACAGAAGATATGAGGAGCAAGTGTTCCTATTCAAATAGAGAAGTGGCCAGATTGGTCGTCAAGGTGAAGCTAATCGGAGCGTTGAAAAAGCTAGCTGAAAGTTCCGAGGTTCACCTTGAGACACGTAAAGGAACCTTGACCCTCTCCGAAGTAATTCGGCGACTCTGCGACAAAGTCTCCAGACCCGAGTTCACGCAGACAATAATCGACCCAAGCTCAGGAACCGTTGGACCCCACATCATAATTCTGGTAAATGATAGAGATATCAGCGTGCTCCGAGGATTAGAAACAGAGATCAGAAGCAATGACGCAGTAACATTGGTTCCCGTGGCACATGGCGGATAGATAGGACCAAACTCACAACGACAGGTGCGATAGTCATTGACAGCTAATTGGACAAAGACTTGCCGGAAACAGGGCCATACGAACTCTTGGCGTAATGAACAGTTCACACAGTTTAATTTCTAGCAACGCGAACTCTAGGAGGAGAACCAAATGGCCATCCGGGTCGGTATTGTGGGATTCGGTAGCTGGGGAAAAAGACACTTTGAATCTTGGAAGAATATTTCTAATGCTGAAATTGTTGGGGTCTACGATCCAGCATACAAAGGGGAAAAATCCTACAAGAGTCTGCACGAACTTATACAGAACGTCGAGGCTCTCGACGTGGTTGTTCCCGCAGAGAGTCTTGCAGCAGTGGGAACCCACGCAATCAATGCAGGAAGGCATTTATTCTTAGAGAAACCGGTTGCTACGAATGTCATCGAAGCGAAAGATCTAGCAAACCTGGCCCACAACAATCCCCAATGCCTGTCCATGGTCGGATTCATTGAGCGGTTCAACCCCGTGTTTGGTAAACTGAAGTCCATCTTCGAGAAAGATGGCAATCCGCGGAAGATATTCTGTCAACGCTCCGGAACTCCCACTCTCGTGGCAACACAAACGGGAGTCCTAAAGGACCTTGCCATTCATGACATTGATCTTCTTCGTTGGATGCTTGGTGAACCAAGATCCGTGTCCGTTCGCTCAAGTAGAGGCTTCCACTTCGGCGAGCTTGAACTCTCCTTTGAAGAAACGCAGGCACTCGTAATATCTGACTGCTTGGGTCCAAAGATACGCCGATGGGTGGCAACCTACGATGACAGGACGGTATTCGCTCATTTCGAGTTGGATCGATGGAAGCTGTTCGATGGAGGCTGTGACGGTGGAAAGGAAGTACAGGTTACATGGACTCCCCCTCTTGAAAGTGAGTTGAGGTACTTTGCTGGCTGCGTGGCCAATGGTAAACGCCCATCTCCAGGCCTAGACGACGCGGTCCGGGCTCTCGAAATCATCGGACAGGCGGGGTGAAAACGCGTCTTGATGCGCCAACATCAAGATCTTCAAGCTTTCCATGATCGGAATAAGCCAGATCCTTAGCATAGCCGTTATAAGTGCTTCTTCATCAACTAAGTATCGGTGCAAGTAATGAAGAAGCGCTCGGTTCTCATAGCGCAACTACTCATTCTCCTGATGCTTGCAATGCTAGGCAATGGAACAACTTCATCCAAGGCTCTCTTTGGATGGGATGTTGTGATAAACGAGTTCAACCCCAACCCATCGACAGGCCCTCAATGGGTAGAGCTGTTCAACCCTTCGAACTTTCCGCAAAGTATCGGGCTTTGGAGGATAATAGGGGAGTCCTTCGGGTTCACCTATCAGATGCCCCCCGAGGCATCTATCGCAGCCAAGGGACATCAAGTCCTGGACCTAGGATTTGCTTTTCTGAATCCTGTGGGGGATATCCTCTATCTGGTCGACAACCACGGCCTGTGGATTGACATAACGCCCTCATTGAGCAAACCGGGCGTGGACGATATGGCTTGGGCCAGGGTTCCCAACGGTTTTGATAGTAATTTGATATCAGACTGGAAACTGCAGTCTGCTACCAAGGGCTCCTCAAACGACGTAGTAGCTCCTCCGCCATCCCTTATTCCAACTATATCTTGCGCCGTTGATTCGCCTCAGGTGGGCATTGGCTCCGGCACCACAATAAGGGTAGTAATAGGGCCTCCGCGAGTAGTCACAGTCACAATTCAAGCAAGACGGCTTGAGGAGACAGCTTGGAGCAATCTGACTACTGCGACCACAGACGCTCTGGGCAGATACGACTATCCGTGGACTCCCGGCACTATGGGTGCTTACAACGTGAGAGCATACGTTTCGGCGGCCGGTGCGTTTCCTGAAATGTTCTCCTTGCCGGTCTTCCTCACGGTTACAAAGATTCTGATGGGACTGTCTTGCTCCGTAACGCACACAACAGTAGGATTTGGCCAAGACTTGGCAACCTACGGATATCTCACGCCTGCCGTAGTAGGAGTAACCGTAATGCTCACCTATCGAAAACCAACGGGCCCACCTATAATCAAGTATGTCCAGACTGGAAGTGGTGGGCTCTTCAACGACACGAAATTCACACCGCAAGAAGCGGGAGACTGGAACGTGACCGCTTCATGGGATGGAGATGAAACCCATATGGCAGCGACCTCACCTCTTGCGTACTTCTATGTGGAATCTCCACCCTTCCTGTTTGGCATGTGGCTGATCATCGCCCTGGTGGTCAGCGTAAGCGTTAGCGCTGTTGTGCTTGCAGCAGGACTCTCAACCAAGGCGAAACCGAAGCCACCTAGAAGAGTGGCGCTGTGTCCTCAATGCAGATCTGTTCTGCTCTACGTGCCCAGCCTCCGAAGCTGGTACTGTCCCAAATGCAGGAGACCCATCCCATAGCGTGCCTTCTGCGAAAAAACTGCGCGCGCTAAGACAGTCTGAAGCTGACTAGGGTGGATGCCTAGCCGTAACTTCAGAAAGCCCCCACCCATTCCTTCTCAATTCCAGACGTGCGCCTCGCGCAACTAGGCTCAACATGTCACTTTGGACCAAACACATCTATTCACGTCGGCAAAGCCTACCGAAACGCATAACTTGTAGATGTTAAACTCTAGCCGAGATTCAAGAATGTGGGAACCAATGTCTGCGGAGCGCGCGGCAGTGAAGACAGACCAAGATCTAGTCAACAACATCTTGAAACTCAAGAAAGAGAGAAAGGCCCTCATCCTTGCCCACAACTATCAGAGGCCTGAAGTCCAGGACCTTGCGGACTACGTCGACGACAGTGTCGGCCTGGCCAAAAGAGCAGTTGAAGAGCCAGACGCCGAAGTCGTCGTCCACTGCTCCGTTGACTTCATGGCCGAGACTGCCGTGATACTCAATCCTGAAAAGAAAGTGCTCATGCCTAGTCCCGGTGCAAGATGCCCGATGGCAGCAATGCTACCGGCATTTCAGATCCACCTTTGGAAAGAGAAATACCCGGGCATACCGATAGTTCTCTACGTCAACACGCACGCAGAAACGAAGGCTGAGTGTGACGTATGTTGCACATCCGCCAACGCTGTCAAAGTTGTTGAGTCACTCGACTCCGACACCGTACTCTTCGGGCCGGACGCAAATCTTGCATGGTACGTGCAACAGAAAACCGGAAAGAAAACGATTCCAATTCCTGAAAGAGGATTCTGCCAGACACATGTTCTCTTCCTGAAAGAGGATATTCTCCTCCTCAAAGAAGAGAATCCCAGTGCGGAGGTGATCGCACATCCGGAATGCTCACCTGAAGTGCAAAAGGTTGCGGATTTTGTGGGATCCACCACGCAAATGTGCACACATGCAACGAACTCAGCGGCAAGCAAGTTCATCGTAGCTACAGAAATGGGAATCTTACATCGCCTCAAGAGAGAGAACCCTAAGAAAACGTTCATCCCGGCCTACGAAGGAGCATGGTGCGTGAACATGAAACTGAACACCCTTCAAAGAATCTACTTGGCGCTCAAAGAAGACCGTTACAAGGTTGAGGTGCCAAGAGACATCGCCCGTAAGGCGAAACTTCCGCTTGAAAGAATGTTTGAGATGATGAACATAGACCTTGACGCTAAGTAGCACGCTACACTATGCACGATTTGCTCTGATTCTCAATTGAGTGCGATTCGCTGAGTCTACCGCAGTCCTCTGTGAAGTCTGAGTTTTGGCCTAGAGTTTCCCTATGCTGGCTTCGACCGCATCTACAATCTCGCCACTGCTGATCATAGAAGCAAGAGTCTTAATTTCCTCAGATATTTCTCGGTCTGATGTCAAAGGCCGGATCTTCGTCCTAATTCTGGCAAAAGCGGCCTGAGTTCCTTTCCCCAAAGCTTTCTGGCCTCGCAGATCGAGAGCTTGACTTGCACATAGGAACTCAATCGCAACTATCCTCTCCACATTAGCTACGATTTCTCTCGCTTTTCGAGCGGCTGACGCACTCATACTGACGTGGTCTTCAAAGTTGGCAGATGTAGGAAGAGAGTCCACGCTTGCCGGATGAGCCAGCACCTTGTTCTCTGAAGCCAGCGAAGCCGCAACCACTTGGGCCATCATAAGTCCCGAATTGAGACCTTCTTTGCTAGTCCTAGAGACAAGAAAGGCGGGGAGCCCCTGATTCAACTTAGGATCCATCAGTCTTGCGATTCTCCTCTCAGCAATGTTACCTACGGAAGCCAGAGCGATGCTCAGAACATCGGATGCGATGGAGACGGACTGCCCATGAAAGTTGCCGCCAGAAAGGCAGACGCTATCGCTGGCAAATACAAGTGGGTTGTCTGTGGCTGAGTTGACCTCTGTTAGAAGCGTTTTACTGACATATGTCAGCGCGTCTCGGACTGCCCCTATGACCTGGGGCATACACCTGATAGAATACGGATCGTGAACTCCGCCTTCTTCCCCTGCTCCTTGAGCCAGTAGATCGCTGCCTGAAAGCAGTCTTCTAAAGTCCCCTGCTGCCCTAACCTGTCCGTCATGAGGCCTCACCGCGTGCAGCCTCTCATCGAAGGCTTCCAAATGCCCATGTAACGATTCAAGAGTCATCGCCCCAGCTATCTCCGCGTTCACCACCAACCTTTCACCATCACTCAGAGCAAGGACAGCCATGGCTTTGGAGAACTCGGTCCCGTTGATCAAGGCGAGCCCCTCTTTTGCGGCGAACTCGACCGGGCGAAGTCCCGCCTTCTTCATGGCTTCTCCACCAGACATTACACTTCCCTGATACTCCGCTGCTCCTTCACCCATCAACACAGAAGCCACATGCGCCAAAGGCACGAGGTCGCCGCTTGCTCCCACCGACCCCTTCTCTGGGACAACTGGATGGACGTGCCGATTGATCATCTCTACAAGTGTCTCCAAAGTCTCAAGCTTGATCCCTGAATATCCTTTGGCCAACGTGTTGGCCCGCAACAACATTGTTGCTCTCACAACTTCAGTCTCTGAGGAAGAACCGACTCCCGCACAATGGCTACGGATAAGATTCCGCTGTAGCTCCACAGAGTCTTCTGGTGTGATGCGAGTTCCGGAAAGAGCCCCGAACCCAGTCGTGACCCCATAGACCGGCCTTCTCTCGGCGAGCAATTCCTCAATTGTTCGCCGCGAAGCTCGGACCCTTGCTTGAGCTTCCGTCGAAAGCTTCGCTTCCAGGTCATATCTTGCCACTTCAACGGTCTGTTCGAGCGTGAGACTTGCGCCATCAAGCAAGACCTTGTTCAACATGTGACCTCCAAGACAGCAGTAAGGCCTAGGTCAGTGACTATGCAAATAAAGGCTTCATCTGATGAGGCGTCACCACGGAAAGAACAGGGTGGGCCTCACCTCCTCCACCTTTCAATACATCAATGAAAACGCATCAATGCATTGAAACAGAAAAACGGGCAACAGGCGGCAGGAACGAGGCTCAGGTTGATCTTTTCCCACTCAGCCCAGGTATCTTCACACCTTTCTCCCGAGCCACATCAATCGCTTTTCCATATCCCGCGTCGACATGTCTCATTATTGCAGTTCCTGGGTCAGTGGTCAGAACCTTTCCTATTCGATCGTCTGCCTCTTCTGTTCCGTCTGCGACAAGGCACATACCTGCGTGTATGCTATATCCCATCCCGACGCCTCCTCCATGGTGAACTGAGACCCATGTGGCACCCGCCGCCGTATTCAACAACGCATTCAGAATTGGCCAATCCGCAATAGCATCACTTCCATCTGCCATGCCCTCAGTCTCACGGTTGGGCGATGCGACACTTCCTCCGTCCAAATGGTCTCGGCCGATCCACACGGGTCCGGTCAGCTCCTTCCTCTTGACCATTCGGTTAATGATCAAGCCGAACTTTGCTCTCTCACCGAATCCAAGCCAACAGACTCTGGCAGGCAGACCCTGGAATTGAATCTGATTATGGGCTTTCTCGATCCAGCGGCACAGTTCCTCGTTGTGCGAGAACTCTTTCAAAATGATTTCATCTAGCCTGTAGATGTCTTCAGGATTTCCTACAAGTGAGGTCCATCTGAAGGGCCCCCTTCCTTCACAGAACATTGGCCTTATGTATCTTTGAACAAATCCTGGAAAAGCAAACGCGTTTCCACATCCACCTTCCTTTGCCTCTTGCCTCAAGTTGTTCCCGTACTCGAACGTGACAGCGCCCTTCTGCATCATCTTGACCATGGCTTCAACTTGGGTCCGCATGCTCTGCCTTGCCTTTGTGACGTACTGCTGAGGATTCTCCTGCCTCAGCTTGTTAGCTTCTTCCATTGAGAAGCCTGCAGGATAGTATCCATTGAGAGGATCATGAGCAGAGGTTTGATCCGTGACCACATCCGGGATCACACCTCTTGTTAAGAGTTCAGGGTGAACATCGGCCGCATTGGCAAGCAGCCCGATGCTCTTAGGGACTCCCTCATCCTTAGCTTGGCGCACCATGTCAAGCGCCTCATCAATACTCTCCGTCCAAGTCTCCAAGTATCTGTGCCGAATCCGACGCTCTATCGCTCTCTTGCTAACCTCCACAACCAGAGCCACTCCCTCATTCATTGTGACTGCAAGAGGCTGAGCTCCTCCCATCTCCCCAAGACCAGCAGTGAGGACAAGCTTACCCTTGAGGCTCCCTCCGAAGTGCTCCTTGGCAACAGCTGCGAGCGTCTCATAGGTGCCCTGAAGGATCCCCTGCGTTCCAATGTACGCCCATGAACCTGCCGTCATCTGTCCAAACATTATCAATCCTTTCTGTTCAAGTTCAAAGAAGTAATCCCAGGTCGCCCATTTCGGAACGATGAGACTGTTTGCTATTAGCACCCTTGGAGCTCGACGATTTGTGACAAATACTCCAACTGGTTTCCCACTTTGAATGAGTAACGTTTCATCTTCCTCAAGGTTCACAAGTGCATCCACGATCGCGTCGAAGCACTTCCAGTTCCTAGCGGCTTTGCCCGTGCCCCCATATACAATCAGGTTCTCTGGGTCTTTGGCAACTTCAGGATCAACGACATTGTGAAGCATCCTGAGGGCACCCTCGATCTGCCAGTTCTTACAGCGCAGCTCAGAGCCTGTGATGCAGCGTGCTACTTTCTTGGATTCCAGCAAGATTCCTCAGCGTAAATCTCGGGAGGCACATGATATAAGGCTCTTGCTTCCGGAAGTATGATGGTTGACCGCAATGTTTGTGTAATAGCGCGCGACCTATTCTTGTTTGAGATTGTTGGTCAGCTTATCGTCGGTGTAGCGACTCCCTCTCTCCAGCACCTCTTCGGCCTTCTTAAGCAACTGGCGACATTCTTTCTGCATCTCCTGCACGAAAGCTTTGTCAGCGATGTCTTTCAGATTGACTATCACATTCCAGATGCCTCCGCGCACGCCAGCAAAAGCAATGGAGAGACCGACCGACGCGTCAGTGATCGAGTTTTGACTACCATGGATCGCCACCTGCTCGGCAAGTTGCATGGCTTCAAAACTAGCCAAGGCTGATCGATATGGGACACTGGCCGCAATCTTCAGTCCTTCCTGCATCTTCTGGTGGCGGAAGGATCTCTCTTCGGCGGTGGTCGCCGGGAGCCGTCGGGCTTCCAAGTAGGCATTGAAGGCACTGGTGTCTTCGTCTACCGCCAAGATCAGCTGATCTTTGATCTTTTGCGCTTTTTCCGCGACATTCAGCAGCAGATCAACTTTTTTTTCGGAATCTGACTTTCCCAGGCTCAAATTGGCGACCATTGAGACCAGAGCGGCTCCCAAGGAACCGGCCAGGGCCGCGATCGATCCACCTCCAGGAACCGGAGTATCGCGTGATACTTCATCGACGAAATCCTTGACGCTCAGCTTCGTCAGGCCTTTTTCGAACTCTCGCGGCAGGCCAATCACCTTCTTTCTTATGTCAAACGCTTGAACATCGTGGAGCCCCATAGAAAAGACCGCTGATTCAAGGATATCGGGGACCGGAACGTGAGGGGACTTGCCCTGTGCCTTCAGATAGTATTTCCCGGCCTCAATCAGGGCCTGAAAGGGGATGAGCCCAACCACCTCGCTCCCTGTGACTACCAAACCACGTTCGGCCGCAAGCTTTCGCACCTCTTCCAAGACTAGATGTGGCGGGGTGACACGGTAGTTGGTGAGGTTAATCGACACCTGGGCCCGTTTGTACTCATCAGCATACCAGCCAATGGCCTTGCAGAACTTGAACCTGTTGGCCCGGTGAACCTTCTGTCCGACCACATTGTCAGGATCGATGCCGTTAGCCAAAAGCAGTTCACGCAGGTTGTAGTCGTGGACCTCAGAACAGTGCCTGTTCGTTTCCGCAAAGGTTCGGCCGACGAAATCACAATTGCCGCAGGGGAAGGACTTCTCAGCATAAAACAGGATCTTGCCTTTTGAGTGGTATGAAGATGAGGTCTTGGCCCGAGCTACACGCCCTTTTTCGCGCAGCTCCGACGCGATGTCCATCGCCAATTCCTTATCCCGGCTGTTTAGCGTGACGTTATAGGCAATGAGAAACTCTCTGGCGCCAATCACTGTGGCCCCGGATTGAGCATTGAACTTGGCCGGACCGAAGTCTGGGCCCCAAGCCGGGTCTTTCAGCTTCTCTTCGAGGCCCTCGTACTCACCTTTGCGGATATCTGCGAGATTCCTACGTTCCGGCCGGGTCGCCGCTTCTTCGTACAAGTAGACTGG
>JALHTG010000107.1 GCA_022865705.1 Candidatus Bathyarchaeota archaeon | reverse complement strand
GTCACGGTTAGAGTAGCGTTGGAGCTTGTGGAGCCTTCGTAATCCAGATTACCGCTCCAAGCAGCCTTGATCTTGTATGTGCCAGGATAAGGCGGATACCATACAACAGAGTATGCGCCCACACTGCCAGTCTGCGTCATGATGAAAGAGGCCCATGAGGACTCATTCAGACTATAGCTTAGAACAAGCGCAGTTCCAGAGGGTATCGCCGGCGACGGTTGCGCGGGAGTTATTACGCCAGACAGGACAACGGAGGCACCTAGCGTTATCGATCCAGGCGATGAAGCCACGGATATGGATGAGGCGCGCGAACGGAAGAACGCTGTCAAATTGTGAGGGGAATTCATGAGAACGAGGATTGACGGGATGTTTCCCAGGTTCACCCCATCTAGGCTCCAGTAATAGAAAGAGTAGCCACTATTCGGCGTTGCTGTGACTGTAAGCTTTGCGCCATCGTCCTGCCATCCGCTGCCTGCTGACAGAGCTCCAGCACCTGTTGGACTCACTGAGACAATCAAAATGAACTGTTTCTTGAAGGTGGCTGTGTATGTGGTGGGGTTCCAAGGTACCGTGATCGAATGTGATTGAGCGCCACCATCACTCCAAGACACCCAGACATGCTGAACATCTGTTCCCTCACCCACCGGGGAGTTCGCCGCTATCGTGTGCGACGAACCGCAGAGCCATGTGAATACTTGCGGTGTTGTAATCGCAGAACCGTCAGCTCTGACGAAGCCTGAACCCGTTGGACTAGATGTTATCGTGATTTCAATAGGTAGTGGATTGAAGAAAGCTGCAACCTCATCGATTTCTAATCCTGATACGACTGTGATGTTAAGGGTCATTGCATCATGTTGCAAGTAGTTATAGTGATCCCACTTGTTTCCGAATGACCAGCCGGAAGGCGCAAACGCGACTGTGAAAATGATGGACGAATTAATGTCGGCAGCTAAGTCAAAATAGGTATTGAGCGTCGTGGATCGATTTTGTCCTCGGTAGACATAATCGGCTCTTATCTCAGCATGCAAATCATTCAGCTTGACAGATTCGGGGTCCTGACCGAGATAAGACATAGGTAGAGAGTAGACCCTGAAATCACGAGTATGGGATGGGCCGATCAGCTCCCAATGCCAGGTACGAGGTGTGTCGCCTAAGTCTTCCTGATTAATTGCAAGTCCGTTAGGTATGCCAGATCCGAATTGGCCATAACTGAACGAAGTCATTCCATACCCTACGGTGAACTGGAAATAGGGGACGTTATCCACGGTTAAAGGCGTAGTGTATCCTTGCACGGCACTGGCCGGTGAAAAGTAGGAAGAATCGTAGAACTGAGAGGTACTTGGGATATCGAAATACATCTGCCAAGTGGTGCCAGCTGAGTAGTCCCACATTTGGAAACGAAATTTGCCACTGACCAAAGAGCCTTGGTAGCGGTAAGAATGGCCAACTACGTACGGAAGGTCAATTGTGTTAGGATGATAATCTGAATCAGATTCTGCAGGACCGTCAACATTCCAAATACCCCACCAGATGCTACCATCACCACCAAAGTCTATGTCAAACTGGAACCATTGAAAGCTTGCAGCAGAACCATACGCCAAATTCATCGGCAGGATCAATATGTCATCATCAAAGGAAAGACCAGTAATGGTATTGGCTACTGCTGTGAAGGAGCCGTAATAATTCCACGCATTCCAGTAGTCAATCAGCCACCAAATGTTAGGAGGGGTTCCTGCGATACCGTGTTGCCTACTCCAGGTACCATTGCGAAAACGTGGTGTCGATTGCGGTTGGGGTATGGGGTGTGTTAATGTGCTACTCGTGGTGGATGTCACGCTCCGCGAGACGACACTTTCTCTTGAAACCGTGCCTCCCGAAGACGGTCCATAGACACTGACTGCAGACGAAGGTATCAAGAGCAGCAATACAAGTGTCCAAGCATCATACGACAGAGCTGAATGAATTACATCCAAAGCAGTCAACCATGCCAATCTCTACTAGCGCGCCCGTAGACAGAACGATACTCTGTCCTGTCAATTCCGTCACAGATTCAGTGGAACCTGTTCTCCAGAGAATAGACTTATGCGCAATTTCACGTAAAACAACGAAACGAACGGCCTCAAAACTATCTGAGTTCTCACAGGAAGGCTATACTCGTTCTTGAGAGATGCAGAACGGTCTAGCGCTCCAGCATGGTGCAAAATCCAAGGTTTCGTGTCAAGAACAGGTCCTAGAAGGTGTCTGTAGTAGGCTGGAATCTGAGCAGAATCATGCTAAGCACGAGAATTTTGCACCACCCTAGCGCGCTAATTTGACAAAAGACGCTCAAAAAAACGACAATGAAATCCATTTTTCGACACCTTTTTTTGGACACCACCCAAGAAAACAATAGCGCTGCAATCATGCAACTACTCCCGCGGGTTAGAGACGCGCCAATTGCTAAGCTGAACCTTTGGTTCTGATTAGTTGTCGGGGTTTGGCCCGTCAACTGATCTCACAGCCATCGACTTTGCGGATTACGCTCAGGTTGCAGTTCCGCTACCATTGCTTCAAGTGGCTGCGCTACGGGCCTGAACCTCAGACCTAACGCCAAGATGTTCCTAGCGGCATTCACATCTCGATCTATTGTGAGGCCGCAGTTCTGGCACTTCATCGTTCGGTTCTCTTCGGACAACCTGTGTCCACATATCGAACACTTTGATGTTGTGCCGTGTGGCTTCACGTAGATAACTGGGAGTCCTTCCCATTTCGCTTTATACTCGATTTGCTGCTGTAGCTCGTGGAGACTCCAACTATTCATTCTTCCACGGTAGAAGCGGCCTTGACCGTTTCCTCTGCGATAGAGTTTCCGTATTCCTTTGAGATTCTCCCTCACGATGCCTAGTTGATTCACCTTCGCATCTTCTATAATGTGTTTGGAAACATTGTGAAGAATGTGCTGAACCTTGTTTCGTTCCTTCACGCCATACTTGCCAAAGATTCGTTTTCGGACGCGAACATCATTCCTTGTGAAACGAGCCTTAACTGCTCGGTACTTCGACTTGATCTCAGTAATGTTCGCCAGATTGAACCGTTCGACTCGACCAGAAGAATTTGCCAAGGTCAAATTGTCCAGGTTTCTGTCAATGCCAATCAGGCCCTTCAGCTGAATCTCTGCGACTTCCTTCGCATATGCTATGGATAGGTGATCAGCAGTCAGAGTGACAGAGCGAACAGTCATGTTGGATAGGATCTGCTGAGTATGCTGATTCAACGGGATCTGGATCGGTTGCTTGGATTTGAAAGGCAAGAGAAGCACACCATCCTTGATTTTGAGTCCGTAGCAACTGATAAGCTGCAGTCGTTTGGCATATGGCTCCTTGACTTTGCCTTTTCGCTTCGCTCTACGATAGTTCCGCAGGATGCCTGTGGCGCGGCTGATCGCACACAATTTGTAGCACGAAGGGACCTCGTACCCCTTCAACTGCTTGTATGCTTTCAGCGAAAGCGTCTTGAGGCTTGTCGCATTCGTTTCCAAGCCGATCCTGATGCAGTCGTTCAACATCTGACGAAACTGCTCAAGTAACCACGGAAGTTCAAGTGTAGGTGTGTATCGTTGCCAGACCGCTTTGACCGCTCTCACAAACCACACCAGTTCAATACGCGCGCGCTGAACCTTTCAAAGCATATCTTGCGGCCGCAAGTATAATTTGATTTGTGCTATCGGCGTAGAATCCTTCGAGGTTCGAACCCCACAAAGAGATGGCTGATTCACCGTTCTCAAATGTTGCTTCACCAAAACCATACCTATTATGGGAAAGACTGCTGGCCGCATTGAACAACGAAGTAGTGTAGGGATTCTCGCCGAATATCGCAAGATACGCAAATGCGACCTTGGTATACATCAAAGGATCAATGTTTACCCTAGTACCGTCATGTTTGTTGATGAACCAAGTTTCCCCCGCTGTATTGAGAATTCGCTCATAGATAAATTCATGAACGGGATGACAACCTTCACTCCACCCTGACAGCTGCCCAGTCCACTCCCACCGAGCCTTCTGCGCCTCATAGATCCGTCTAGTGTACTCGAAGAACTTGCCACCCAGCCCAAGCTCGAGGACTCCGTGAAGTGTTGGTTCAGTAACCGTCTCTGTTTGCGGAAGCATCTGTCCCTCTACGTTTTTGAACTGTCCTTGCCAATTCTCGAAAACGTTTGTGATCTTCGACTTGTCGTAGCCAAAGGCACTGAAGCCCACGGCCTCAAGAACTCCGTAGTAGTTCGCATGTCGATCTATGATTTGCGACATAGCGTCGTATGCAGTTTTGCATCTCTGATAGACCTGCTGCACTTGTTCTGTAAAGCCACGATCATGTTTTCGGAGAATATCCAAAGCATACAACAGTCGACCAGAATCTGTAACATCAGTGTAAAGATACACAGGGTTGTAGTACGGGGGGCCATCCCAGTAATACGCCCAGTACGGCCAGTTCCCAACACCAGAGTTGACACCCAGCTGACGCGTCAAGAGATGTCTAAGCATCCTGCCTATCCTATCTTTGAAGCCCCAAGTACCATTGCTCTCAATCAACCCAAGTCGGTGGGCCTCTATTGTCGCTATTATGTAGGAAGCTGTGTTCCAGTCAGTTATTGCATCCCAATCTAGCTTTGCCCTGTGGATTCCCGTCGTAGGGTTGACGCCTACACCAGGACTGTAATATCTCCATGCGATCTCAGCGTATCTTCGCCAGCCAAATGAATCCGTAGGTGTGAACATTGAGGTAGTTGCGCTTTGAACACTTGACACGCTTGTCGTGGAGATGGGTTGGGATATTTGACTATACCAGAGTGCGTTGAGACCTATCCCGGCAACTATGGTTGCGAGCACCAGTAGGACTCCTATGTGAGAAAGGGGCTTCGCTACGATTCTTGGCTGAGCTACCGGAAAAACTCGTTTGGCTATACGCCCCTTTCTATCCAAGACGCCGAGCATGCGGTTGGTCTTACTGCTAGTCCAACCTAGCTTCTCAGATATCTCTTTAACACTCAATCCTTTGTTTTCAGAGATCAGTCGAAAGAGCCTGTCGGAATCAGTTTCCTTTCTTTTCCCTTTGCTCCTCTGCAAGTCTCTGGTCACTCCATAACACCTTGAGTAGGGAGGCAAGCAACTCTACTGAGATCGGATGACTCCACACCAAGGCCCTTCCTTTTCTAGGAACGACAAATGTCACGGTTTAAGGATTGCTTGGCATTCAGTACACCAATATACGTGAGGAATAGTACATAGATCTGATACCTTTGGGAATCGTAGAACTATCGTTCTTACTCTTGCTAAGCTTGCTTCTCCTTTGGACCATGTACAACCTCCCCATTCTAGTGAAAGGTCTAGCAGTCATCCGCAGTCACGAATTGAGTGAAAAAAAGGCTTCGCAAGGAGATCTTCCTTCTTTTTCTGTGATCATAGCGGCGAAGAGTGAGGAGAAGGTTATCGGACGCCTCCTTGACGGCCTTTTGAAACTCGACTATCCAAAAGACAAGACACAGATCATTGTTGTTGAAGATGGATCTGATGATCGAACACGTGAGATCTGTGAATCTTATGCTCAGAGATGTCCTTCGTTGATCGAATTTCACCACAGGGATCTTTCAGAAAACAAACCTGCCGCGCTCAACTACGGACTACGCAGGGCAAAAGGAGACATCATCACCATTCTAGACGCAGATAACATACCTGAGAAAGACATATTGTTGCGCGCGGCAACAGCCTTTGAAAACAGTGGGGCAGCGGCAGTTCAGGGCCAAACCTGTCCAATCAACCTGCAGCAGAACCTTCTCACTAGACTTGAGGCATACAACCAGGACAGCTGGTTCAAGACCTATCTGACAGGAAAAACCTCACTAAAACTTTTCGTACCGTTAACAGGGAGCTGCAGCTTCATAAAACGCAGTGTCCTTCTTGAATGCGGAGGATGGGAGGAAAAGTCTCTCACGGAAGATGTGGAGCTCGCAGCAAGACTGATCACGAGAAATCACAGAATTCACTACGCTCCTGAGATACGATCGTGGCAAGAGAACGCAAGCTCCCTCCGCCAAGTGATCAAACAGAGAAGACGATGGTCTAGAGGATACATGGAGACACTCGTGAAGTATGCCAGCCTGCTGACTCAAGGTTCCCGGATTGGCCTTGATGTTGAAGCCACTTTAATTGGACCCGTGATAGTTGGCATCTGCTTCCTCACAAACACCATAGGAATCTACGACTTTGTTTCTCACAACCTCAATGTTGGATGGCAACTCAGGACCGTCTCTGCTGCGACAGGACTATTGACATTGGCAACATTCATCGTTTGCGGGGCTGCACTGCTCTATCAATGTGAAACGAAACGTTGGAGGAACCTTGTCTGGACGCCTCCATTGATAGTCTACTGGGGACTTCAGATGGTTATCGCCTTCTACACCACACTTTGCTTTCTTCTCAGGATACCCCAATCGTGGGAGAAGACGGAGAAAACAGGTTCAACTGACAGCGCGCGCCAGACAGCACGCCCCCAAGATGAAGCCTTCTACGAAAGAATCAGACAGAAACATGGATCCAGAAAAGCCACCATCGCCGTAGCTAGGAAGATGTCATAAGGAAGGCATTGAACTACCTTTACTGCATAACAACAGCGAAGGTGGTATAGGAGAAGAGTAGCGACGTGAATAAGAGAATAGGCGCTGCTTTCATAGTAATGCTATTTGCTTTAGGCGTTGTTTCTGTTCCAGTCTCCGCCCACTTCACCTTGGGTGTACTGACGCCAACATACGATTTCCACGCCAACGACTTTGACCCACACGTGGCTGGCGTGGTTGGATATGTTTGGCCGGGTGTGGGCTATACTTCAGCTCTCACTGGCCTTTCAAAGCCTGAGTATCCAGGCTACCAATCACCGTACCCCGGAGGAAACCCAGGAACAAAGGGCTCAGGTTACACTGGGCTCTCTGCTCCTTACAGTACGGGTTTCTATCCGCCGGGATGGTACCAGCTAGACGCGAACAACTACGCGCCCTTCGGAGCGATATTGGCGAACACGATCAAGCCGGGTACACCCTTCACCACGACCTGGTGGGGCAACCCGACCGTTGAAGGATTGCCGCTTGAACTTGGCCCTGATAGTAAGCCAAACTCGCGCGGTGATCTGGTCTTCGCCTTCAACGCGACGGGTGGCTTCTACGGCAACTACACGGAGATGTGGCTCTGGATTCCACCAGAGTTCACGGGAATCGCAGCCAAGAAAGTAGTGGCGTCGTGGACGAATAACTACGACGCAATCCAAGTGAAGAGAGGCGAACTGGACAGAGACATTTACAGCAAAGGAGACGGCTACATCGACTACTGGACCAGCATGTATGCGCCTGGCTGGACCTGTGTCAGGGTCCATGCAGACCGAGGTTACTATTTCAACAACATTCAGAAGGATCCCGCTCAGACTGATCATATCTTCTACTATCCACGTTGCATGAACTTCACCGATGCGGGCGAGTGGTACTATCTGGCCCTGAACGATGTGGTCGCGCCAGCGGTCTCTGGACGCTACTTCTTCAAGGTAGGATTCAAGACTACGAACATGACCGTGAACACCGCGTACGGAGCCTCCCAATACTGGATTGACGGCTCGCAGTACTTCGAGTTCATGGACATTCGGAACTGGCCGGTTCTGGCGGTGAAAGGCGAGGTTGATCCTGCCATCATCACGGGCTTCATCAAGTTCGGTGGCTGGAACACTACGCTTTACGGCCAGAACGTGACTTTGTCAGGCAGGGTCAGAGCTGTAGGCATAGCTGACGACCCGTACACCGGGAAGTCGCTAGGCAAGCCTGTGGAGGCTAGAGGATACTTCAACCAGACCGCGAAAGGCCACTATGAGATTGAAGGAGTGGCACCTGGTACCTACGATATCTATGCCTCATGCGCAGGCTACCCTGAGATGAAGATCGCTAGCGGAGTGAAGATCCAGAAGGGTCAATCCTATCACATCGATGGGTATTTGATCCCTGGAGCTGTGGTCCACGGCACGGTTTACTCAAAGTGTGGTGAAGGAGAGGTCCAATGGGGCGCGGCCCAAGGCGTGAAGATAGAGATCTATGCGGCGACCAAGACGACTGCAGCGGAGGTTGCGGCTGTCAAGCCATCGAACAGGTTCACGGCGTTGGCAGAAGACATAACCAAAGCATACGAAACCAGTATCACAAAGACGGCGAAGATGCCAGTCACCTGGTCGCCTTGGGGAGACCCGAAGACTCTAGGCGAGCCCACGTACGTGATCAACCAGATGTGGAGCACGACTGCAGGCTATGCTGGGAAGTATTGCACGCCCAGCTACGGTGACACTGCCACAATCCAGTTCCCATGGTACTTCCCGTACTTAGGGAAGGGCTACACTGAGGTAGGCTACGACAGTGCGAACGCCAAGATAGGCCACGACCCGATGGGTGTTGGACCCAAGCAGAGCTGGCTCACCTCTTCCTCTCTCACCTACTTCACATGGAAGTTCGGTGATCAGGGCAAGTACGGTGCGCCAAGCGACTGGTCTGGAATGGTTCCAGAGTACAACGCAACATGGGTCAACGGTCTGCCAGCTGGCCAATACTACACTAGAGCCTGGACTCTGCAATACGTGCAGAACCAGCCTGACGGAGTAACCTTTGAACACGCTACATTCGTGATAGCTCCATCGGAGTTCCCAGGAGACATCAATGTTCCATTCGACTTGAGGAGAGGCAGCATCATCGTGAAGACGATACACTTCCACGATGTCCCAGGAACACTCACAGAGCTAACAACGCTTCCAAAGAGCCCACACCACAAATGGGGGTCCACGGAGGTCAACGTCTACGTAGTTGACGCAGCAGGATTTTATTGGCCATACTCCGAAAGCAAGTACTTTAGCACAGGGCCGGCAACTGTGACTCTCAGGGGCCGAGACCAGGGTGGCTACGACGGAAGAAGCTACGGCTTCCCTGCTGGTGACTACAAGGTGTGCGACGTTGTTGTAGGCTTCGTCCAGGACCCGAGCGAGTTCTGGGTATCACTGGGCTTATGCGGAACCACAATCGAAGTGAGCAACCATGTCTACAGAGGAGTCCGCTTCAACGTGACCATATTCGCCAAGGACTGGGAGCATCCAACCGTCGACCAGAAATGGAAGTATGACAACGACGTCGTATACGTCGGAGTCTACAAAGACGGCAAACTGGTCGGCCTCATGTGGACATGGACCGAGAAGTCATACAAGCCAGTCGCCCTCAACATCACGGATTGGGCCGACGACACGCACATAGTCGGCAACTACTTCTGGGACACGGGACTCTACGAGCTGAAAGCCTTCGCGTACGGCTACGTTCAGAAGAAGCCCGTTCAGGTCTACGCTACACGAGGCGCAATGGCGGACATTCTGATCAAGCTGACTGAAGGAGCCCAGATTCCAGTGACGATGAAGTTCAAGCATGAATCGATCTATGAGGACTTCCACTGGAACGCATCGATGAGAGTCCGAGTATTCAACGACATGAACGTACTTGTCGGCGAATACTTGACATCTGACCCATGGCACGGATACCTGAACTACGACAAGGCCACAGGCATAACATCACAGCAGACCGACTTCACCGTGAAAACTGCATACACTCACGCGACGAGCCCCATCAACGACAAGGAGCTCAACTACGTGCCGAAAGTAACCACAACGCTTCAGTTCAGCATCTGCGGTACACCAGATCTACGATACTGGTGGTACGACGCCTCAACAGACTCAGCTTTCGATCTGGCATGGACGGGATACGGCAGCTCGAAAGTCACAGCACCGTACGGCATAGATGCCGCTCCGAACTACAATGGTGCGTATCGACTCGAAGTGGATGTTGTCCCATGGTACAACTGGAAGTCATTCTTCCCAATGCCATTGGGAGGACTCTACGGTGAGTCGCCGAAGTACATACCTGAGAACCACCTAGGACCCTGGGCACTCAACTACGCGATAACAATCCCAGGCATGCACCTCGGTGGAGAAGCCTCACTGTACTTCGAGCTTGACGTGCGAGGAAGCACGGCTGGCCAAGTGGTAGGGTACACATGGTGTGACGACTGGCGGCCAACATCCTGGGCCGGAGTCACGTTCACCGGAGCCGACGGCAAAGTCGTCGAGCGTGTGCCAACCCTTGACGGACGATACTTCGCATATCTGCCGAGCGAACAGCTCAGCATGACCATAACGCACGGTGGATACGTAAGCCCGAAGGTCCCAGTCTTCGTCACTGACGGAGGCCTCGGATCCAGGAACGTACCACTAGAGCGTGCGAACGTACCCATCCCAGAGTTCTCACTATCTACAGTAGCAGTCCTAGCATTCTCGCTAGCAGCGTCTCTCGTCATACTACGGCGCAGAAGAAAGTAAAAGGTCCCCTCTCAAGAGACCTAAACTCCCCCTTCTCTTAGGGAAATTGAGATATTCGTTTTCGACAGTATTGTCCGGGAAGCGAGTGAGTTTTCTTTCGCAACGACTCAAAAAGGATAGAGTGTAGTTCTTGCACGCACCCTTTCCCGTTCTCACTTACAGCGCGCGCTTCTCCTGGTCTTCTTCTAATCCCCTCCAAATTCAAGATCTCCTGACAACATTAAGTACTTGTCAAACAAGTATGCTACTGGTGATTAGTATGAATGTCACCATAAGGGGACTCGACGAGTCAGTCTTCAGAAGGTTCAAGGCAAAAGCGATAGAGGAAGGCATGAAGGTTGGCCAGGCGGTTGCGCAGGCAATGGAGACATGGATGAGACAAAGGCCCACGAAGCGCAGGGCAAGCCTTCTTGACGTGAAGCCTTTCAACTGGGGCGAAGGCACCGAGCGAACCAGCACCAAGATAGACAAGATCCTCTATGAGGAAAAGCCTTGATACTCCTCGATTCCAGCCTGATAATCGCCTACTCAAACAAAGTCGACCAGAACCATAACAAGGCGCTTAAGATCGTGGAAGATATAGTCAAAGAAAAGTATGGAACCCCTGCCATCACAGATTACATATTCGATGAAACCATAACAGTCATGACAATTAAGACCAAGAATCTCACCAGAATAGCTGAGTCAGGCGACAGACTTCTAGAAGCCAATGTTCTTCTGCGAATCGACGAACAGACCTTCCAGCAAGCATGGAAGATCTTCAAGGACCAGCAGAAACCGCACCTCAGCTTCACTGATTGCACAACCATAGCCGCCTGCAAGACAAACGGCATACCGAATCTAGCGACGTTCGACGAAGACTTCCGAAGGATACTGGGACTGAGGATAATAGGCCTCTAGACATCGTGCATAGCGCACTTGAGAGCAAGACGTCCAAGTTGACTGAGCCACATGCTGCTGCCAGACATCAACTAACTAGCCTGTTTGTTTGAGTTGATCAGTCAGACCCAGTTCTACGCATGCAAGAGGGCGTATCTTGCCGCGCTGAGAACTATTTGATTTGTGTTCTGACTGTAGAAACCCTCGATATTCTTTTCCCAGAGAACGATTGCTGATTCACCGTTTTCAAATGTTGCTTCCCCAAACCCGTATTCACTGTGCTCCAACCCGCTGACCGCTTTGAAGAGAGAGGAAGTGTACGAATTGTCGCTGAATATGGCGAGATAGGCGAACGCAACCTTCGTGTACATCAAAGGGAGCGTGCGGGATCGCTCTATGTTTATCGGTGTGCCGTCATGCTTCTTGATCAGCCAAGTCCCCCCTCCCCCATCAATTATCCACTCGTAAACGTATTCGTGCTCAGGGTGACAACCTTCACTCCACCCCGAAAGCTTACCCGTCCTCTCCCATCGAGCCTTCTGCGCCTCATAGATCCTCCTGGTGTACTCGAAGAACTTGCCACCCAGCCCAAGCTCGAGGACTCCGTGAAGAGTGGGCTCCGCTGTTGTATCTACTTGTGGAAGAATTTGGCCTTCAAGAGTCACAAATGGCCCATTCCAATTCTCAAAAGCAGAAATGACATAGGATTTGTTGTAGCCGAAGGCCGTGAAGCCAACGGCCTCCAAAACTCCATAATAGTTGAGATGACGATCAACTTCCGTTGAGAGCAAGTCGTACGCGGCCTTGTATCGCTGAAACACTTCTTCTACTTGGCTCCGAAAAATAGAATCATACGTCCGGAGAAGATCCAGAGCATAAAGTAGCCGGCCAGAATCCGACGGATCAGCGTAAAGATATACGGGATTATAGTACGGACGGCCATCCCAGTAATAAGCCCAATACGGCCAATTCGAGACGCCACGGTTGGTGCCTAACTCACGTGTCAAGAGGTGTCGGAGGATCATGTTCATCCTGTCTCTGAAGCCCCAAGCACCGTTGCTCTCAACCAGCCCGAGCCGATGAGCCTCTATCGTGGCAACTATGTAGGCCCCTGTGTCCCAGCTGGTGGAGGCATCCCAGTCAAGCTTCGCCCTGTTGATGCCTGTCTTAGGATTGACACCTATACCGGGTCGAAAATATCTCCAGGCGACTTCGGCACAGCTCCGCCAGTCACGCAAACTCTCAACAGAAGAAGCGGTCGTAATCATAGCGTGCGTACTCACAGATGCTGAATTTGGCGCTCCGACATGCCAGAATACGTTAAGGCCTATACCAGATACTATGATCACGCAGAGCAGCAAGACCACTATGTTACGGTGAATAGCAAATCCCCTCGACCAGATTCGGACGAGATCACGTCCAAACGGACTCCTTCATTGAGCATTTGAAACAGATGCTTAAGGATTGCTGACATGTTTCTTAGAGGGACTTGGCTGTGACTGTTGTGTCTCTGCGTTGCTCATGGTGCGCGCTGTTTATGTGCACACGTAAACGATCCTAGAACGCGCGCTAACTTTATTCCTCGCTCTTGTTTCCGAGTCGTGTGATCTCTCTTGATGGGCGCCTGTGTCTGCAAATGAACGCCAAGATACTCGCCATAGTGCTGGCTGCTTCTCTGACAGTTACATTGGGCTTTGCCTTACCCTTGGCGATTAATCATTTCAATGACACCACATTTGGCAGCATCACAATCCTTAACGAACCGGAGCTCCTTAGGGCGCTAAAGGATGTGCAAAGCAGAGGAGTTTGTATCTGCATCCATGGGTGGAGGCATCAAGATTTTTCATACGTCACTCCGACACAAGCTAGAGAAGATGTAGAAAAAGCCCTTCGGCTTTTTCATGAAGCAGGTCTCGTTCCAGTGGCCTTCTTGTCACCGTACGTCTTGACCTCCGACCTTCCTCCATCAGTAATAGCGGCGATAGAGAGCACAGGAATCGCAACAAGCCTGCCAAGCTTGAATGTAAGTGAATATCGCCTCGGAAGCTACGGCTGGGGGTGGCGTGATATGAAGAGCTTCAGCGATCCTCGATTCGAAGAGGAATATAACCGAATCAAAGACGAACAGCCGACAACTATCGTTCTACATGTACAGGATTGGAACCCATTCCTAAATAGACTGGTCTATGACTACCTTGAGCAGAGTAACGAATCTAGCATCACGGTCAGAGTGGATGATATCGAAGTTAACACTCCAGCTGAGAAGATCTACGATCTAGCTGCATTGTTGGACCATGCTTCGGTGGGACTTCTGGCCTACGGCGTCATTCCATTAGGAACCTGGACAGGAGGAAACCCAGCAATCCTCGGCGTGAGTGTGAATAGTGTTATGGAGTTCTATTGGCTCTTCTACTTCGTAACCGCGTTTTTTCCTCTCTCCTTCTCCGTTCTGTGGCGCTTTACTTCTGAAATAGATAAGAAAAACAATCCTGATGAAGACCATCTTTCACATATTTCATACCGCAAAGCGACGCCGTGCGCTTCAATTATCGTTCCAGCCTACAATGAAGAAAGAAACATCGCTAAGTGTATCGAAGCAATTCAAAAACAGGATTTTGATTATGAGATGGAGATCATCGTTGTAAACGATGGCTCAACTGACAGGACCGCTGAGATTGCTTCGAAATATCCTGTGAAGCTGATAGATCTGAAAGCCAACATCGGCAAGGCCAACGCATTGAATACCGCGATAAAAAGTGCAAACGGGAACATTCTGGTATTCTCGGATTCCGACTCCCAGATGTCAAGGAACGCCGTGAGTTCGCTTGTAAGACGTCTCGAAGAGCGAGAAGATGTAGGAGCGGTCGCTGGAAACGTTTTCATCAATAAGGCCGATGGTAAGAACCGCTTACTAACCTACTTTCAAATGATCGAGTACCGCCTTGAACAGGAAATCATCCGTTGCCTTCAAAGCGCAAGCGGGAACGTTCTTGTCTGCCCTGGTCCTCTTTTCGCCACTAGACGAGAAGTCACCAAAGAAATCATGTTTAGTGACAAATCCGTCATAGAGGACTCGGACTTTACAATTCAGGTTCTGAAGAAAGGTATGAAAGTGGTTCGAGAGCCTCAAGCAAGAGCCTACACAAACGCCCCTCATTCTATCAGGAGCTGGTTCAACCAAAGACAGAGGTGGTGGCATGGCTCTCTTCAATTGTGGAAAATGCACAACCCGTGGACAAAGAGGAATCCGTGGATGATCCTGAACTACTCGGGCTTCATGACCAGCACTTTTTCACTCGTACTGATGCTGTTGCTTCCCTTTTTCCTCTCAACCTATAGCAACCTTGCGATGATATTGCTGCGCAGCGTGGCCTATGTCGTGACTCCGATCGTGTTGTTCATCCTGTTTACCGCATTCTTCTTCAAGGGAGAAAAGAAGCTTCTGGCAATGCTACTACCTTACAGCATAGTATACTGCACAATGAAAGCTATAGTGGCAGCCCACATCTACATCTGTCACCTCTCCAGGAGAGGTGCTCGAATCAGATTCGGCCCGCGCACCATCACGGTGAAATGAACATGAACAAGCGGGTTGAATTTTCATTATTCATTCTTCTACTGATGATCGCGGTTTCCGCGGTTCACGAAGCATACTACACTTTTCAAGTAGACTGTTCAGGAGGAGTCTGGAACAACTTCGATTTCTCAAGACCAGTTGAAGACTGGTCGGAGGCTGCCCACAAATTCGGAGGCAAGAACGGAGTAATAGATCTGGTTGTCGCACAGATAGACATCAATGGTCTCGTCATGTTGCCCTTCCCCCTTAAGAACACGTCATACCTGTGTAGCTCCAGCAAAACCGACCTAGCAGAACCCTATCTAAGCAAATTCGATTTGGAAGGGCTAAAGGTCATACTATCCATCCAACCTTCTAGAGCAGACGTAACACAAATAGTGAGAATTCTACTCTCACGGTATGGCCAACACGACAGCATCATAGGCGTTAACATCGATTTGGAATGGAAGGAGAGCGGGAGGCCCAGCTATGCAAGCAATGAAGAAAGAGACACGTGGCTGAACGAAATTAGAAGCTACAGTCCTAGCTTCAAACTGTTCCTAACGTATTATAGAGACTACACACATTTTCCACAAGACGCAACTGATCTTGTAATACTATTCGATGGAGAAGATGATACCCAGGCCAACCTTCTTAACCGATACAAGGAACTCGCTAAACACTACAGTTCCATAGGCATCTACACCGGTTATTCATCAAGCGTTCCCCCAGTAGCATCCTATGAAAGAATCATGGCTGCCGTCCCAAATACCCGATACATAATTCACACTGAAGATGTCTTCTGTAACCAGCCAATATTGATGTTCTATTTAGATGATGTGCAGGCGGATTGGCTTGAATCCGTATCTGTTGATCTGATAAACCTACACATGGAAGAGAAAATGCCTATGATTTTCGGAGTAATCCCCAACAATTTAGACAATCCGAATGTAGGTGGCGGATATTTACCTAACCTGCTCAAAAGAATGAACGAAAACGAATCTGATCTTTTCGAAATAGGCCAACACGGATATGCCCATGCAGACCTCAAAGGCAAAAGCTACGAAGAACAAAAAGAGATCATTCAGAAAGGACTCGTAGCCTTGACTTCTATCGGGATCAAGCCCGTTACGTTTATTCCCCCTTTTGGATCTGCAGACGTAACAACCATAAAAGCCGCAGAGGATCTGGATCTCAAAATCTTCTTGGACCTTTACGAGGACTTGCATTCAGACAAGTTGCTGATCATGAATTCCTGGGTATCGCTAACAGTCGAGAACGAGCGGACCGCGCGATACAACTTTGTCTATCGCACCACGACACTCAAACAACCACAGCAAATAATCGCTGGAGTTGATCAAGAAACAAGCAAAAAAGGCAATACAGTCGTTATTGTCGTGTACTATATCCATGATCTCGAGATTGACACCAAGAACAAACTTGTCGAATTGTCCAAGACCCTGAAGATACTGAAGAATAGCCGAAAATACAGGTTCATGACTGCGCGACAATATCGGGAGACCCTAAGAGAAGAAACCATACCCACACAGAGTGAGGTGACACCAACGTGGTCAGCACATTGGATCCTGTACCTTCTGGTCGGTGCGTCAGCGACAACGACGCTCGGACTCTTGGCCTCACGCCGACTACGTAGGACTAAATCTGCTAGAAGCTGACATCTCAAGATAGAGACAGGCTTCACACCATCAGGCTTTCGCGTTTAGCGCACGCACTAGACAACTGCCAGCAAACAGCGCAGAACGGAATGAATTTGAAATGGCAGACGCAAAATGGGCTTTTTCCTTCAGATCAACGACCGAACCGGAGTCATGTCCCTAGCCTCACAGATCAACAAGAGTTGCCTAGAACACCACCAACCGTTTTCGCATCAAGACCCCGAAAAGACAAACCTAAAGTATTCAGCAAAGCTGTCCTCTTGAATCATGGATGATGAGATGCAACATCGTGCGCCTCATGGATCTCTGTTTTGAGTTCCTTTTCTCGGCTAACCTCTTCCACTCGGAACTGTTCTCTCCATCTTTCTTTCTCCATTCTTCATCCCTGCGCTATATCTTATGCGCGCGCTAGAACATCTCAGATATATTCATATATCACGTATACATGTATACATGAGTGATTGCGATGCAGGTCACACAGCAAACACATCATCACAACCATAGCCCCAGACAAGAGACTATTCTTATGGTTGAACGTTGCATCAGAGAAGAGGGTGTCTTTCGCTCCAAATATGCATTGATGCAGGCCCTCCCTAGGAAAATAGAATATTCAACATTGATAAGTATTCTAACGTACTTGGAGGCATCAAATAAGATATTTCTCGGTGAGGACGGGTCTGTTACTTGGGTATTCACGGACAACCCGAAGCTTCTCAAGCTGCTGGCGGACAGCCCTGTTATGAGGTAAGAGCCCATCCGAAGTTCGCGGAATATCACGAAAGGCTGAAGAACTCAAAAGTATTCGAAGAAGACAGATAGCAGGAAACATTGACAAGGCCAAAGACGTGCTAAAGGACAACTTGACCGCGGGAGAGATTATTGCGCGTGATCGTTGGCCCAAACTGTACCGTGGATATGCACGCGATCTAGGCCTAAACAATTTGCGACATTACGTGATTGATGGTGGTCGGCGACTGATCTATTCGATTATGAAAGTCGGAGATGGTCCCGTATTCGCTTGGATTCTGAACGAAATGAGTCATAAGGAATACGAGCAGCGGTTTGGCTACGGCTGATTTAGCGCGCGCGCAACTGTTATCATGGATGACGGATCGGCCGGCCGAGGGGTAGGGGTTTCCATCTGATTGTTGCTGGCAGTTGGACAGATTTGACGTTCTCCTTGGTGCCGATTCGAGAAGTCACAGAATGGTTCATTCAATTGTCGGTTCTTGCAGGTCTGGGAATACTGCTCTTCTCAGTGAAGGCCAGAAGGAGGGGTCGAGGCTAGCGTTTCCGGATCGAGATGAAGGCTGGCTTCTCGCTCTCTCGAGAAGCGTAGACGGCTAGGGCGATTGACCAGAACCGGTCGTCGTGCGTTCCTTCGTCATGATAGAATTTGATGTTGCCGTCCTTGGTGAGTTCGAACTTCTCCAAGTTCAATTCCGCGATGACGTCAGGATCGTACGGCAATGCGAAGGTTTTGAGCTGCATCTGCTCCTTCAGGTAATTGGCGATTTCCTGCTTCGACTGCATGCTGAAGGTGACGGGTGAGACCTGAGCGATTCCAGCCGACTGCATGTCTTTGACAACATAGCTCTCTCGAGTCGCGTCAACAAGGATCTTCTCAATCGACTGGAACCGGTCGCACAGCACCTTCACGTAACCAATCACTGTGGCGTACGGTGTCTTCAGTGGGAACTGGTGGCAGTGAACCAGGCCAATGCGACTGTTCCATCTCTCAACAACCGAGACAACGGAATGGTCGTGGATCTCACCTAGGTCGATGCCGACGCTGAACAGTCCTCTAGGTGTGGACTCGAAAGCGTAGTAGATCTGGCGCGGGTTGAGACCGTGCCACGCGTCGGTCCAGATGCAAGAAGCAATCAGCTCCTGCGGCACGTAGGCGTCCACGTCTTCGCTGAACTCAGCCTCAAACTCCCTGATGAAACGTTCCGGCGGTGAGACCTGACGCATCTCATCAATGAATTCCTGCGTCATGAGTCCGGCCGCAACAACATCGCGCCAAGTCACATGATGACGGGACCAAGTGCTTTCCAGCTTCGGATCCATGCACATCTGATGGAAGACGGATTTCGTGGCCCACGGCGTGGAGGAGGCGATCAGGGTACCGTTCGTGGTCGCAAGCATCGGATATAGAACGTTGTAGAAGATGATCTCGTCGTCTCGGAAGAATGCCGCCTCGTCAGCCAGCACTTGGTAGGCCGTGTACCCGCGCAGTAGGTTAGGTGAACAAGGAAGTGCGACCATTTGGCTGCCGTTCCTAAACCAGATCACGGTTCGCTGTATCTTGTCAACGATGACTCGTCGGTCCTGGGGCTTCATGCCGTTGAGGAAGCCTTGGATCCGATCCATCATTATC
>JALHTG010000106.1 GCA_022865705.1 Candidatus Bathyarchaeota archaeon | reverse complement strand
CTTCGTCGTCATGCTGGACGAATTCCAAGACATCATACGATGGGGCGATGATACGCTGAAGAGGATCCGCACAATCATCCAATCACAGAAAAGGGTCTGCTACGTCTTAGCGGGTTCAGCCACAACAATCATGCGAAACCTAGTCTATGACCGCCGTTCACCGTTCTACAGGCAACTCGTGGAGATCCCAGTCAAGAAACTGAGCGAACAGACAGTGAAGAAGTTCCTGAAAAAGAGGTTTGCGACGGCCCGCATACATCCAGACTCCTCACAGATAGACAGGATAGCCACGTACTGCGGAGGCTACCCGGACTACGTCCAACGCCTAGGCATGGAACTCTACCTGACAGCAGGCGAGGGAGGCTCAATAACTGAGGAGCTCATCGACAAAGCCTACGAAGACATGATTCTAAGCCTGGACGGAGAATTCGAGAACTACTTCACTACGCTGTCCCCGCTCGAACGCGAAATCCTCCTGGCGCTAGCCACAGGCAGCATCCAACCCAGCCAAGTAGCCCGAGAGGTGAGAAAACCCATCTTCAACATATCCAAGACACTAACCACTCTAATGAACTACGGAATAATCGAGAGACCAATGAAAGCCCAATATAGAATCGCTGACCCCGTATTCGCGGACTGGCTCAACAGACGCTTCAAACCCATGCAAGAAGAAGCTTAGGCAACCATCCCTATATAGGCAAGAACCCCTACCACCCGACTGCGGCATAGCTCCAATTCTCGGTGCCGGAATAAGCTAGGACGGCACAAGTCAGATTGAGCCGCTTCAAGTGATATTGGGCTTCCCAAGTCGGCTGTTGAATTCGGACCCGCTGATTCCAACATTCCTACTACGCTTGTGGATATGCTGTCGGGCACTGCTACGGTAAGCTCATATGGAGAAAGCTGATAGGCTATAGACATCCGCTTCTCTTTCTTGATTTTGATCCTCATGCTGCAATCATCCTTCTGTGGATTTCCAAGAGCAAGTTGACGATAGTAGCGAGTCTGTCATGTGGTGCCTTCTTGAGCAAAAGCTTGTAGACTCCCTTTCTTATTTCCATCTCCTTCTTCCTATCCAGAGGCCAAGTCTTGTTGTCGTCCAAGAGCTTGACTATCTCTCGTGACAAGCTAACAATATCGTCAGCGACGTTGTTCTCTCGCAAAGACCAGAATACGCTGAATTCCTCTCTGCTTCAGAGCTTGCGATCTTCTTGGCTAGATCCATCAGCTTCTTGAGAGCTTCCTTGGTCTCCATCTGTCTCTCCTGGAATCTCTTGATGACTTCCTCCGCTGCGTCTCCTATTGAGAAGAGGTAGGGTTCTCGTTTTGCTGTGGTTTGGACATGGACAACTATGCTTCTGTAGAGGTTCACGACCCTTGCCTTTTCAGGCATTCTCTCCTTTTCGAGTCATGCGTCACGCTTCGATCCGAAGCTGCAAGGCTTCTGCCTACGCGTCGCCGCTAGATGCGGCCATCAAAAGGCGATCACTGCTGTTGCCCGTAAGATGCTTGTCTCCATCTATCAAGTACTCAAACGCCAAGAGGAGTATCATGGTCGCATTATCTGCTCATCTGCTTGGATATCCAGCCTTGATGCGGTCACCAGTAAGCCTCATGAAATTAACAGGGAAATTGTAATATTGCAAGGAACTGGCGCGCGTGGTCATGCAGACGCGGTGCCTTATCTCCGACACGTTGACTGTTGAATTGACAAATTCCATTGCTATGACTAGAGAGTATTCTTATTCGAACTCGTGACACCTTGCAAACAGTCTAACGCATATATTGTACCCCGGTGGATATACTGGCGCCTACGAGCCGCTGGAAGAATGCGTATGTCCATCTGCCCTCTGAGAATGAAACGGCTTGATCTTTGGCTGCTGGACAGGAACTATTTCAGCGACCTTATGAAGACCCTGTCAACGTTCGAAGACCTAGATCTATGTGTTAGTGTGGCGAGACTTCCTCCACACCCGAAAGGAGAGGCAAGGGTGACCGGCTGGATACCCGCCAAGTCGCAGGCTAAGCTTGTTGAAGGAGTGGAAAGATCAACCGGTCGGCCGTTCGTTCAACATGACTTCCAGCTTTCCTCCGCCCAAAGCTGTTCCTGCGTCAACGATCGTCTTTTCCAGCTCCAATGTGTACCTCTTCATGTTTGTCATTGAGACCAGTCGAGCCCTCGCCTCATCCAGCACATTTCCTATTAGTCGTTCCTTCTCCGACAAGACCACCCAGCCCGCTTTTCTTCTCGCATCCGAAATCACCATTCCTCGGACAGTGTCAGCCTCGTTTCTGGCCCTCGCCAAAGGGTAGGAAACTCTTTCCGCTGCACTTCAACGGCTAAGTTCTCTCTGCTTTTCGAGCTTCATCTCAGCAGACTTTCGTGCCTCTAGGATTACGGCTTCTGCGTTCTGCCTGGCGGCTACCAGAATCAGATCGGCCATTCTCTGCACTTCAGGCTCCATGGAGTCACCTACTCGAAACAGAACTCACTCAAGGTTGCAGTAACAGCGGCTTCAAAGCGGTTCTTGGCTTTTGCTCGAATCTCTTCCATATGATTCTGCGCCTGTTGCAGTATCTGTTTCACCTCACGATCAGCTTCCTCTTTCGCATTCCTCTTCAGTTCGTTGGCCTTTCGCTCAGCTTCTGCAACGGCTTGCTCATAGGCTTCTGCATAGACTTTCTGTGACTTTGCCTCAGCTTCCTCCTCAATCCTCGCTGATTCAGTTTTTGCCTCCCTAGCTATCTTTTCAGCTTCGTTTTCCTTGTCCACAATGAATTCGAGAGTCTTCGGCGTGACGTGCACCTTGATTAGCTTTAAATTTGGACGATGCATTTAAAGGGTTTCGTTGCTTCCAAGTCCGAAGGAGACCAACATGGCTGAGATGCGAAAGCTAACTGCAATCATCTTCGAAGACGATGTGGATGATGTGACTAGATCCTTGGGCGAGGCCGGTATTGTGCAGTTCGTCGACATGCGCGAAAAACTCGACCAGTGGAAAGGAGCGCTGATTCCATGCACTGTGTCAACTCAGATTATGTCCAAGTGCTCTGAACTGCTCTCCAAGATTGATGTCTCTTTGAAGACCTTGAACCTTCAAGCAGCAGTTGTGCCTGGCGAAAAGGCTGAGTTCGCACAAGGACGAACCGAAGAAGTGCTTGCTGACATCGAGAAGAGACTGGCAGAGTTGCCCATCGAATCCCTCGCAAAGTCCTCAGCGACATTAGATCGTATGCTCCTTCTTGACAGAATAGGCTCGATGTCCATTGACGAGACAACTGAAATTGGAAGGAAACTCTTGGAATTCAAAAGAGCTGTCGAGATGGAGAGACGATCCGTGGAGGAGAGACAAAAACTCGGTGAGATAAAGGAGGGTCTATTGACTCTGCAGGAAACTGCGGAAACAGAAAAACAAGTAGCTGAGGTCGAGGGAAAGTTCGCAAGAACTGCCAAAACCATCTATTTCGAGGCTTGGGTGCTAGATGACCATTTGAGAGAGGCTACGGAGCGGATAAGGAGCGCGACCGAAGGTAACTGTGTAGTCACAGAAGAGCCTGCCGGCCACGAGGAAAAACAGCCAGTCACACTCAAGCCAGTTCCAAGCTTCCTGCAAGCATTTGAGAAATTGGCGTATTCTTCCGGATTTCCATCAGCACACGAAGTTAATCCAGTCAAAATCATGGCAGTAACATTTCCGATGCTTTTCGGAATAATGTTCGCTGACGTCGGACAGGGCGCTCTGTTCGTGGTGATCGGAGCTCTTCTAGCCTACGTCAAGAGAAAGATCAAGCCAGAGAAGGTGGGTGACATAGTGCGATATTTTCTCATCAGCGGTGAGATGTTCGTGCTCCTAGGGTTATCTGCTATGTTCTGGGGGTTCATCTTCGGTGAGTTCTTCGGTCCGTCGGGGCTTCTGCATCCGATAAAACTGGCGAAGATCGGGCCGTTCTACATTGGAGGATTTGAGCCCATGCATGAGCCTATGAAAATGATAAGGTTCGCCATCTTGGCAGGTGTACTCCACATAAGCCTTGGCTTGATTCTGAAACTCGTGAACAACCTCAGAGAGCATGAGTTCAAGCGTGCGCCGATACCGATTTCTTGGCTCTGGCTTCTTTGGGGCGGACTCTTCATGTGGTCGTACTGGGGTGGAATATCAAGCATTTCCAGATGGTTCGCTGAAGGCGGTATGATGCTCGCAGCACTGATCATAGTGCCACTGATCCTCTTGGTCTTGTTCACGGGGATTGCCGAGGGCTTCATGGAAGGCATAGGATTCGGTGTGGAGGTGTTCGCTGAGACTCTAAGCCATACCCTCTCCTATGCAAGGCTGATGGCTCTCTGTCTTGTCCACAGCGTAATGAACTACTTGTTCTTGGTACTGGGTGGAGTGGAGCATGGCCACTTTCCACTTACAAGTATCCCGATCATAGCAACCGGAACCATACTCGTGATGATCATAGAAGGATTGATTGTCTTTGTGCATACGCTCCGTCTCCACTGGATCGAATGGTTCTCCAAATTCTACTCGGGCGAGGGAATTCCTTTTAAACCATTCAAATTCACATAAGGACCCCTAAGGAGTGATCTGGATGCTGGACCCAAATTTCACTGGTCTGATCGCCATATTGTTGGCAATCGGTGTGCCGACGATCTCAGCTGCCGTTACCATCATAATTTGCGGAACCGCCATGGCCGGAGTCGGAACAGAAAAGCCTGAGCTACTCAGCAGATTGATTATCACCGTTGTTCTTGGAGAGGCATTGGCCATCTATGGATTGCTGATCGCTTTCATGCTGATATCAAAGCTACCTTCTATCAAGACCATGGAAGCTGCAAGCAAAGGCCTGATGGCGGGCATAATCATCGCTGTTGGAACAGGTGCGGCGGGGGCAGGAATCAGCTATGCTGGATCCTCATTGATTGGAGCTACTGCCGAAAGGCCCGAGACGTATTCATCGAACGTCATCGGAGTAGTCCTATCAGAAGCTCTCGCAATCTACGGCTTACTAATAGCGTTCATGGTCATTGGCACCATATGAACGCCCGCTCAGTGGGACTCATGAAAGAAAAAGATCAGTATTACTCATACTATGAGAAGCTCATGAGAATAGCGCCTCAGGCGGCAATAGAAGAGACACCTGAATATCATGCTCTGGCCGCGCGCTACCCCTATCTTTCCAAGTCCATCAAACTCGGAAAGGAACTTGAGAGACTAAGGAGAGAACTGAAATCCACAAAAGAAAGATCCACAAGACTCCAGATTCACAGTCAAGTGAAGAGTTTCGTTAGAGAGCTGAAACGACAGAATATCCTAAAACATCTACATGGCGAGAGCAAACGCGAAACAGATTACAGGAGACGTTTTTCGATTGCAGCCGCGAGCCAATGGTTGGCATCAATGGCGCAGAGAGTTCGCGCTGCGTTATTCGCTGCGTTATTAGAGCTTCAAAACAAGCTTGAAGAACAATCGCGAAAGGCTCGCCTGTCTCGAGCATCGAAGTTTCCGCCGTCCCTTTTCGACCTCAGATCTTTGGATCCAGTCGACAGAGGTTCGGCGCTAAGGGAATGGGTTGAAAAACGTAGATCCGGAATTCGAGTCCGATACTCCGCTGGCTCTGTCGAGACGACAGACACAGGTGTTAGCTAGGACGGAAGTATAAGCAATTCCTTTGTCCGAGCCGACGGCATTTTCTCTTCGGCTCCTTTTACGATCGTTCTTAGATTTCGCAGCTCGAACCATTTCAAGTTCAGAAACGCTAGGACGAATCCGATGTTGAAAAAGGGGGTGTATCGTCTTAGCATTCTCAAGCTTGTCTTGAGAAGTCCTCTGTCGAGGGTCGTTTCCAGATGTGACAATGACTTGTGAGCCTCGTACTCTTTCATCAGTTCTGTCAGCAAGTATCGATAGTCCCTTGCTAGATTGAGGCTTGCTGTCTTCAGCAACTGCTCAATTGTCGATTTGGTATCTTTCGCTTGTATGGTGTCTTCTAACTCCTTCCGGCCGAACACATCCGATACCGGAACAAGGTATTGTCCTATCCGATCTTGGCTGATGTGGGCTTCTCGGAACCTTAGGAGAACTCTGACATTCATGGAATCAATCTCCAAACCAAGAATCGTTTTGGCGATGCTACCATCCAAGCCCTTCAGTTTCTTGGCGGCCTTCCATATTCTGCCGTAGACATGTCTGTCCACTGCGATCTCTAGCGGGAACACTACCCCCGTCTCATCATATTCCTTCAAAGCATCCTGAAGTATTCGCCCATACTCCGAGTCTGAGAGAAACTTGACAACATCATGGACATTCTTGGAATTCCTCATGATCTCCATACACCTGGTCGCATTCAGTCTCCCGGCCGGCATGATGTATTTCATTGCCTGAACACCATCTAATCCGGCCACCTTTGTCCTAAGAATAGCCTTCACACAGTCTGTCTCAAACTTCATCAAAATCCTAGTGAGCAGAACACGAATATCCTTGGGAGAACAGCGAGCAATTTCCTCAACTGTCCTGACATAGTTTTTGAGGATGGCCTCCTCCAGAGAGGCTGAGTTATGTTGCTGAGGTGATATCTCTGAGATTTCCTTCTGGTATGGCGTCTTCATAAGCTGTGAATGGATTCGATCGAGTGGGCTTCCAACTAGGTCGATCATATCCTTCGTTTGTATGAGCCGCAGTTTGCTGACAAGAACCTTTGGCATCAGGCGTTTATACTTCCACGCGCTCATCTCAAGGAACCTCGGACACTAGATCTAGGAAAACACCTTTAACAGTTTAAGGAATACGTAACCTTTTTGGAAAGATACGAACCGACGACTCACGAGTGCCTAAGGCAGCGAATCCCCGAGTTCACCACGGCTTGACGAGACGGAAACTCGTAACCCTGGATAGGTCAATGGCCATAATTGACTACGGCATCAGGCTGCGGTCAAGGCTTCTCGACGAACATACGGCCGGCCGTCGGCTCTCCCTTCTCGGCGATGCCGTTGACTCGGGGGTGCAGTTGATTCAACCGATCCCGGAGATGAATAGTCAAGGGAAGTATGTAGGCTGTGAGCCGGGTAGCCCTCTATTCACATTGGTGGAAGTCGCCATCCGCCTCTATTTATTTAGGTCTCTCCACGAACGGTGTCATAGAGAAATGACCTTGGTGGAACGGAGCAGAGACTGGCTTAGGCAGGCTGTTAGGGATCTTGAGAACGCTGAGAACGCTACGAAAGGTGGTTTTCACGAGTGGGCCTGTTTTTCATCTCAGCAGGCCGCCGAGAAGGCTGTCAAAGCTCTGTTTCAAGCTAGGGGTGCGGAGGTTCTCGGGTACTCAGTTTATTCTATGGTGCGGAAAATGCCTCGGACTTGACGATTCCTGAGAGGTTCTATGACATGGCTAGGGAGTTGGATAAGGCATATGTTCCAACTCGCTATCCAAACGCCCATCCCGACGGCGCACCTTTTGAGTTCTACACCCCTCAGGACGCGGAGAGGCTGATAAGCTATGCTAGAGAAATCATCGAATTCTGTAAGGGTACTCTATCCAGAAGTCAATCGTGATCGAGTCATAGAAAGACTTAGAGAGTCAGCTAGGTTAGTAGCGGAGCAACTAGGACTCGAGCTTCTCATACTCTTCGGCTCCTACGCCGACAACAGGTACACCGCCGCAAGCGATGTGGACGTACTAGTTGTTTGCGACGACAACGCTGTGGACAAGGCCTATGAAGCTCTTCACAAAACCACACAACTCGCGAACCTAGAGCTCCATGTCTATGGAAAGAACGCGTATAGGAGACTGAAAGCCTCTGGATCGCTTTTCCCGTTCACAATCGAGTCGAAAGGGATACTGCTGTGGCCCAAACATCGATGAGACGGGCCGCGCCGAGCAGGCCATATTTGGATTTCCAGTTCAGGCCTCACGCATCTTCCTCGGAAGAAGTAAGAGAAAAGCAAACGCTGTCACTATCGCAAAGCTCAATATTGTTCCTGTAACCGCGCCCAAGGGTCCTGCCATTAAGAAGCCTACAACTGCTCCCAACAATGGGACAATGAACAGGGCAATAGCAAGCCTAGCTATTTGACGAGATACCCCTGCCCTCACTGCGATTGCACTTGGCTTCTTCAGTCCTTCAGCTGAGATTTCGGCTTTGGCAGGTGCGACTTCTCCGACGACCGGCGCTGCGGGCTTCTCAACTTCCTCTCTAGCTGTTATCCTGAATTTGGCGCCTGCTGTGCATTCGGATAGGATCTTAGAATGGGAAGGCGCGTCTTGACGGTCCCGATTTATGGCGCAGGCCTCCTTGACCGCGTCTAGAGGAACCCAGTCCTCTCCATTGATCCACTTCTCCACAAGGTCTGGGCTACTACCTGTTCGACGGATAAGCTCGTCTAGTCCTACATCCAGCATAGCCAGTCGCAGAGTTTCAACTACCTTGTCGCTTGGCTCTATCAGTATCTTTGACGCTTCCTTCTCAGCCAAAGTCGCTCACGGCCATGCCGGGTCCTTGTGGCTATTCATGTTCTGCTCGTTCTTTTCTCTTTCTTTGGAGCACTCTCACCCTGATGGCATCCTGACGCTCAGTCTCTTCAAGTATCAGCTCGATGTACCGTATCGCTGCGTCCAACTGAGGCAAAACCTTGTATTCGAGCCTATTGATCTGGCGCCTCTTGACAGACATGACTTCAAGGATCTCCCGTATCGAGGCTTCTGCTTCTGCCAGCCTGACAATGTGCGTCAAAGCCTCCTTTACCTTCAAAGCCGACTCATCCAGTTTCGCCGGAGTGTCTAACAGGCTGTAGCGAGGCTCAGGACTGCTGGTTGTTCCTTCGACCAGTTGAAAGGTCGGAAGAGGTATTCCGAGGACACCGCCTCTCGACCCTACTTGAATATCGAATTCGATCGGCTTTGCAACCAGTGATATCTCTTCAATCTTGCTTGAGCCCGCGATCATTTCAGCTTCAACGAACAACTCATTGGCCTCCCTCAGTTCCTCGCGGATCTGACTACGTATAGGCGGTATCCCCTGTGCAAGTTCGAAGAGGGATGCTGTCAACGCGTCCAAATCCTTCTTGAGAATGTCAACGATCCCTTCGGCGAGCGCCTTTCGACGCCTCAGTCTCACAAGTTCTATCCGCGTCGGATGTATGCCTGCGAGCTCGACTGACAAAGCTGCTCTTCCGCATCCTACCTTCTGTACTTCGGATGGAACTTCTTTATGATGTCTGGATCGATCCTCGCATATTCAGATTCGGGAAGCATTGATAGAAGTTCCCAGCCAATGTCAAGGGTCTTCTCTATCTGTCGATTCTCGTCTACGCCTTGGCCTATGAACTCCTTCTCAAACCTGTCTGCGAACTTGAGGTAGAGCTTGTCAACGCTGGTCAGGGCAGCTTCTCCTGAAACGAGAGCTGTTTCCCGAAGAACCTTCCCTTGAGCGTATGCGTAGTAGAGTTGGTCTGAGAGCTGTTTGTGGTCCTCCCTCGTCTTTTCAGGGCCTATTCCTTTATCCATTAGTCGGGAGAGAGACGGCAGGGGGTTTATCGGCGGGTACAGGCCCATCTTGAACATTCCCCTGTCGAGGATTATCTGTCCTTCCGTAATGTAGCCAGTCAAGTCAGGTATTGGGTGAGTTATGTCATCGTCAGGCATCGTCAAGATAGGCATCTGAGTCACGGATCCCTTCTTTCCGTGAATCCTTCCAGCCCTCTCATAGATGCTCGCAAGGTCTGTGTACATATATCCAGGATAGCCACGTCTACCGGGGATCTCCACTCGAGCAGCGGAGATTTCACGCAAAGCTTCACAGTAATTCGTCATATCGATGAGAATCGCGAGGACTTGCATATCATGCTCGAATGCCAAATACTCTGCAGTCGTTAGAGCTACTCTTGGAGTCAGGATCCTTTCGATAGCTGGGTCCTCAGCCAAATTGACGAACATGACCACGCGGCCGAGAACGCCCATCCTTGCGTAGTCCTCTTCGAAGAACCTGGCCTCCTCGGAAGTTATGCCCATAGCTGCGAAGACAATTGTGAAGGCTTCTTCCTCAGCCCTGACTCTTGCCTGCCTCACGATCTGTGAAGCTATGGGCTTGTGTGGCAGACCGGTTCCAGAGAAGAGGGGAAGCTTCTGCCCTCGCACTAGAGTATTCATTCCGTCGATGACTGAAAGCCCAGTCTGAATGAAGTCCACTGGATGCGCTCTTGAATATGGATTGATTGGCACGCCATGGATATCCCAGTAGTCTTCTGGAACTATGGGCGGACCGCCGTCTATGGGCTTGCCGCTGCCCCCGAACATCCGCCCAAGCACGTCAGTAGAAACAGGTAACTTGATGGTTTCTCCAGTAAAGCGCGCTGCTGTACTCCTAACGTCGAGGCCTGATGTTCCCTCAAAAACTTGGACAACCGTCACTCTCTCACTGACATCTATGACCTGTCCGGTCCTCTCCTCGCCGCTAGGAGTAGTCACCTCAACGAGCTCTCCAAAGCCAACTCCACCCGTGGATTCAACGAATAGCAATGGACCAGAAATTTCTCTGGTGGTGAAAAATCTCCTTCCAGTCTTTGCTAGAACACTCATGTCTGCTTCACCTCCCTAGCCTTCTGGATAAGCTGGTCGAACTGCTCATCCATTCTGCTTTCAATCTTCTTGCTCACGTCACCAAACTCTTCAGGTCGGACAATCTTCATTCGAATGAGGTCTTCTCTCACGCCAACAGCGAGCACGTCGGCCAACGATACTCCTAGATCCACAGCCATCTTCGCTTTTTCATGGAATTTCATGAGCAGACGGAGCATCTCGTATGTCTTCTCCATCGGACAATACATGTCGACGGGGTGTAGGGCGCTCTGCAAGAGAAAGTACTCTTTCAGCATTTTTGCAACCTCAAACACACAGCGCTGCTTGTCGCCGAGAATCTCGGCTCCAACCAGTGACACAATCTCTCTCAGCTCCTCCTCTTCCTTCAATAGAGTCATAGATTCTTCCCGAAGCCTCGACCACCCTACACCAATCTTCTCATACCACTGTTCCAACGTACGCATGTACTCTGAGTAGCTCATGAACCAGTTGATTGCAGGAAAGTGTCGACGGTGAGCCAAAGCGAAATCAAGCGCCCAGAACACTTTCGTCAAGCGCAGAGTATTTCCTGTTACCGGTTCTGAGAAGTCTCCGCCAGGAGGCGAAACCGCTCCGATCGCCGTTATGGATCCAAACCGCTCCTCACTGCCCAGCGTTCTCACCCTGCCCGCTCTTGCGTAGAACTCAGCGAGCCTTGAAGCAAGGTACGCCGGGTAGCCCTCCTCCCCGGGCATTTCCTCTAGCCGGCCGGATATTTCTCGCAGGGCCTCTGCCCATCTAGAAGTGGAGTCCGCCATCAAAGCAACGTCGAAGCCCATGTCTCTATAATATTCCCCAAGCGTTACAGCTGTGTAGATGCTTGCTTCTCTCGCGGCAATCGGCATGTCTGAAGTGTTCGCGATAACTGTTGTCCTGTTCATGAGCGGCATCCCTGAGCGGTGATCCTTCAACTTTGGAAATTTCTCGAGGACATCGGCCATCTCATTTCCGCGCTCACCACATCCCACCAAGATCACTATGTCTGCGTCAGCCCACTGAGCTAGGGATTGCAGAAGAACTGTCTTTCCTGTTCCGAAACCGCCAGGCACCGTAGCCGTCCCTCCCTTAGCTATCGGGAAATATGCGTCAACTATTCGTTGGCCAGTCACCAGCGGGACGTCTGTCGGCAACATCATTCTGTACGGCCTGCCTTGGCGAACAGGCCAGGAATGCATCAAACAGAGCTTCTCCGCGCCTCTTTCTGTGTTGACCTCCGCCACAGGTTCCGTCACTGTGAATTTGCCCTCAGTGATTTCTCCAATTGTCCCGCTAGCAATCCAAGGCGGAACAAGAATCCTATGCTTGACGAGTGGAGTTTCCTCAACTATTCCTATAGTGTCTCCGCAGACGATCTTAGATCCCTCTTTTGCCGTTGGCTGAAAAGCCCACTTCTTCTCCCGGTCAAGTGGAGGCGTCATCACACCTCTTCGAATGCGCGGTCCAACCATTTCTTGAAGGGCAGGTAGGCGCCTTTGAATCCCGTCGTAGATTTGCCCGATAATACCGGGACCAAGCTCCGCGGACAACGGCTTGCCGGTTCCCAGCACTTTTTCGCCAGGTCTTATCCCCGCCGTTTCCTCATAGGCCTGTATCGATGCTGTCTCACGCTCAAGGCGAATGATCTCACCGATCACGCCTTCCTCTCCAATAGTCACAAGGTCATACATTCGCGAACCTGCCATCCCTTTGGCGATAACAAATGGTCCAGCCACACGGAAAACCGAACCGGTGACAGACATTTCAAATCACCTTGAAAGCCAAGCCTCAATCCCGCTAGAGTTTGACCTCGATACCCGCCTTTCGCCTAATAAGCTCGACTACGAGGTCGGTCCTTGTGACTTCCAGGCCACGCCTCTCCGGAATGGGAATGATCAAAGGATACTTCCTCTCAACAGTCTTGTCGGCCAATCCGGGAACTTGGTCAACCAGTCGCTCGGTGATGAGGATGATCCCTAGGTCACTTCTTTCCAACAGTTCCTCAACTTTTTTTCCGGCCTCTTCTACATTCTCAACAACATTGACATCCCTCAATCCAGCAAGTCTGAAGCACGCCGCAGTGCTTCTGTCCGCAACAAGTGCAATCTTCATCAATGATCTGTTCGCATATTCTTGGCGGAGTTTCATATAAAACAGTAAGACCTTCAAGCTGAACACTTGAGTTCAGACGGAAAGGCAAATCTGAACCGGAAAGCGTATTCGATGAGAACGGACAGCGAAAGTATGAAAGGCATTGCAGAAACGGTTCCGACGGATCAACGGGAACCCACTTCTTCTACAGACTCAGTGCCGGAGACATTCTACCTTAACGCACGACCATCGTTGCATGAAGGATCCCACAGCTAGTGTTATATTGTGAGAACCTGTTCCATATCGCCCGCCAGCGATCTAGCTGAGTGTCAGTATCAAAGATAGCGTATGGTGGAAGGGCTATGGTCAGAATCTTGGCAACGCCAATAGTCGGCAAGGAGGAGCGTCATTCATGAGTTTCACCCGTTTTCTCGCTACACATGTCTCCAGCCCAACTGAGAAAATCATGCATTCGGTTCATGAGGCTGTGGGATGGAGTGTTCTCGTAACTGTCGGAGCAGTACTTGTACTAGGTGGAGGACGAACATACCTTCTGCATCGCAAGACTGAGGTGGAACTGGCCGCTGCAATCAACAGAAGCTCCATTCTGAAAGCAATGGTTGATGCGCATCGTAACTATTTCAGTCCAGCATATCGAACGCTCTTTGTTTCAGGTGCCGTAGGTCTCTGCGCCGGCATCTATCGTATGTTCGAGGTGGGAGTAGTTGACAAGTTCAACTACGTGACAGCAAGTGCGGTCCGCAGATTCTCAGATCTTCTCTACGAGTACGTTGATGTTGCAGTCGTTGACGGACTGAACTACTTTGTGGCGAATATGACCAAGAAGCTTTCTGATCTGGCCTTCAAGTACGGGGAACTCGCTGGCATCGACAAGCTCAACTACGTAATGGCTGACAGCGCAATCGGATTGTCTTCGCGATTCAGAAAGACACATCTCGGCGTACTTTCGTACAATATGACACTTGTCGGATTGACACTCGTCATATCTCTAATCTTGTTACTATATGCGGGGAGACACCTAGGATAGGGAGGGATTTGAGATGATAGAGAACGCAGACGTACTTTCGGTTTTTCTGCCCATGGTCATGGGAATTGCCGTATACGCGGCTGGAAAAGCAAACAAAAGCACTGAGAAACACGTGGGATGGCTATCGGCACTGGTCGCTCTAATACCAATCATCCTAATCGGCTCAATGATTCCAGATGTTATGGACAAGGGCGCAATTCGACACGTTTACCCTTGGATACCTTCAATCGGGGTAACCTTCGGATTCCAGATCGACGCTTTGAGCGTGGCAATTGCGTTTATCATCGCCTTGGTGAGCTTCTTCGCAACCGTTTACGCCATCGGGTACATGGAACATGAACATGGTCATGCAGGCTATTTCGGTAACACTCTTCTGTTCATCGGCGGCATGCTCGGAGTTGTCTTTTCATCGAATCTACTTCAGTTCTACGTCTTCTGGGAGCTGATGCTGATCCCGTCGTACTTTCTGATTGTTTTCTGGGGAACGCCAGAACGCGCTGCGAGGATCGGCTTCAAGTACTTTATCTTTACACATGTAGGAGCTGTGTGCCTTCTCTTCGGTATCTTAACGACGTTCGCCTTGACACACACATTCGAGATCTCTGATCTGGCACACAAGATAGGAGAGGTAAACCCAAACACCGCCATGATCATCTTCGTACTGATGCTTTTCGGATTCATGGTCAAGATGGCAGTTTTCCCCGTCCACACTTGGCTCCCTGACGCTCATTCAGAAGCCCCTACACCAATAAGTGCAATGCTTTCCGGAGTGATGATCAAATGCGGCGCCTACGCCATTACAAGGATCTCTCTCGGAATATTCTTCCCCAGCTTCAAAGGAGTCTCAACATACCTGATGGCTCTGGCAGTTGTCACAATGGTCTACGGTGGCTTGATGGCTTTCGCACAGACCGACGTGAAAAGACTGTTCGCATACTCAAGTGTGAGCCAGATGGGCTACATACTGTTCGGATTGACCACAGTCACCGTAATGGGTCTGACAGGAGGGCTCTTCCACATCGTAAACCATGCATTCTGCAAAGCGGTTCTCTTCATGTCTTCAGGGATACTGATGCACCAGACGAAAACTCGGGATCTGAGGCAGTATGGGGGACTTATGGGTAAGATGCCTATGACTGCGCTGGCGTCAGTGATTGGAGCCCTTACCTTGGCTGGGACACCCCCGCTCAGTGGATTCTTCAGTGAGTCAATGATGTTCGCAGGTGGAATAAACCCGGAAATGGGAGTTTTCCAGGGCCAAAACTTGCTTACGTTCATCGCTACTGTGAGCGCAGTCATAACTGCGGCGTACTACCTCTGGTTCCTCTGGCGCGTCTTCTTCGGAAAGTTGCCGGACAACCTGAAAGACGTCAAGGAGGCTCCGCCTGTCATGTGGGTTCCCACCCTGTGCCTTGCTATCATGGCTCTTGTCCTCGGTATCTATCCGCAGGTTGCCCTGAACCTCGTTTCAGCAGCTGCGGAGCTCATACTTGGACCAGGCCACTAAAAGAAGGTAAACATGTTTCGGACCCGATGAATGGAAATGTTCACTGCACCTGTTGATACGCTCCTGATATTCTCAGTATTGACCCCGGTAATCTACCGGATTGGGATCAAGATTGGGTTCAGGAAGTTGGTCGACTTCTGGGCAACATTGGGTCTTGTGGTTTCGCTGTATGCACTGTACCCGATACACGACAGCGTTAGGGCGGGAAAAATACTGGTAGTCACAGTAGCCAATGGCTTGCTGCCTGCTTCATCTGTTTTTGAGATAGATACTTTGGGAGTCTTCATGGCCACTCTGTTCATCTTCATAGGTCTTCTAACTTCCGTGTATTCGATTAAGTACATGGAAAGAGACACCAGGCTGGCAGAGTACTACGTTCTTCTATTGCTTATGGTCGCGGGCATGCTGGGTGTAGTCTTCGCGGGAGACTTCTTTACTTTCTTCGTATTCTGGGAAACCATGTGCATCACCTCCTATGTGTTAGTTGCCTTCAGGAATGACCGATGGGAGCCCGTAGAAGCTGGTTTCAAATACTTGATAATGAGCGCAAGCGGCAGCGTCATGATTCTATTTGCGATGTCTATCCTCTATGGTATGGCAGGAACCCTCAACTTTGCATACCTGAGGTTGGTAATCTCTCGACCTCCATCAAACGGCTGGTCGGTTATGGCGATGGCCTTGATGATAGTTGGATTCGGAATCAAAGCGGCAATCGCGCCGTTGCATACATGGCTTCCAGACGCACATCCTGCTGCTCCCAGCTCAATAAGCGCCATGCTTTCAGGTGTGGTCATAAAGGCGGGGGCCTACGGTTTGATGCGTTCTTTGATGCTGATTTTTGCTCCTGAAACCTACAGTTGGCAGATTGTTCTTGCGATCCTTGCTGTCTTGACAATGACTGTGGGCAACCTGATGGCCCTGACTCAGACAGACCTCAAAAGACTGCTCGCATTCAGTAGCGTAGCTCAGATGGGATACATAGTGTTCGGCATATCTCTTGCAACGTCTTCCGGCCTAACTGGTAGCCTCTTTCACATCATGAACCATTCAATCATGAAGAGCCTCCTGTTCCTTTGCTCAGGGGCCTTCCTCTACGCGGTAGAATCAAGAAACCTAGAGGAGCTTGCTGGTATAGCCAAGAAGATGAAAATAACCGGAGTCATGTTCACACTAGGTTGTCTCTCCATTGCAGGCATGCCGCCTCTTAATGGATTCCAAAGCGAACTGATGATTCTTGTGGCAGGTCTGGGATTGGGTAGTCGAAGTGCAATTTGGTACGTATTGTCGTCAATAATGCTTCTCAATATCCTGTTCTCAGTGGCGTATTACCTAAGATTGATTCAGACTCTAGCCTTGAAGGAACCCACCAAGATTTCTCTCGGCGCCAAAGAAGCTCCAATAGGGATGCTGCTTCCAATGGGAATACTCACAGTCCTATGCATCGTGATAGGAATCTATCCTGATCCATTTATCTCCTTCTCAAGCAATGCAGCCAAAGCACTATTGGATGCTGGGCAATACGTCAGCGCCATAGTCAAATAGAGCAGGACCGGAACTTCAAGCCAAGACTTTCAAAAGGATACTTGCTACCTCGTCCATTGCCTCTCTCAGCCTTTCACTCAAACCCTCACCAAACTCCACTTTCTCAGGCTGTATGGCCAGCAAAGCTACTCTTGCGCCAATAGTCCTCTTGAGATATTCGCCAAAGACGCTCAGTGGTATGTTGTGACTCGATATAGCCAAACCATGGACCTCACTCAGTTCAGTCAGAATGAGTCGCCCGGGCTCTAGTCCAGCCTCAGCAGCATCAATAACCAAAACATGTGAAGGCCTAATTTTCTCTATGCTACCCAGATAGTTCTCAGGAACAGTTTCGCACTCCAGGATGTTGACTTTCTCAGAATGAAGAGTCTTATTTAGCCGTCTGGCCACTCGAACTCCAACAGAATCATCTTTCCGCAGAGGGTTTCCAACTCCGACGACGACGATTCTCCTGGCATCCTTGAGCCAGTTCAATAGTCCATGCTCGATGTCCTGAGGTAACGTCAGCACCTCCTATGCCAGAGCGCGCGCTAACCGGCATCTTCACTTGCCCCTACGACAGCAACGCTCGACGGGTTGAAAATCTTTCTGAGATTCTCAAAGCTCATCTCTGGTCCTGCAGAGAAAAACTCGTGCAGCTATATCAGCATTCAGGTGTCTTCTGCAAATCCTTTCTGGCCCAAGAAAGCCTGAATCTCAATCAAGATAGCACACTACGTTTTGTTCTCGTAGTGCTCCGTGGCTTTCAGCAGATGAGCTTTAATACGTGTTCTTCCCCTACCGCGGCAAGGGATATAGAACATGCCGATAGATCCCGATTTCCAGAAGAAGCTCAAGCCAACTGGGGAGCATCAAGGTCACAAGGTCTGGGGAGAGACAAGTCCACCGAAGAAACTTAGTGTCCACGGAACAAACGTCGCAGTGGATCACGATGTCTGCAACGGCGACGAGATCTGTGTAAGCGTCTGTCCGGTATCAGTCTTCCAAATGGTCGACACGCCGGGGCACCCAACTTCACCGAAGAAGTCTGACCCAGTCAACGAATCGGCTTGCATCCAGTGCCTGGCATGCGAAATACAGTGTCCAACAAAGGCAATCAAGATAACTCCGCCCTAGACAAGACGAACCAAGACCCAAACCTCAGGTGACATTCCCCTCTTTTCTCAGGATTTGGAATCACAAAAAGGAATCAACCAGGGCCTAAAGGTCTGCAAGGACCTCGCTCCAGACGCTTTCCAAATTCCAGAATTCAAATTCTCGACTGTTCTCTTGAGGGTTACTCGCCTTTCAGCTTTTCAGCAATCGTCTTCGTTTTTCCGCTTTCAACGAACCTAATGTGAGTCTCAAATCTGACATTGGCGCCTAGCCTTCGAAACAACCAAAAGAGTTCCTCGCCGGAGATGGGGCCAGCAAGTTCCCGTTTGGAAATGAGCTCCACAAGAACCCTCGTGATCTTTTTCGTCGTTTCTGGATACTGAACCTTCGCAACATCATAGACTTCTGCAGCCCTTCCTTCAAACAACTTTCTGAGAATTTGTTCTTGATTCTCTTCTTTCTTCTTCACCGTTTCCTTCGGCTTTGCCTCTTCGGCGGTCTTCATCAATGCCCTTCTTTGCATCTCGAGAAGCTTTCTTTGCTTCCACAGCTTCAATTCGTCACTTGACATCTTCTGACTGATCCTCTGGCTTAGACTTCCGTAAGCTACACGGCTTCCCTATACAAAAGACTTCTGAGACGCTAGGCCCCCAGATACTCGTCTACCTTGTCTATTTCGAATCTCTCATGGTTAAGGACATTGACAATGAAGTTGAACATGAGACGTCGCTTCGTGTATTCCATGTCCGGGTAGTAGAGGGGATGTGTCACGACAAGTCCTCTAAACGCATAGAACGGCGGAATAACGTCACACAATTCTTCGTCTCCCGTTGCCTTTACATAGCCTTCCATGAATCTGTCGAATAGAGTCTTGAATGGCTCGACGAACTTTCCATAATGCCAGACACTGAAGAATATGTAGTTGATGCTTAGGCAGGAGACATCATCTGCGGGCTCGCCAAACTCTTCTCTTGCAAGATCCAGTGCCATGATCGAATTGTCTTTCCTGAACCTAATGTTTCCGAAAGGATGGTAGTCTCCATGAATCCGTGAAAGTCGATGGTCCATGAATTTGATCGTATTCCTCCACTTCACCATCTTGACCTCAATATCTTCAATCTCTTTAGGACTTGTGAAGTCCAGTTTTCTTATGTCCGGGTAGGTGTCCACAACTCCCATGAGCATCTCCCCATGGCCCACCAGGTCCCGGATGTGTCGCTTGTAGAGAATTGGGTTTTTTTTCTTCTGCGAATGAAGCTTCGCAAGATAGTCTACAAGCATGTCACATCTCTTCAGATCCACGTCGCCTAGAGCGTGTTCGCGCGCTATCCTGAAGAGATCGTCAGCGTATGGTCGGCCTTCTTTGTCTGTGACTTCCTCCACAAGATCAAAGAACTCCACAGCATCTCGTAGCGAAACTATCTTCCCGTTTTTCGAGAGTGCGGCCACATCTATCGATCTGCAGCAGGTTCCTCTAGGTGCGGTATTGAACAGTTGATGTTGAAGAAGAAGAACTGCAGCTCTGTCCCCCAAATAGTCGTGACCCCAACCCGTGTCACCTCTAACAATCCGCATCACCCAGCGCCGTTCCTTTCCTTCGACCTTGAAGGATAGCAGAAACCCAGCGTTGTGAAATCCTTCTCCCAGCTTGCTCAGCGACACAACACGAGTTTGCTTTTTGAAACGATGAGAGAGATAGTTCTCAAATTCTTTCTCTTTCAAAGTGAAGCTTTTCGGGCCGACCTGAAGTTTCAAATCCGCCTACCTAACATTCCCTGCTTGGGGATACATTTCTTATTTGGGTTTGCCCCATGAGCTAGATGAAGGTTCGGCCGGAGCTGATCTCGTGCAGAGGCAAGGGTGGGTTGTTTGGATCACTGGGCTGCCTGGAAGCGGAAAATCTGTCATCGCAAGGGCATTGCAGAAGATGCTGTTGGAGAGAGATGTCATGACCCAGATTCTCTCATCAGACGAGCTTAGAAGATACCTCACTCCCAAACCCACATACAGTCAAGATGAACGAGCCATTCTGTATGGTTCTCTAGCATTCATCGCCAGTCTTCTCGCAAAGAACGGAGTCAACGTAATAATCGATGCTACGGGAAACCTCAAGAAATACCGGGACGATTGCAGAGCCATGGTAGATCGATTCGCAGAAGTGTATGTGCAATGTCCCGCGGAAACATGCGTGAGAAGAGAGAGGAACCGAGTCAACACGCTACACGCTCCACGAGGAATCTACAATAGGGCCATGAGTGGGAAAGCTCCAACAGTGCCGGGCCTAGGTTCCCCCTACGAAGAACCGGTCAGGCCTGAGGTCGTTGTTGAATCTGACAAAATGGAACCTGACAAGTGTGCCCAGGCAATCCTCAACAAGCTAAAAGCTTTCCTTCTGAAGTAAGCTCCTTGTAATCTTTCATCACGCAATTAGCTTCTGCGAACAATACTCAGGCTTTCCTGGATGGGCGCCTCAATCGTCATTGTCGCTTTTTCGCGATGTGGCTTATTAGCCGACGCTTGTGAAAACCTTTCATAACGCGCTCATATTCATAGATCGTTCTTGATGTAACAACCCAACTATCGAGGGCCTCCCTGTCTATTCGGAACATTTCGTCACAGAGTGCTGCATTCCGCTCGGCAAAATGCCCTCCAGCGAAGCCACCCAGCATAATCGCCGGTTTCTTTTCCTTCAAGAGACTACCACATATCTCTTCAAGAGTTGCCGGCCTACCGAGAGTGCTCAACCCGATTAGCTTTGTCGGCCCGATTCTTTCAACGAGTTGGTCGAGCGGCAAAGGTTCTGCCTGAAGGAGGGCTTCACCTTTCGGCGGAACCTGTCTTTCCTTTAGTAATTGCTCCATGAGACTGACAAATCGGTCATAGTTTCTCGGGAGTCTTGTCCTAGCAGCAACTCTGATTACCTCATCTTTCACAGTATGAATCCACGTCTCAAGCTCTCCCTCCTTATTCAAAGGAGACCCTAGAGCCTCAAGAACTGAGAAGTGAACGATGTCGGGTCTTCCTCTCTTCTCGAATCTCTCAAATGGTCTCATGGCTGCATGATGATAGCTCACATCAAGCAGGATTTCGTCAGCTTTCTTTCCTCTTCTTTTCGCATGGGCAAAAATGGATGGGTGATTCACTATCTCTCTAGGAACTAGTTCAAGAGCGGCCTCCGCAAATACGAGTGTCAACGTCATCGGCACTCAAACCTCAACATTCCACTTATGCCATAAGCAAACCTTAACCATTAGGCCTAGCGTAGACTGTTGTGTCACGATGTCTCATCGGGATCAATCTTTCGCCCAGATAGCTGAGGAACGAATAGAGCTACTGTACAGGTTCGCACGTGAAGTCTTCGGAACCCACCCTTCTCTTGCCAAACGATATGTTGAGATCGCAAGGCGGATAGGGATGAGATGTAGAGTACGCATCCCTCGTGAGCTCAAGAGATTTACGTGTAAAGGATGCGGAAGCCTCCTGGTCCCAGGAACGAACTGTAGAGTGCGTATCAAGCCAGACAGAGGAACCATCCTCATAATGACTTGTCTAAGCTGCGGAAAACTCAAACGATACCCAATGGCAAGAGAGCGGCGCGCGCTGCATAGAGCTCCCTGCCCAGTAGTAGTTGTTCGGCCGTAACGACAAACCGTCATGCAGACCCACATCACTACATGTTACTGGAATCCAATCCTTCTCGATCAGAATCTAAACCCAAGATTCAGCGAACACAGGACATTCACCGCTAGCCGTGTGAGTCCGCGCACAACTCGCACTAGTCGCGTACGCTCAGTCTTGGGCGAGAACAGCACCGACATCTATCCGATATAGAATCAAGTGTGATATCAATGCGCTTATCAGGTCCTCAATCAGAAGAACGCCCATGATGCTCACCACAATCACCTGCGGCATTCCCATACCGTACACATCAGTGAGATAGACATATGGCGCCTGAACCACATACGCCAAGACTACTGAGATCACCTGAGGGACAATCGGTTTGCGTGACCAACCTTTGATCCTTGCGTAAAATGCTCCTATGAGAAATCCAAGAATCGCATTTCCCAGAGTTAAGTACGGGTTAGGCTTGGCCAACGTGAAAGCCATCGTGAATGCGCCGAAGAAGCCGACAAGCCCACCCGCCACGGCACCAACTGCCAACCCGGCGAATACAATCGGCAGCTGAATGAGGTGAAGCGTCACCGCACCAGCTGGGATGACAAAGAACGCCAAAACGTTTGAGAGAGCGCTCATCACGGCGACAAAGGCGATAAGCCTTGTTCTTGCCGGCTTGCCGATCATTGTTGACCCAGCTTCGGTTGCACTCAAATCATATATTCTTTGCTAGCGCTCGCGTGCCTCGCCCGGCGGAAGCACACTGCTAGAAGGAGGGTCAAGACAGGAACGGTGACTAACCACAGAGCTCCCAGCATAGCGAAGACCGGATAGTGCACGGGGGAAACAACAACAAGCGGAGGGTACGAGAGGAGTATCGGTAGCGCCTCAAAACACAAGACACACGCCAAAGAAAAATCAGGCCGCCCCAAAACCATGCAATCAGCCAATTGCCGCAGACTATATATTGACGGTTAGTTTGTTACTCAGAAGATCGTATCAGAATTCAGGAGAGAAAATAAATCGTGCCCACGCCCTTCCAGGTTCCAACTGATCCCGTCATTGAGAAGCTGACGAAGTATCTGAAGGAGAACGCAGGTGAGGTCAGCCCTCCGACCTGGTCTCTAACGGCCAAGACAGGGTCGCATCGTGAGCGCCCACCCCAGCAACAGGATTGGTGGTTTCGTCGTTGCGCCTCGCTTCTCAGAAAACTCTACATTCATGGTCCAATCGGAGTGCAAAGGCTAAGAGTAGAATACGGCGGACGAAAAAGGAAAGGGCGAAGAATTGAGCACTCAAGGAAAAGCGGAGGATCTTCCATCAGGGACCCTCTTCAACAGCTGGAGAAAGCAGGACTTGTTACAAAACAGGAGAAAAAGGGTAGAAAGCTCACCCGAGAAGGAATTGGTCTGCTCAACAGGATCTCAGCTGAGGTTTTGAAGGAGATCAAGACGCCTAGCGAGGGCCAGCAATGAGCGGTGAAGAATTCACTGATGAAGAGCTGGAAGAGATTCGAAGGAGACGAATGGCAGAGCTCCAAAGAGCATCATCAGGCGAGCAGAGACGGGCCAGGGCACAACAGCAAGTGGAAGTCCAAAAACAGTCGATCCTGAGGCAGATTCTTACACCTGAAGCCAGGCAGAGGTTAACAAACATAAAGATGGTTCGACCGGAATTTGCGGAACAGCTGGAACTGCAATTGATGCAACTTGCCCAGTCAGGAAAAGTCAATCTGCCCATATCTGATCAACAACTTAAGGAGGCCCTTGCTCGTATGCAGTCGCAACGACGCGAGATCCAGATAAGGAGACAGTGAAGCATTGGCTAGAGTCAAACACACTGCCAAGAAAAGGCGACTTGCAAAAGCGGGAAAACAGAAAGGCTCCGTACCCATGTGGATTGTTGCTAAGACTCTGGGGAGATTCAGATCTACTCCCAAGAGAAGACATTGGCGGAGACAGAAACTGAAAATCTAGGTGATGTATGTGAGTGAAGAGAAACCTGTTGAAGCAGAGAAGGAGGACGAGGAGGAGATAGAGGTTGTTGAAGAAAGGCTGTACACCTTTCCTTTTCGCAGACTTTGGGGAGCGCCGAGACGCAAGAGAACTCCACGTGCGGTCAGGATGCTGAAAGAATACGTTAAACGCCATATGAAGGTTGAAAATGTCATAATCAGCAATGAGATCAATGAGCAGATCTGGGCCAGAGGAATAAGTAAGCCTCCTCGAAACTTGAAAATAAGGGCCGTGACAGACAAAGAGGGAAAGGTAATAGTCTATCCACCGAAGGCGGGATAGACTGTGCCGCTGATCGCATCAGATGTCGTGGGCAGTCCATACATAGGCCTTTATTGTGTTTGCACAGAGAAGATCGGAGTTTTCCCAATAGGGGTAACATCGAAGAAAATGAAGAGGTTCGCGGAAGCTCTTGGGGTTGAGGTCTGTTCCACCGATATCGGAAGATGCAGGCTTCTGGGGGTACTTGCTGCTGGCAATTCCAATGGGATTGTGCTTCCTCATTCCGCGGAGCAAAATGAGATACAAGCAATAAGATCGCATTCTGACGCCAATGTCCAAGTGATCTCAGAGAAAAGGAACGCTCTAGGGAACATGATTTTGGTCAATGACAACGGCGCAATCGTTGATCCACGCCTGCCCAGGAAGACGATTGAGGCTGTCTCTGACGTACTTGGAGTAGAAGTGGTCACAGGTGAAATCCTTGGGCTTCCTTGCATAGGAGCCTTCGCAGCCACAACAAACAAAGGGGTTCTTGTGCATCCTTTGATAAGAGAGGATGAAAAGAGAAAGATTCAAGAGGTGTTGAAGGTTCCTGTCGAAGTTGGAACCGTTAACGGTGGGATCCCGTACATGAAGGTAGGCCTAGTAGCGAACAGCAAAGGAGCAGTCGTAGGTTCATCTACAACTGGGCCTGAACTGATGGCAATAACTCGTACGTTGGGAATATGGTGAGAGACATGACGACGGTGAAAACATTTCAGATTCAAGGTGAGATAAGAAAATCTAGAGCAGTTATGCCATTCCGGAAGCTTGTGAAAGCTCTAGACGAGAAAGAGGCAGTTGAAAAGGTCTACATGCTTTTTGGAAGCAGACATAAAGCAAAACGTTTTCAGATCAGGATCCTTAAGGTCGAGGAAAAACCGGAGAGTGCCCCAACATCACAGTAGCCAAACGAGAACAAGCAGCTCATGCTGAGGACGAGGCGATCAGACAACTCCTAGTGGAAATCAGGTTATTGGAAGGGTCGGCTAGAATACTTCAATCAAGATATGAAGTGATACATGCGGCTCTCAGTGAAACACTGATCTCGAGTTCCACCCTTGAAGGGATTAATCACAAGCTCAAGGGAACAGAAACCTTAGTTCCGATAGGATCAGATTCCTACGTAAAGGCAGAGATCTCAGATTCAGAGAAAGTGATCATGGGAATAGGAGCCGGTGTCTGTATGGAGAAGAAGATTGAAGATTCCATTGCAGAACTGAAAAGCAGACAAGCAGAACTGGAGAAGACCAAAGCATCTGTGGAACAGCAACTAGGACAGATCCTTACTCAGCTCGAGAATGACCGGGGAAGGCTCAACGACCTCTTGAGAAGGAAATCTGGAGAGAACGTGGAGGTTGTTTGAGAAACTAAGGACGCGCATGAGTGACTTTCTCGACAATTTCTCAAAGACAGAGATCAAAGGAAAGGAACTCGAGAGACTTCTGGAAGAATTCAAACTGCTTCTAGTCGAGAACGACGTTGCCTTCGAAGTGGCAGAGCACATCTGTCAAATCATGAAAGAGAAGATTGAGAAGACACAGGTCTCAAGATTTGCGGACAGGCGTGAAATGATCAGATCAACTCTTCGCGAAGTCTTGGAAGATGTACTGAACTCGGGAGGCAAGGTGGACATAGTTGAAAGGGTTCAAGGAAAGCGAGGCATGGGCCAACCGTCGGTGATGATCTTCCTAGGAATAAACGGAACTGGTAAGACCACGACAATTGCAAAGGTTGCAAACTTCCTGCAGAAGAAGGGATTTAGCGTTGTGGTTGCGTGCAGCGATACGTACAGGACAGGATCAATAGAGCAACTCGAGATGCATGCAAAGAGAATAGGAGTGAAGAGCATTAGACATGACTATGGCGCAGACGCTGCAGCAGTGGCGTTTGACACGATCAACTATGCGAAGTCTCATGGAATAGATGTGGTGCTGATAGATACTGCTGGAAGAATGCAGACAGACACGAACTTGATGAAAGAGATCGAAAAGATCGCTAGAGTAACAAATCCTGACTTAACAATTTTCGTGGGAGACTCGCTGGCAGGAAATGATGCTGTTTCTCAGGCTAATGAGTTCACTAGATATGTCAAGATAGACGGAAGCATACTAACGAAGCTTGACGCAGACGCGAAAGGCGGATCAGCCATCTCAATAGCATTTATCACAAAGAAACCAGTAATCTTCCTTGGAACAGGACAGAGCTACGATGATCTCGCAACCTTTGACCCGCACTCTCTGGTTAGCAGGATCATAGAATAGCAGTCAGACCTGTCCGAGGTCACCGTTCTGGCAATGAGCCACGACTGAGCAGCTGGCGCGCACTTCGCTCTGCAACGTCCTGATCGAAGCTCTTCATGCCTCTATTGTCACACATCACGTCAAATTGGTTCTCGGCATCTCCAAGATGCGTCTGCCAGTGACGGCCGCCAGAGAAACTGAACTTCTTTTATATCCGCAAAGCAATGGTCTGCAGTAGAGGCAAACTGCTTGGCTAAGTTGAAGGGCAAGGATCTTCTTTCTCTCGCTGATCTCACCAAGGAAAACATTAAGGAGTTGTTGAACCAGGCAGGGAAACTCAAGAAGAGAAAAAGATCCCTAACGGCCACAATCGCCCTTCGTCCTAAAGTACTCGCAATGATCTTCCAGAAACCCTCTACGCGCACAAGAATTTCGTTCGAGACAGCCATGCATCAGCTGGGAGGTCATGCAATAAATCTGAGTTGGCATGATCTTCAGGTGAGTCGAGGAGAGACGATCGAAGATACAGCTCGGGTCATGAGCAGGTATGTCGACGCCATCATGGCCCGGGTCAACCTCCATTCAGATATAATCAAACTTGCAGAGAATGCAACTGTTCCTGTGATCAACGGGCTCTCTGATCTCTATCACCCATGTCAAATTCTCGCAGATTTCCTAACGATTCTGGAGAGGAGAAAACAGCTCGAAGGACTGAAGGTCGCATATGTTGGAGATGGAAATAATGTCTGCAACACGCTGCTTGTGGGTTGTTCAAGGGTGGGAATGGACATCAGTGTGGCCCATCCTGAAGGCTACGGACCCAGTGCTGAAGCAGTTGGGCTTGCAGGTGAGTTCTCTAAATCTTCAGGAACAAAGGTGGAGTTGACGATGGAACCTGAAACCGCGGCCAGAGACGCTGACGTCATCTATACTGACACTTTTGTCTCTATGGGCCAGGAGGGAGAGAAAGACAGAAAACTGAATGTTTTCCTTCCAAAATATCAAGTTACAGAGAAAACCTTTCAATCCGCAAAACCAGATGCAATCTTCATGCATTGTCTTCCTGCCCACAGAGGGGAAGAGGTAGCGGGTGACGTGATCGATGGACCCAGATCGGTGGTCTGGGACGAAGCCGAGAATAGACTTCACATCCAGAAAGCCATCCTCCTTTCGCTCATCGGATGAGCACGCTGATGACAGTTCTCATAGCGGCATACAAGGATGATCCCGCAGCAGTAAACATAAGCAAGAAACTGATTGCGAAGTACTCGTTCATTGAGACAGACAAAACATCGGCAGGGATGCCCATCTATCAAAAGGACAATCTCCTACTGGCCTATCTGGAAATCGACGACATCTACGCAGACAATCTCGATCAGAGGTTCCATGCAGACACTATCATTTTCGCATCGCGTCACCGGAGCGAGAGTGAAGAACCAACTCTCACGACCCACGTCTCAGGAAACCTAACTTCAGAGGCTCGCTTTGGAGGAATGCCCAACAAACTCGCTCTTGCACACCCGAACATGATGAAGGCCGCGCTTTTGGGCCTTAAATCCGCCAAGGAAACGCTTCGTCTTGATAGATATCAAGTCTCCCTTGAAGCGACTCATCACGGCCCAACCGAACTTCATGTTCCATCGCTGTTCGTGGAAATCGGGAGTTCAGAGAAACAATGGCAAGATGCATGCGCGGCAGAGGCTGTCGCTGATGCGATATACTCAAGTGCTACAAAACCAGCAGTCGCAGAACCATCTGTAGGTTTTGGAGGAGGCCACTATTCTCCTAAGCTCACCCAGGTAAGCCTCGGAGAAGAATTCTCAGTTGGACATATTTTGCCGAAATACTTTTTTGACAATTTCAACCCGTCTATGGTTCGACTGGCTTTTGAGAGAACTCTCGGGGAATGTTTGACTGCGGTAATTGATTGGAAAGGAGTTCGCGGCCCCGAACGAAGGAAGCTTGTTGAACTTCTCGAAAGCCTTGATGTGAAGGTGATTCGAGTCTAAGTGGTCGTGAAAGGTTAAAAAGGAGCTCCGTTGTTACTCTCGCCAAGATTTCAGTTGGAGACTTGCCTTTGAACCTGACGGAGTTCATTGAATCATCTCGACGGTTACTTCAGGCCACGACCAGACCGAGCAGAGAGGAACTCTGGATGCTTTTCAGAATCAGCATGCTCGGAGTCGTGGCATTGGGCTTTATCGGGTTCATGGTGAGAGTAATCTTCTGGATCGTCAACCTTGCTCCGTAGATGAGAGTCAGTTGTCTGAGCAAAAGCCTAAGACGCAGATCTTCGCCGTTCGAACAACGAGTGGTCAAGAGAATACAGTGGCAGATCTCCTGACGGCTCGTGTGGCGTTAAAGAAGCTACCTATTGTTAGCATTCTCGCACCTGCGATCATCAAAGGATACATATTCTTGGAAGGTGCTGGACCACACTTCGTTGACGAAGCAATCGCTGGGGTAAAACATGCCAGAGCAAGGACCAAAGGCGTCATCGGAGTTGCTGCAATCGAGAGATTCTTCATGTCGAAACCTGTAATCGAAGACCTGCGGACTGGGGCTCTGGTGGAGGTTGTTGGAGGGCCATTCCGAGGATTAAGAGCTAAGATCACTGATATCGATAAGGGTAAAGAAGAGTTGACGATCGAGCTACTGGAGGAAGGTTTCGCAACGTTGCCTATCACCGTTCATGCAGATTATGTAAAGCTCGTTCATAACGCTGGTGAAGGAATTGGGAGAAAAGAAACAAGTTGAAGCTTTACTAGCTGGAGGACAAGCCACAGCTGGTCCACCACTTGGCCCAATCCTTGGGCCCTTGGGTGTCAACGTTCTGCAGATAGTGAACAAGATAAACGATCTGACCAAGTCATACGCGGGAATGAAAGTTCCCGTGAAGGTCATAGTCGATGTGGAATCGAAAGAGTTTGAGATAGAGATAGGAACACCAACAACCTCGGCCCTGATCGTGAAAGAGCTTGGTATAGAGAAAGGCTCTGCAACACCGAAGACTCAGAAAATCGGAAACCTCACGATAGAGCAAGTCGCCAAGATTGCTCAGATGAAATCAGCTGGCAGCTACTCAAATACTCTGAAAGGCGTTGTGAAGGAGATTCTCGGAGCCTGTGTCAGCATGGGTGTCACAGTCGAAGGAAAAGAGCCCAAAGAAGTTGTCAAAGAGATTGAGCAAGGCCAACACGACAAGATCTTGTCCGCGTGACATGTCAGAAAGCAATCTGCATTAACCCTGACTCGCAACCGCTATCTGGGGTCGGATCTATCCGATCTTGATTTGCTCCGTAGTGTATGCGACTGACCGATTTCTCTCGTCGACCCCCTTCCGCTTGCTGGCGGTAAAGGATTTATTTAGTGCTATTCGGCTATTTCTAGAAGCTGGAATGGTATTTGCCCCTGCCAAAAGACGGCCTGCTCAACGCGGTCGAAGAGATGAAGAAGAACTCGCCAAAAAGGAAATTCAAACAAGCAGTTGAGCTAGTCATGCGACTCAAAGAGATAGACCTGAAAAAGCAAGACCGCAGGATTGCTGAAACAGTTCAGCTGCCAAACCCTGTGGGGAAGGTCATCAAGGTATGCTTCATAGCTGCGGGAGATCTGGCCGTACGAGCGAAGAGCGCAGGAGCAGATCTTATCCTAGGCAGGAATGACTTGGACAGGTTGGGAAGAGAGAAGAAAGAAGCACGAAAGATTGCGAGAGAATATGACCATTTCCTCTCAGAAGCTCCTTTGATGTCATTGGTTGGGAAAACACTTGGAGCCACCTTGGGCCCGAGAGGAAAGATGCCAGTGACGGTACCTCCATCCGCGACTGTGGAGGACGTTCTGGCCCGGCAGCGGGGAACCATTAGGATTCGTGTGAGAGATCAACCTGTTGTTCAATGCCGCGTTGGCATGGAAGATATGCCTTCAGAGAAGATCGCTCAGAACGTGGAGACAGTTGTAAACGCGATAGAAGCAAAGCTTGAGAGAGGCATGGGAAACATCGGAAGTGTACTGATAAAGACGACCATGGGGGCGCCTGTCAAGGTACCTTTGTCAAAGGGGTGAGGGAACTGTGCGACTAAGTGGAAAAATACCTCCGGGAAAAGTCACTGCTGCAGAGCAATTGGCCGAAGACATGAAATCTCACAAGGTCATAGCCGTGGCTGATCTCGTGAAGGTAAGATCGTCGCAGATCCAAGAGACCAGAAGGAAGCTTCGCGGTAAGGTTAAGGTACTTGTGACGAAGAACATGTCGTTCAGGAAAGCAGCTGAAAACGTAGAAGAGAACAGGAAGAACATGGCCTCCTTTGCAGGTTCCATCTCAGGACCAAATCTGTTCCTCTTTACGGAAATGGATCCGTTCCAACTGACGATTCTTCTTGACAAAAGCAAGGTGAGAGTTCCGGCCAAGATGGGCGATGTGGCGACCGGCGAGATACTCGTTCCCGCTGGGAACACTGGCCTCCCTCCAGGACCGATCATTAGCGAATTCGGTGAGGCCAAGGTTCCAACAAAGATAGAGTCTGGAAGCATATGGGTCACGAAAGATACCTTGGTGGCTAAGAAAGGAGATGTTATCAGCGCTAAGGTCGCCTCCGTTCTCTCAAAACTCGGAATCAAACCCATTGAAGCAGGCATATCCCTGAAAGCTGCTTACGATGCGGGTTCCATATTCAACCGAGATGATCTTCAACTTGATCTGAAGACCTATCGTGATGACATCGCTTTCGCTATAAGGCAAGCCATGGGGCTAGCTATTGGAGCCAACTACCTTACCCCGGAGACAGCGCCCATTGTGCTATCTAAGGTTCATAGACAAGCGATGTGGTTGGCGGTCAAGTCACAATACCCAGCAGACATGGCGATGCCCGAGATCCTAAGGGAGGCTTTCCTAGAGATGAAGGCTCTGTCATGGAGCCTGGCCTCAATCAACAAGGAAGCAGCACCGATGAGCTATGAGGCTCCGGGCCCAGCTCAGGTTGTGGCTCCCAAACTGGAGTCTATTGTTTTGGAAGAGAAACCGCAGAAGAAAGAGAAACCAGCAGAGGTAAAGGTTCCGACAATTCCCACGGCACGACCGAAGATGGAGAGACCATTGAAGGAGACCAAACCTTCGGAGGTAACGCCTCCCTCACCCGTGAAGCCCGTCGAGAAGAAGGCAGTTGAAGAACCAAGGCCAGTTGCAGGAAAGAAGCCAAGTGTTCCGGCCAAAGAGCCGAAACCGAAAAAGAAAATCAGCAAAGAAAAGGTTGAAAAGAAGGAAAAGGCTAAAAGGGAGAAGACAAGATCGAG
>JALHTG010000105.1 GCA_022865705.1 Candidatus Bathyarchaeota archaeon | reverse complement strand
ATCCCCTCTGCAATTCTTGCAGTGTGCTTTCAAGATTCAGGTTAGTGGGTATGTCCGGATTTACATTGGCGGTCTCTCCTCCGCACAGCCAAACCAATCGCCTTGGATGGCTGATCTTTGTAAGAGTCTTTTCTCCACAGATGCTGCAGTTTTGCCTTTTGAAGATCTCAATTTTCTCGAACTCCATTCGCCTGAAGTCGCAGACCAGAAGCTTGCCTTTCAACGTGTCACTGATGCCGGCCAACAGTTTTATCGCTTCCATTGCTTGAATCGACCCGACTATGCCTGCTGTGGCCCCCAAAACACCTCTCGTGTCGCAACCGAGGAGGTATCTGTCATCAAACTCTGGAAGAACGCATTCTAGGCAAGGGGTTTCGGGTGGATGAAAGACAGATACATTTCCCTCCATCGCTATGGCCCCTCCGAAGACATAGGGGATGTTGAACCTGGAGCAGGCCGAGTTGATGATGTATCGGGTCCGCATATTGTCAAGGCCATCCACAACCAAATCCACCTTTCCGAGAATCTCGTCGACATTTTCCTCTCGTAGGTTGTCTGAGATAGCTTGAATATTGACCTCAGGATTTACATTCTTCAGCTTTCGCGCTGCGATCTCAGCCTTGGGCAGTCTGAGATCTTCAACAGCAAACAGGATTTGACGGTGAAGGTTGTGGAGCTCAACTGTGTCTTGGTCAACAAGAACGAGATGCCCGACGCCCGCCAGGGTCAGATACAGGGCAGATACTGTTCCGATCCCCCCTACCCCGACCACCGCGACCCTTGATTGTCTCAACCGACTCTGGCCTTGTTTTCCCATTTCCTTCAAGGCTATCTGTCGACTGTAGTACTGAACTGGATCGAAGTTGGCTTCCACCATTCCTGATGCTCCAAGCTACTACTGTGGGATTGTCCCGCTAAAGCAATTATCCTTCTCTGGACCAGATTCTCGTAGCAACGTACGTGTGACGGAGCGCACGATTCTAAGTCTTTCAGCTTGCCCTCTTTGTTCCAAAGTCCTCGTGTACTTGAGAACAGCAGAGATCCGAGAAACTGTAGTCAAGCGATAGGTTCCTCGCTAGCTCAATCGCTTTGGGGTCAGGATTGGCGATGCCGTTTACGCCTGCTTCTACGGCGAGCACATCGGTTTCTTCGCGGATCTTGCCCTTTGGCCTGGCACAGCCTAACGCAATGGGTTTTCCTGGCATCAGTTTTCTCGCCTCAACTATCACCGATACCACATCACTGGGAGAAGCTGCGGAACAGTGCGCCATCGGGGTTCTTCTCAGCGGGGTCAATCCGATGATTATGACTGCTGCTGGATTGTGGCGCGCCACCATTTTCAGGGCATCAAACTCTCCTCTGAGAGTTCCGTAGTGAAGACCAACAAGAATGTGAGGAACGGCCGGAATACCTTCCCTCTCGAGCACACTCAAGGAGTTGTCGTACTTTTCGACGCCGTGTTTAAGCCCATAGATCTCTCGCAAAGTCTCTTCAGAGCCTATCACATCTATCAAAGCCGCGTCAATCCCGATTCTTCCAAGTTTCCTGCCAATATTCTCTCCCAGAATACCTGTGTGAACGACCATTCTCAATCCAAAGTCTCTTTTTGCTTCGGTCATAGCATCGATGAATGGTTCCAAGGGAACTGCCCCGTCAGGGCCACATCCTCCACTAAGAAGACAACCTGCTACGTTCCTTTCATGCAATTCCTGGAATATTTCTCGAAGAACTCTGGGCGACTCGGCAGGAATCATTCCGTTCAACAGTCTTCCACAGCAATGTTTGCATTTCAGTGCACAGTTTCTTCCTGTGACAGAAATTGAGGGAAAGGCTCTAGTGTTGCGACCTGCATTGCCAGCACTGTAACCTAAGAAGCTGGGAGTATAGAACCTGATTCTGGCACCGAAACTTTTCCAACTGCTCTCTCTCGCGATCTTGATTTCTTCTGCGAAGCTCCCAGAATCTGTTGTCCGATGATTTCCCGTCGCTGCCTGTTCCCCTGTCATTTGCTGGCGCGCGCTATTGTTGGAACCATGATCCTAGAAGTAGTTCAAACGTATGTGGCAATGACCTGCGGGTATTTCCTCATCAGTAGCCTTTCCAGTTCATTTCTCAACTCTCTGTCCAATTGCGCTTGCCTCTCAGAAATCAGCCCGATTCCCTTCGGTGAGTGTATGACCGGCCCTTGGAGAATGCCAGGCGATGTTATCTCTGAGGATGCGACAGGGTCAGTCTTCAAGAATTTTGAGAGGACTTCGGAGAGACTCATCTCGGATTGCAGAGCGGACGCGATTCTTGTCATCTGGGACTTTGAGAGAGGCCTTAGTCCATATGTGACGGGAGAAAGCTTTTCGACAGCTTCGAGACTCTCGATTTTGCTTCTAACCCCGAAGCCCACTGAATGAAGAGGGTTGATCTGTTCTTCCTTTATCAACCACATATCTGAGTCATGTGAGACTATGAGATCATAGTGCCCTCGTTTGTCTCGTCCAACCAAGACTCGCCACCCGCTGGGGTTGGAATCGTATCTTTTCAGAATCTGTTTCTTGATCTCCTCAGCGGGCTCCAATCCTGCCACCCTGAATATTGAGTATTAATAGAACCGCCCATACAGATAGATATTAGCATTTATGAACAAACAACAGATCTAGCCGATGACGATCAGGAGAACAGTCTTTCTCTCAGAAATACTGTCACCAGCATGAACCCCAGCCCGATGATTAATGAGAGGGGAAGACCTGGGAAGGCACTCCTCTTCTCGAGCATCTTGAAACCGAGATAGGTTCCGACTACAATACCGATGGAGGCCATTGCGTACGGTATGAAACCGAACGAGAGCATTGTATGACCTGCAAGCATTGAATAGAAGACTAGGTCGCCTAGACCCACAGTAAGGTCTCCAAAAGTAAGAGTCGCACCCGAAAGGCTTTCGAGATCGGTTTTTTCCGCAATCTTCCCTATGGGCCCCTTAAAGACCGCAAAAATGTCATAGCAAGCCAATCCCAACAGAAGGATGATTGCAGTCAGTGTCGGTATGGAGGCTCCGAGAAAGGTACCAACCATTGCTCCCAGAAGGGTTGTGGCGACCAGTTGCGGGACTCCCTTCGTGCGATTGATTGCGTAGGTCAAAACAGATGTGAGGATCAAGGAAGCAGAAAGGACTACCAAGTCAGCGATCTCTTCCGCGACTCTCAGGAGGGCAAAGAGAGCCGTCAGATACCAGACAAGAAGTACAAAGAGCACAGAAACGATGGCTATTCTAAGAATAGTTCTGAAAATCTTCTCCAAACCGTACTTCACAAGCAGATACATAAGAGTCGCCATTACAGCCATCAGCGCGACGAAGATTGTCATGTTCATAGTTGCCCCAACTGGAGTCTCGGGGAACTGTGTTATGACCTGTACTTCGATCTTGGATTCCAGAATCATGACAGCAAGAATGCCGGCCACGATCAAAGTCCACACTTCAGGAAGCAAGTGTGTGGCTGTGACGTTGAATTCGTCCTCCAATCCCTTTCTCAACCCTAGTTGAACAGATTGCTCAGAGCTACCTTCTCAAATCACTAGCGCGCGCTCATAGTTCTACGGTCTGCCCAGTCTTGGGAGCTTGGGCATTGAGTCCAATCTCTTTTGAAGCCCACGATGCGAGGTTGCTGCAATTGCCTTCTGATCCATGAACGACGAGGACTTTGGCCTCCTTGTTCACGCCTGACAGGGTTTGCCTGAGTTCTTGTCTGCCGCAGTGTGATGAGAAATCGAATTTCTCAACGGAGGCATCTACCTTTCTCATTTTTCCACGAAACATGAATTGTCCTCGCTCCTGCAGGATCCTTCCCGGGGTTCCCGGAATCTGGAAACTAACTAGGAATACCGCGTTCTTCTTGTTCATTGAAACAGATTCCATGTAGAAGATTGCCGCACCTCCTTTCAACATTCCTGCGGGTGAAACGATCACGCAAGGTGTTTTTGCCGCTCTTCTTCGATCATTCCACTGCTCTATCCACTCAGCCCTTCGCATTGCTCTAGAGAAGAGATCCGGATCCCTTAGCGAACCTGGATAGTCAGCTAGTATTCGATTTGCCTTCAGAGCCATCCCATCAACAAATATGGGGTGATCAAAATGATGGGCCTCCAAAACACACAGTATCTCCTGCGATCGCCCGACCCCGAAGGATGGAACAAGAACAGTTCCTCCCTTTTCGACTACCTCCCGAACCCTACTGACAAATGTCTCCTCCATCTCTCCCCTGTCTGGGTGATCCTGATCGGCGTAAGTGGACTCTATGATGATCGCGTCTAGGTCTCCATAGCCCTGTTGGGCGCCTTGAAGAAGTTGAGTCTGTGAGGCGTTGAAATCCCCCGTGTATAGGAGTCTTTTTCCGTCGCTCTCAATGAGCACTTGGCTGCTTCCAGGTATGTGCCCGGCGTTGAGAAGGGTGACCTTCGTTCCACCGACCATGATCTCTTTTCGGTAAGGGACGTTGACGCAGTGCTCCATCATTGACTGCAAGTCGAGATATTCAAATGGCAGGTAGTATCCTGTCAGATTTATGAAATCCTTAATGAGTAACTCTGTCTGCCTGAAGGTCGGCTCAACCCCGTATACCGGGATTTTGCCCGTCACGTAGAAAATTGGCGTTGACCCCGTATGATCCAAATGAGCGTGAGATAGAAAAACAGCATCTATCTCTTTTGGAGGAATATGAACAGGAAAGCCAACTTCATGATCCATCATCACACCATAGTCCAGAAGAATGCTCCTGTTTTCGCATTGAACTGAAATGGCTGATCGTCCTACTTCTTCACAGCCACCTAAGAATCGTATTCTCAACATTTCGCACCGATCAACTGCAGCTTCGAATTCTCAATCGGCGCCTATCATGGCGATGCAAAGTTCGTTGAACTCCATTTCCTAGAGAAATCGTCTGCTTTCGCGCAGTGATGCAAAAACGCTCTAAAAAAGGTTACTAGAGAGGTTTTTATCATCCCATGTGACACGTAGCACAGTGGCTTTGGATGCCAGTACGTTTCGAAGCTCCTAAGGGCAAATTCAAGAACTGCACTTTGCTCGCAGGATTTCACGGCATAGGAGAAACCGGGTACATAGCGATATCTTACATTGTGAATACGCTGAAGGCAAAGCGCGTGGGATTCATACGAACGTCAAACTCACCGGCGTTTGTGACAACTACACGGAATGGTCTACTGACTCCCTTCGAGATATACAGAAAGGGAAACCTGGTCATAGCGAAGCTGGAGTTTCCTCCGCATCGGAACGAGGAGGCGGAGATAGCTCGGACCATGGCGGCGTGGGCAATTGAGGAGCGTTTTCACGAGAGTTTGCTTCTGGGAGGCCTCGACGTGGGGTTCAGGAATGGAAGACACGAATCGAGAATCGTTCCTACGAGGGCCTACGTACCTGATCCAAAGAAGCTGGATATACCGTTGCTGGAGCAGGGGCTGTACGTCTACGGGCCTTTGGCCATCATGCTGGGAGAATTCGAGGTAGGCAACTTTCCAGCGGTAGCGATACTTCCCTATGCTGATTCAACAAGGTCTGATCCGAGGGCGGCATCGATCGCGGTTCGGACAGTGGCAAGACTATGCAAGCTCAACATCAGTGTCTCTGATCTTGAAAACTATGCGAAGGTCATTGAAGCAGACTTGGATCAGAGAACGAAGATTGCTACCAAATCAGTTCAAGGATTGTATGTCTGACACACCCCAACGGAAGCGAGCACACACCTGCTGATTCCTGGCGAGCGCCAAGATGGGGAATTGTCAACAACGTTCCTGTTGTCTTATTCTCGTCGCATCGAAGAGTGCTTTGAGAGCATCAGTACTCCAGGGCGAATCTCCTCTATATGATACTCTAACCTTCTTCTTTGGTTCGCTCGGGAGCTTTCGCAACATCAGTATCATGCGTTTGCTGAAGGGATCATTCGGGGCATGGACAACTATTGTCTCATAGTTTGATGATGTGACATATTCTCGAACTTGATTCAAAGCGTATTGCTCAGTTTCTTGGTCCATGGGAGATGAGAATTCTGTTTGAGAGAGAGGATAGACATCATTGAGTTCAATGGGAACTGGCCCATATGGGGAACCGTATAGACAGACGTGAATCTTCTTGTTCCTGATGATCGTTCTGAGGGCTTCCGTTTGAGGAGCCGAACGGTAGGGGCTTTTCCGGAGTGGCAGGAGAAGAAGAACCTTCCTCCCTCTTGGATGACGATATCTTTCAAGCAACCTTGCTCTGTGGCGTAGGACTTCGGGCCTGAACAGTCCACACGATCCCAAGTAGAGCAGTCCTTTCGCCTTTGTCGATGGACTGTGCTTTTCGACGAATTGGCCATACCTCCTTATGGCTCCCAAGGCTTGAAGGAGCGAAGGATGAGATCTGGCCCGAATTTCAAGAAGTTCCCACAATCTTCCTTCCACAATAGCTTGCTTTATTCGCCGGATCTCTTCAAAGCAAATGTAGAGGTTGTGCTCAGCTAGCTTCCTCTCCCTGTTCGATCTGTCGAGTTCCTTTATCTCCGAGGGATCATGTTGCCGACACACTGGGCAAGAGCAAGGAAAATATTCGATGTCTCCAAGTCTCAGGGTTCCGTTTTCCGTTAGGTATCGACCTTGCCTAGCAAAGATTGCGTACGATGCTGAGTCGAAGAGATCGCACCCCAAGGCTACTGCCAACGCAAGCATGAAGGGGTGTCCTGCACCAAAGAGGTGAAGCGGCTTCGACAATGGCATGTTCATCTTGGCAGCCATGATCATGTCAACAAGCGTGTCAAACATGTATCGCTCCATTATTGGAGTCGGACTGCCGAGAGAGTATATGTCGAACGGACGCTTGCTCATTTCCCGTGCTGACTTAGCCACCAAATCAAGGAAAACGCCTCCCTGAATGGGTCCTTCCCAAAGAATGTCAGATCGGGTCACGATCTTCAGAGTCAGGTCGGCTCGGCGAACGGTCTCTGCAACTGAATACTCTGCCATCGTCCTCCTCTCAGACCAACCGGTTGGGACATCAAGTATCACTCCGATGTCTGTTGCAATGGCTTCTTGAAATCCTGCGATTTCTTCAGGCTGTACATCTACTGTTCCATATTTGAGCAGTTGATATGCCCCTGAATCCGTCACAACTACACCATCGTACTCAAGCAGCCTGTGTATCCCACGAGCAAGAGCCTCGTCGCGGAAGTTCTTCCTAATTAGATACGCGTTTGTTATCACAGCATTGCACTTGAAAACGGTGAGGATGTCTTTGGAGCTTATCGGTTGGATCAGCGGATTTATTACTGGGAGAAGATGAGGGGTTTCGATCTTCCCGCTCTTCGTGTCTATCTTTCCTATTCTTCCGAGAAGGTCCTTGTGGGTGATCTCGAAGCTCAATAGATCCACGGCCTGTGGATTTCACACACTCAATCTGCTTATTCGTCATATCCTGTGGGTGGACGAGATAAGTGTTCAGCGCGTAGTAGTGATCTAGGCCACTTCTATGGTGCGGAAGGATTCCTGATTGGGTTGGCAAGACCGAAAAAGATGTGAGTATTGCTTGAACCTTTAGAGCTTCCGCGCTTCGACCATGCAGAAGAAAACAAAGGGCTTTCGGACTCTTTCTCCTAGACGGAACCTTCGATTAGACCTAGCTTTCCAGACGCTATCTAGCTGCCTCGCTCTTTCTTGAACTCATCAAAGACCTTCTTGACCCTCTCCGCCGCGGGCCCAGACCCTTCGATCAAGCCTTTCTCAGTCACTCTTATCTTGTCCATCACCACGATCACACCCGCTTCCTGAACGATCCGAACCAAATTCGGAAAGACACGTTCCATTCGATCAGCCAACGCCTGCAGATCAAAAGGCTTCTCAACATTTTGTATCTGTTGCACGGAATTGCCACTCAGAAAGAGTCTGTGAATGGTCTGTCCTCCCTCGTCTTTGGCATCTGCTAAACAAACGCCCAATGTGTCGGTATCAACTCCTGCGAGAATACCAGTGTAGCTTTTGCCTTGAACTGTCTGAACTGCCACTTGCCTTTGGAGAAGTGAGGCGAGCTCTTCCATGTATCTTCTGTCGGCCACTGAAGACAACTAATACACCTAGCCAGAGATGGGCCATTCGCATATTAAAGATATCAAGAAAACGCAATGGGATCTAGAGTACAACATCACAAGAAGAAGCGCATAATGATCGCGCGCTAGATGTGTACCGAGAGACCAGCCATCATAGACAGAATCAGTGTTGAACCAACGCGAAGTACTTTGAAACGCTTAAATCAATCGGACGGGGCTGAAAGAGCGGTGGCCGCCGTAACGTAGAGAAGACAGTCTTCGCGGAGCTTGGTAGCGTATAGGCCTGAGAGGTTCAGCCTCGGCCAATGGAGCCTAGAAAGTGCAGGCAGTGCTGCACTTGGGAAAAGGCCGGGTTCAAATCCCGGCGGCGGCCCTCAAAACAGACTTCAAATCTATTCGATTTTCTATGTAGAGCTATCATGAGAACTGGTTCGGATAGAATCGATATGTGCAATGGCAATCATAGCGCGCGGTAGATGTAGCGGGTTACCGGTGAGTGGGTAGTGGGGGAGTACAGCTAGGCTGTGCCAATAGGTGGTCCGCGCTGTTCTTAGGTAGGGTGAAGGTGAATGTGACTCCTTTTCCTTCACCGGGAGACTCAGCCCAGATCTTGCCTCCGTGAGCTTCCACCAAGCCCTTGGAGACGCTGAGGCCGAGACCTGTGCCTTTGACATATGTGGGTTTTTCAATAGCTGCGAAAGGTTGGAAGACGCGTTCAAGGTCTTGCTTTCTTATGCCAATCCCATTATCAGAGACCTGAACCACAACAACGTCTCTCACATCTTTTACGCGAAGGCCTATCTGGCCAGCTTCCTGCGCGAATTTGGACGCGTTGCTAAGAAGGTTCGCCAAGACTTGGCTGAGTCTGACTGGGTCTCCTTGAACAGGTAAGGGTCCTGCCGGAACTTCTAGGCTTAAGCTCTGTTTCTTCGCATTGACGAAGGGTTGAATCTCCGCAGCGCAATCATCTATGATCTGCCTAAGATCCATAGACTGCAAGTTCAATTGGAGTCTTCCGGACTGCATTCGTGAAAGATCCAGCAGATCGTTCACCAAGCTGAGAAGCCGATCAGTGTTCCTCTTCACCACTTGCAGGTTCGACTCAACTTCTTCCGGTATCGACTGACTCCCGTCAAGGACAAGGTCCACGTAGCCTTTGATCGAGACTAAAGGGGTTCGAAGTTCATGAGTAACGGCGGAGATGAATTGATCCCTCATCATCTCAAGCTCTTTACGTCTAGCAGCGTCTTGCAGAAGAGTTCGTGTAAGCTGATCTCTCATTCTCTCCAGTTCCTTACGCTCAGTCACGTCCATGATGGCGCCTTGGAACCCTGTGATTCGGTCCTTATCGTCTTTGAGCGAGTAGCTGTTTATGATCGCATCGAATACCGTTCCATCTTTTCTCCTGAGCTGCGTCTCGAAGTTTCTCACAGGGCCTTCACTTGCGAACTTGATGAACTTGTTGCGGTCGTCTGAGTTAACGTATAGGCTTTGAACATTCACCTTTCCGAGCTCATCGAGACTGTCGTATCCAAACATGGAGACGGCTGCAGGGTTCACATCGATCATTCGCCCCTCGAGACTCGATGTGTAGATAGCGTTTAACGAAGCGTTGTAGATTCTCCTGAACTTCTCCTCGGAGCGCTTCAGCTCTCCCGCCCGCTCCTCAACCAACTCCTCCAATTGCTCAGAATGACGCTTCAGCTCCTCCTCCATCTTCTTGCGCTCAGTTATTTGACGTAGAAACACGAAGAGTTGTCCGCCTTTGCCGGGAAGCCAGTTCACGCTCACCTCAATGTCAATGATTTGACCGTCCTTTCGTTGATGACGGGTTTCGAATCGATCACTTCCGGTCGCCACTATTCTCCTGATATGTTCAGCAGTTTCCTCAGCACTCTCCTTGACTTCAACATCTTGGATTCGCATCGTCAGTAGCTCAGCACGACTGTAACCGATCATGTCAGAATAGGCATCGTTCACATCTAAGAAGTGCCCAGAAATATCCGCTCTCCAAAAGCCATCCAAGGCAGTCCCAATAATGGTTTTGTACTGCTCTTCCATTCGCTTGCGATCAGTGATGTCGCGTCTGAAGGAGAGGGTTGCTCTTTTTCCTTCGTATTCAATGGCTGCGGCATGGGTTTCGACGGGTATCTTGGTTCCGTCCTTTTTCTGAATCTTGAACTCGTACAGTGGCGGTTCTGGTCCACCTCTTTCTCTTCTGAGGGTTCGGGTTTTCACCATCTCGCGATCTTCAGGAGCAATGAACTCGGTGAAGTCTCTGCCTATGAGCTGGCTGGGGTCGCTGAAGCCGAGTTGCTCTGCACAACGCTTGTTCACATAGACGAGTTTTGTGCCGACCGAGACCGAGACACTGTACATCGAAGATTCCAAGAGAAGTCGAAACTTCTCCTCGCTCTTCCGAAGCGTTTCCTCCATCCGTTTGCGCTCGGTTATGTCTCTTGAGATGCCAATGAGATGGGTTATGTTGCCTTCAGCATCCTTGAGCGGTGCTTTCCTGGTTTGAAGTATTCTTGCAACTCCTTGTGCGTCAGGACGTTCTCTTTCTCGCGAATCAACAGCGACTCCTAGCTCAAACACTTTTTCGTCGGATTCTTCACTGATGTCTGCCACGTCTTTCGGATACAAGTCCTGTGCGGTCTTGCCTAGAACTTCATCTTTCCGTTTCCCCAGAAAAGCGCAAAATGGCTTGTTGACAAGCGCATACCTGTAATCCCTATCCTTGACGAATGCGACGTCTGGCAGATTATCCACCAAAGTCTCTAGGT
>JALHTG010000104.1 GCA_022865705.1 Candidatus Bathyarchaeota archaeon | reverse complement strand
CGTGCTCCTCTGCTTCATAGCCCTACTCGCAAACGCGTTATCAGCCATCAAACAAGGTTTGCCACACAGAATGCGCTCATCAATCCACTTCACAAGATTGACATGGAGAAGATAGTTTTGCAAGAAGCTGGCGCGCGCTGCGCTAAAGCAATTGAACGCAAACATGTCAACTCGACGAATTTTGTACCAAACTGCGCGCGGCTTTGTCCCGTTATTCGATGGCCTAGCATGGTTATGTGTATCTGCGGGATTGGAGGCTGGAAGAGAGATGGCTTGGTTTCAACCTCCCAGCGGGCAGTTGAGGACAGATTGAGCTTGCCTGTCTGGAAGTTCCAGCTTCACATACGGCTACCGTACCGGAAAACAGCACAAACATGCTGATTTCGGGACAACCCTGCGCGCTACCAACAGTCAGACAACCGATCTTATCGCCAGCATACTCGGTGAAGTAGACGAGGCTACCGGTAACAGATATCCCCATTGGATATGAGTTGTTTGTGGGTATGATCCATTCATTGAACACGCCTGTAGACCGATTCAGACGACCAATCTTATTGCAGGCATATTCGGTGAAGTAGATCACGTTACCGGAAACGAAGAGGCCATGTGGATATGACTGGTTTGTGGGTACAGTCCACTCAGTGAACACACCGGTTGCAGTATCCACACATCCAATCTTATTGCCATCAAACTCGGTGAAGTAGACAAAGCCACTGAAAACAAAGATACCCCATGGACTTGAGTTGTCTGTAGGGACCGTCCACTCAGCGAAGGTACCGGTCGCAGGATTCAGACGCCCGATCTTATTTCCTGACTGCTCAGTAAAGTAGACCAAATCACCGGAAGCAGAGATACTATGTGGCCTTGACCCGATTGTAGGTACCGTCCACTCATTGAAAACGCCAGTCGCAGGATTCAGACACCCAATCTTGTTGCCTTGCGACTCGGTGAAGTAGATCAGAGTATTGCTGACATAGATACTGATTGGACGTGAGTCACCCGTGGGTATGGTCCATTCGATGAATGTGCCAGTCGCGGGATCCAAACGACCAATCTTGTTGCCTGACTGCTCAGTGAAGTAGACCAGATCACCGGAAACAAAGATACTGCGTGGCTGTGAGTTGCCTGTGGGTATGGTCCATTCATTGAACACGCCTGTAGACCGATCCAAACGACCAATCTTATTCCCCCAAAACTCGGTGAAGTAAACCAAGCCATCGGAAACAAAGATGCCCAACGGAGATGAGTCTACTGTAGGTAAGGCCCATTCGGTCATGGTTGAAGCCTCGATTTGCATGTGAGAGGTTAGAATCGAGAAGGCGACCGCTGAAAGCAGCAGGACGGGACCGACGTACCTAAGCATACGAGTCGACAAGAACCCACCCATTCGCGATAGACCAACATCTGTCAAACGCACATGTTGCTACGTTAACGCGATCTATATGATGTCCTTCAACCAATCTGACAATTCTTGTTCTTGAAGAAACTACGCTTTGCTACCTCTACGCCCGCGCCTGCGAAGTGGACGTCAAGCCGGTTTTCAGATCTGAGAAGCAACCGTGAGCCCTAGTGTGCGCTACATATCCTAGCGGAGTCAGCTCAGCTCTGATTGACGGACCGCAGATTGAATTGAGGAAACGGCCTCGCGGAGTTGTCTCTTCTCTTCTTCACCCAGCTCCAGTTCAAATGCGCGCCGGATAGGATTCTAACTGAACAAGTACGGATGATACTATTCTCATCGCAGAAATAAGAATCGTGTCGCGAATAGAAGAGCGACCAATGCACCCACAAGGAGTGCGAGACCAAGAACGATCATCATCTTCTTCCGAGATTCCAGTGGTACTTCTACTTGTTTGCCCCACTTGTCTCTATTCATCAGGCCAATTATCGTGTATCCTAATCCCATCATAAGGAAGAACGAACCCATGAAGAAAGGTTCTTCGCCATGCAACAGCCAAGGCAACAATATGAGGAAAGGAGCAAATGCGAGCCAAATAACTCCATCACAAAGTAGTTGCGATAGTCTACACGTCTCGGCTCTTTCCTTCTGCGAACAACGACAACCATCAGAATGCCTAGCACTACTACGCCTACCAGAATTCCTACCATTATCCATGGAATGCTGTTCATAGAACGTCCAGTTCAATTCCCTCAGGTTAAGTCTTGTTGTTTATGGAAAGGCGCACCAAGGGTAGACACGCAGACAATTTTACTGACGAACGCGCGCGGGGCACTCACTAGGCTGAAGGGGCTTGTTTTGACTTGACTTGATAGGCAGGTTCCTTTTTCTTAGGTTTCCTTACCTGTCTAAATTTACCCGTTTTTCCACCTCCGTGAGCGCGCGCTTCGTCTTTGAGCAATATTGTTCGATTGTTGCTGAATAATGTAACGATTCATTGTTTCTCTAGTATTTAGCGCGAGAACTGCATGAGGATGACCTAAATACGACGAACCCATACAACAGACGTACAAGAGCTTAGCACACATGATGGAAAACAGTCAAGAGACCAAAACGCTATCCAAACTCAATCTTGACAGACCTCAGGATTTCAGGTTCCATATCGCGTACGAGGTATATTCTCAGGCTTGGGAAGACAACACCTCGGAATCCGTCAGGGTCAGGCTGAACGAGCTAGTATCCTCTCTCGGAAATAGTGAGAATGGTTATTCGGCCTTCTACGGCCAGATAGGGAAATACAGAAAAGATTTGCCCTCCTTCACGTCTGGGAATACAAGGATTATAACCCAGAGAAAAAGAGCATGGCAAGAGAGTGATACCAAGGATAGAAGAAATCGTCGTTACAGATAAGGAGATTCTAGCGCCAATAGCGCTCCGATTACCGAACCAGAGGAATTCGCTGTTAGCGGTGCTCAATTAGCCTTTTCGCTAATCTTGAGTCAGCTTTGAGATAACTTCCCTTGGTGCGAACACACACCAAAACTAACGAATATGACAGAAGCAGACTATGAATAGGAAAGGATACAAAAAAAAAGGAGGCTAGGCTACCTTGCAACTAAGGATTGGTCTTTCTAGTATCTTCTATGCTTCTGGTAGCACTCCCTGCAGTAGACTGGCTTCCCTTCGGTCGGCTTGAACGGAACTTCACATTCCTTACCGCAATCGGCGCAAGTGGCCTTATGCATCTCTCTTGGGCCGCCAAATCCTCGCCTTTCGAAACCCATTTTTCTCTTCACTCCCTTTCTAGCTAGTTATACACCGGATCTTACTAAGTAGGAATCCACTGTATACTGGCGCCACGTTGATACACACCAGGAATTAAAGTGTTCTGTTTGAGCTGGCGCGCGGCGGAAAGATTGTCCACCAGAGATAAGTTCTGTCAGAAGAAAGTGGCGCTATTCATGTTGACTAGTTTAGGAAAGAGGAGGTTTGGAGGATTCTTCCTCCAACAGTTGTCGTCGTGAGTGTTCTGAGAGAGAGTATCACCTGGTGCGGCCGTCGTAATCCGAACTGTTGAGAAGCAGCGCGCTCTATTCTTCCCAATAGTAGATATGATCGCAGCAGTCGTCTCCCTGCATCAGTGTTTTCATACGTTTCAAGCCTATTCTCGGGTTCTGAGCCTTCGCGGACGCAAAGTCTGGTTGACAACATATGACATAGCCCAAGTCTGCGGCGTTCATGTCTCTGAAGGTCTTGGCCCACAAGCACTCAGTTACATTGAACATAATTCTATCTCGTGTTTCCCCCGGATACGTAACGGTCATGGAGTGGGAACAGAATGGAGACCTGTGCGTTTGCTTGACGAACGCTTTGAATTCCTCAAAATCCTTAACCGATCTTTTCCTAGCTGCAGCACATGTGTATTCTTCGCTTGCCTTTCGGATTGTTTCGAAAGCCTTCTCTCGGCCCAAAACACGCTCCAACTCTTTCGCCAGAAAAGGCATCGCACCAAACCTCATCTGAAAAAACTGCTCATAAGTCAAATCTACCTTTTCCCGAAACTTGCATGAAACCTCTGTGCTCATGTATCCCGACCCGCCGACCCATGCACTAGTCCCACCAGTATATACACACTATGGCGCACGTGACACGATAGCGAGCGTTACGTCACGCATTTTTCGCCATGAAAGAAAAACAATTATCGTCATCGTTCGTCGTGCAGATTCGTGTGTGTACGCGCACCAAGAGATGACACACACAATTCTACCTTCTCTCCCAAAGACGCATGCTGGGGCCTGCGCGCTATCGCATCCTTATATGCTCAGAGCGCTATTATATAGGTGGAAAATTCTCTGTACATTCCGTGGGTCAACCCCACGAGGTGTGTAGTCTTTTTTCCTTTCGAAATCGGAAAATGAGGTAATCTGCATTGAGTGTACTATCTAGGAACAATGGGCGTGGATGGGAAAAGCCGCGCCACAGCAACATGCGATCTAAACCGAAACCAAAGCCGCCTTCGTATTGGCGGAACGATCAGAGAGCATGGTACAAGAGGTTCGATCAACGCGGAAGACAGCTTCATCCGGTCTTGGCTCGTGAACGGGCGCGATAATGGTATTAGCTACGGCAATGATTGGGGTGAGGCGTGATTGAGTGAAGCTTATCGTTGCGCACATTGTGGAGCCGTGTTCAAATCGAATGAGCAACTGAAACATCACGGAACAAGCTGTTTCAAACGCAACACTATTTGGACTTCAAGGCGATAGCACGCGCTTCTCTTCTTTGTCTCTATTGTCTACCTTCTGCGTGACGGGGGTATAACGAATCTCTATCTTGCTGTAGCGAGCGCTAGATGCTTCAAAGCGGCTTCGATTCTTGCCAGCGTTGTTTGAAGGCGTCAGAGAAGATACGGATTAGACCGGAGTTGCTGGTGTAGTGAGGGAAATAGTGGACAGGCCTCGGTTCATCTTTCTTGGTTACCCAGATCAAGAAGACGAGTTCAGCGTTGTCTCGTAGAGTTCCTCTAATAGGGTACCATTCAGACGGAGCAAGCCTCACTTCTACCCGAAGTGTCTTCAAATCCTTCAAAATCTTAGCTGAGTCCTCATCGGGCGCTATCATCAGAACCTTTGCCTTGACTCCTCTCTCAAGTGCCGCATACAGTGCCTGCCTCACTCTGGGGTACCAGCCAAAGGTCTCAGCGAAGATGGTGATCGTTTCCTTCGCGTTCTCGATCACTTTTGCTGTTTGCAGTTCCATCTCCTTGAGGTCGCTGAGGGGTTCCATAAGTTCTCCAGATCTAATTCCTGCAGTCTTCTCCCAATATATCGGCTCAAGTCTGCTGCGAATCTCCCCAACAGTCTGCTCAACATTCCCCAGGTGTGCTTCTTTCTTTCTACGTTCTTCTTCGAGAATCATCGCGAGCGAAACTCTGGGCGGTATCACCACCAGCTCATTTCTGGAGACACTTACCATTCCCTTGTCTACAAGTGACCTTATCGCTTCTTCAGCTCTGTCCTGCGGAAGGCCGGAACCAGTCAGAACCGCATCGATGGTTTCTCTCACCCTCTTGTTCAGCAGACTGAGATAGACTTGACTTTCATCCTCAGAGAAACCAATAGACTTCAGAAGCTCTTGAGTTTCTTCCACCAATCTCTTCGACCAACATACATCCAGAAGCACATGTGATAAAAGGATTAGCGCGCGCTAGAACCATTCAATTCCCTCAAACCCAAAACTGCGCCAAACAGAAGAGTGTGAACCTTTGAAGTTTCGAAGCGCGCCTCTCTTCTTTCTACATTGACTTGGCGAAGCAGACTAGGCCTCCAAGTTGGCTGAGACGAAGTCCTGCTCCAGTCTCAGCGTTGATGATTGTTGTCTTGATGCCTTTGTTCTTTGAGATCTGCAGAAGCCTTAGGATTCTTCCTCTGACCTTGGTATCCGCCAAGTACTTGTCGGTTAGAACAATATGCTCTGGTCTGAGGTTGCTTTGATCTTGTCGGCCATCAACGAAGTCCTCTATCTCCTCAAGCGAGTAGAGTACAGCGGTGCCAGTATCGGAGTCAAGAGTCTTCTCCAAAGCTGCGGCAATATTCTCGGCATCACGAGACGTCGTCTCACCTATTGCGTCGCGGAACTCTTTGGTCCTCACCAGCTCGTGGACCTCATGAAGCTGACTCGCAGACCCGATCAATTCTCCAAAGGTCGCAGCATTGGGGCCTTCTCGAACAAGCCACACGTGATGCTTTCGGATGTGGTCAAGGACATTCTTGGCGTAGTCTGTTCTTGCGGGTGCAGCAATCACTATGCTTTTGATCCCCTCCTTTATGATAGGCCTCAACGCGTTCACAATTGACTCGTGAAAATCGTACAGCTCCCCTTTTTCTGCTTCTCCTCCCCGTTCCACGGTGCCATCCAGCTTCACCACCTCGCTGAACACACGCCACAGAACCGCTCTTCTGTCTTCCAGCCCAACCAGAACAGCTAGAGGATATCCGCGTCTATAACGGTGTTTTCTCTTAGCCAAATATCAGTGCTCCTTCATTTCCTGTGCACAACAAACCTGCAGCCATCGACGTAATCTGAGAAATGCCTGTATTTCATCTTGTGCAGCGCGCGCCTGCATATCAGGCGAATTTCGATAGTTCACCTTGATCGATCGAGACTGTACTCTCCCTTTTTTCCTTAAATAATGCCAAGACCCTATCTTCTGTTGCCGAGTGATAGCTCGTGAGCGAAGAGTTTGAAAAAATTTCACCAAGTGGACTGACGGGCAACTTTGTGCGTTTCGTTCAAACGCCAACTCCGAGCGACAGGCGCCTTGTCGCAATGCTGAAGGATGGAAGTAAACGGCTCGTTAAGTGCGAGACATGCGGAAGCACGGAATACATGAATGTTGAAGAGTTCAAGAATCCGCAAGGTGCCGATGCGTATCGAATGCGCGAGGCCGACAAACATTATGTCAGATGCCACAACCCTAAGTGTAGTGGACATGGGAGCGGACTTTTCGTTACTGCTGTCACCGAAGATCGTCAACTGCTCGGTCGGTTCAGGAATCGCTTTCGACTCCTCTGATGCTTCTCCGTTGCTCATGCATAGCGCGCGCCAAATCTCCGATCAGTGTTGCTAAGGTGAAAAGCGAATGAAATATGTGGATTGGGATGAATACATAACACTGCTCAAGAAACTGCTTGAGGAGATCAGAGCCCACAGTTTCGATGGCATCGTAGGAATAGGCAGAGGAGGCAGCATTATCGCAGCGTATTTGGGATCGAAAGCAGGGATACCAACGTTCACCCCCGTCTTTGTGAGACATGTCAAGGAGGGCGACCAAGTGAGACTCGTGACCCCTGAGTCTGATGTTGGATCTCTGAAAGGGAGGCTGCTGATAGTAGATGACTCATTGATTCATGGCACAGCGATGAGATTCGTTCTGGGGTTGCTACCCAAGAACACTTCGACGAAAACCTTGGCCATGTATTGTCGAAAAGGCTCAGAGTTCAAACCCGACTTTGTGGGATCGTACGTTGATGAATCAGAGGAAGAGATCGTCTTTCCAGACGACCCCCCTTAGACACTACCCACACACGCAGCATACAGGACCGAGAATAATGCGTCGGCATGGTATATGGATCGAATTCTGGTAGTTCATTTATGTTGATTTGGACCCATGCACGTGCCTAGAGCCGTGGGTAGCGCGTGTGTATCAACTGCGTTTGTTACGTGCATGTAAACTAGCATATTCTGCCTTTGAAATTTCGTAGTAGGCACAGATCATGCCCCAGTATTCGGCGTTTTTTTAGGTATCTCATTCCGTTTTTTTCCATGACTCTGCGTGATGCAATGTTTTCTGGCTTCGTAAGGGCTATGATTCTGTCTAACTTCAGGGTTTCAAAGCCGTGCGCGAGCGCTGCTTTGGTTGCTTCGGTAGCATACCCTCTTCTCCACCAGTTTCTTCCGAGAACAAAGTCCACTTCAACCTCTGAAGTTTCAGTGATTAGATTGAGTCCACAACGACCAAGAAGAACTCCTTTTTCCTTGTCCGTTACTGCCCATATTCCAAAACCATGCTTATCCCAATGTTTTAGAATACTGTCTAAGGATCTTCTAGCCTCTTCGTGAGTGTAGCCGTCTCCTTTGGGAAACCATTTGCCGACCTCGTGATCACCCATAATTCTTGCGTAGGCATCTAAATTCTCTTTGCTGAATCGTCTAAGATAGAGTCTATCGGTTCTGATTTCTTTGTGATTATTACTTTCTACCATACCAAGACTCCTCAAAGAAGCACGCGCTTGTCTAGCCTGCTCTGACTAATGCGCATGCTGTCGAATGAGTTTTCTCAGGTTCTGAGTTGTTGTTAGGCCGACGTGCTCGGTCGATAAGCCTTTGAGTTCTGCGATCTTCTTGGCGACGATCAGTACTCCTTCAGGGTTTTGAGAGTCAGTCTCAGTCAGCAACCAAGACAACGGAACCTGCTTCACTATCTCCTTGAGTGCCTCGTTGTCTTGCGATGATATCGCGCGTAGGCCTATGGAGAGATAGACACCCATGTCCACGCATCTCTTAGCGTAAGTGGAATCTTTGGAGAACCCGTGAATGGCTACGCCTGTCGCGACACTGCCTTCCTCTTCCAGTATGTCCAAAACTTCTTGTCCAGGAGTCCTATCGTGTACGATCACGGGGAGACCGGACTTCTTTGCAATGTTGAGCTGCTCGCGAAATGCGTTCCGCTGAATCTCTCTGTCCGCAAACTCGTTCACGAACTTGCCTTCACTGCTCATTCGCCCAACATAGTCCAGTCCGATCTCGCTTACGGCAACGACCTGTGGATGCCGTACCAGCTCCCTGAGCCTCTCCAGTACTTCATCACTGTATCTGCCGGCATTCCACGGATGTAAGCCGACGCATGCCTTGATGACCGGGTGCTCGCGCGCATTCTGAATCGCAAGTTTCGAGGATTCTGGATCTCCCCCTGCATTTAGCACAAGTTCAATACCTGACTTCTGAGCCTGAGCAATTGCTCTTCCGAGAGCGTCTTGATTTAGTCTCGTTAAGTGACAGTGTGTTTCTGAGAACAACTCACTCGCCCAACTCCTTTCATACCACCCGTGGATAAAGTGTTTTCCTCTGACTCTGGACCGCAAGTTCGGGCGCGCTTTTACATCATATCGCAAAACGTTTGTATCCCTATGAGACCGCTTGTATGATTGAAGCTCAAAGGTGGTTGGTGTGGCTAAAGCTCTCGTGCTCTATCACTCGCAGGAGTATGGAAACACAAAGTTGATGGCGGATGCTATCGCTGAAGGATTGAAAGAATCAGGATGCGAAGTAACAGCATTCAACACGAATGAAGGACGATTTGACATTACTACTTTTCCGGAATTTGACTGTGTCGCTTTCGGTTCACCCGACTATTTCAGCTACATCGCAGGCGGGCTGAAAACCTTCATGGACGATCACTATATACAATCGACTGTAAAGAAAAAGGAAGGATACACAGGCAAACCGTATGCTCTTTTCTACTCCCACGGGGGAGGTGGAAAGGTGAAATCCGTGATGAAGGAACTGTTCAAGAGAGTAGGTACACAAGTAGGGGAGCCAGCGGAGTCATACGGAAAACCAAACCAACAGACTCTTGAGAAATGCACAGAACTTGGAAGACAACTAGGCAGAACCGTGATGCCTAAGCGATGACTCACTCACTGCACTAGCGTTGTACGCGCTAGATTCGAATTCTGATAGTTCATTCTTGATGCTGTTGAAACGCGCGCTATCGCAGTAAGAGAAGGGAGGGCGGAAGAATCAATACGCCGACTAGAACTGCGAGACCAAGAACGATCATAATAAGCTGGTTCCTGCAGTAATCGCTTTCCTGTCGTGCGTGCGATAATATCCTGTGAAGCTTTTACGTTTCTCGTCATTCATGAGAAGGAAGATGCTATTCGAAGCCATGAAGATTGTTGACTACGACAAAATAGCATGGGAATACTCGCGGCATCGTCAGATACATCCTGAAGTCCTGCGGGGTCTGATCACGAATGGCAAAGTCGAAGCTGTTTCTAAGGTTCTCGAGGTAGGCTGTGGCACAGGAAACTACATTACCGCCTTGGAAGGGGTTGTGGGTTGCTCGTGCTGGGGGATTGATCCCTCGGAGCAGATGCTGGCCAAGGCTAGAAAGCAATCAAGCCGCATAAGTTTTCAGTTCGGTAGAGCAGAGGAACTCAGTCTCCCTGATCACTTCTTTGACTTGGTGTTCTCAGTGGATGTGATTCATCACGTCGAAGAACCAGTCGGCTATTTTCTGGAGGCTCACCGAGTACTCAAACGAAACGGAAAGGTTTGTACCGTCACGGATTCCGAGTGGATCATTCGCCATCGCCAACCTCTCGCAGTCTACTTTCCCGAGACTGTCGAGGCGGATTTGGAGAGGTATCCCTCTGTAGCTGAGCTTCGACAAGTCATGGAACAGGTCGGCTTCGACAGAATGGGCGAGGAGACGGTGGAATCCAGCTACGAACTCAGAGATATTCAGGCATATAGAGACAAAGCGTTTTCCTGCCTTCATCTGATTCACGAAGAGGTTTTTCAGAGAGGAATTGAGCGAATGGAGCGAGACTTGTGTGCAGGACCGATTCACTGCGTGTCTCGCTACTTGCTTCTCTGGGGGAGAAAATAGACCCCACACGGAACATTGCATCATGTCAAATGAGTTGATTCTGATAGCTCATTTATCTACACAATAGGACGCGTTGGCGCGCGCTTATCTCGAGACGAATTTGCTTCCCTCTATGAAGAACCTGAGTTTCCTGTGAAGGTCTCTCTTAACGCCGATTCTATGGGAGGTTCCGATCTCGAACTTCATCTTGTTGTCAAGAATCAATACTTCTCCTTCTCCCACAGTCAGATCAGATTCATTCAGGCTCTTATCAATTCCAAAAGCCTCAGTCAACCTGCCCGGTCCACTCGTTAACCCGAATATGTCTTTGACCTTTCTATTCCTCTCCATGATCTCCAATCCTCTGATCGGTTCGACGGCCCTTATCAGAACCGCACCTATTCTACCAGGTTTATGTGCGACCACATTGAACATCCAATACTTGTGAACATTGTAGATGAAGACCCTCCCAGGCTCACCCCACATTGATCTATTGTATGTCTTTCGGCCGCGGTAAGCTCGGGAAGCCGGATCTTCCAAACCGAAATACGCTTCCGTCTCAACTAGAACCCCCTCCAAAACTGCTTCACGCAGCCTTCTGATCAAACTCTTGCCAAGCAAATCCCTCGCAACAACTTCCGGATCCCTCTCGTAGAATTGCCCAGCCAGAGCCTTCATAGCCAGTAACCGCGCCCGCCGCTAACATATGCTTTAAGGAGGCTAAGGGTGTGTTTTGTTCCCTCAGCCACTCACCCGGTAGAACGCCAATGAAATCCGTGTTCCTAGGCCTAGGTCTCGCAAGTCTCTGTGCAAACGCTGGGCAACTGGCCTCGAGCACCTTCCTTGCCTTGTACGCGCAGAAGCTCGGGGTAGGTATGAGTGAGATAGGCCTCCTCCTAGCATCGTACTGGCTAGTTCTGACCATAATGACTATCATTTTCGGAAGACTCGCGGATGTAGGCGAGTTACGAAAAGTGTTGATAGTTTCGGGTCTTGCAGGATCCGCGGTGGTCTATTGGTTGCTAGGCATCAGCAGAACGTACTTCCAGCTCCTCCTCTTATGGGGGCCTCTTCTTGGAGTGACAGATGCTGCGCATAAGCCAGCTTCAGCTGCAGTAATAGCTGAGATTACGCCGCCGCAGATCCTTGGAAGAAACGTAGGATTCTACAATGCCTTCACATCTGCAGGACTGGCTTTTGGCTCGATAATTGGAGGAAAGATCGCAGACCTTCTAGGACTATCATTCATCTTCACAGCAGCCTCACTCCTACTCATTGTCGGAACTGCATCTTCTTTGGTTGTACTGAAGCACAAGGCCAGAAACGTCGATCGTAACGTTGCAGAAGAGAAAACCGTGAAAGGCTCAGGCGGATTCAATGTAAGATATCTTCTGGCAAGCGGAATGTTTCTCTTGTGTGTGGACGTCTTCCTGAGGAATTGCGGGTTCAGAGGCGTATCGTCTTTCCTCGCAGTCTACCTCACCCAACTGGGTGCTGAGAACACGTTGATAGGATTACTCAACGCAATCAACTTCCTTTCTCAAATCGCGTTCATGCCTTTGATGGGATCGATCTCGTACAGGATTGGGAGAAAGCGCGTCCTCTCAATAGGAATGTTGGCAACGTTCCTTGCCACATTCTTCTTGTCAACTGTATGGAATCCGCTTGACACAATACCCATACAGATAGCGATCGGCTTCTCGTGGGCCTCCATAACAGTTGCGAGCAATGCTTTTGCGGCGGAGGTGGCGCCATCCGGAAGACTCGGTGAAGCGATGGGAATGGTCTTGACATCAATGAGTCTTGGCGGAGTGGTTGGACCTTTGGTGGCGGGAACTGCCTCTGAATGGTTCGATCTCAGAATGACATTCAGAATTCTAGCACTGTTCCCACTTCTGAGCTTTCTCCTATCGATAAGATTTCGCCCCAGACCTGTCAAGCACTCTATCGGCGGCACGCGCTAGAGAAACCCAGCACGACACAGATGTGTGTTCTATTCCTTTTGCAGCACGACATCACTTGCGTTGAGCTTCGCAGCTATTGGGGAAGGTTTTTCTATTCGCGCAATGGCCATTCGAAGATGCCTTTGTCTATCGTCGTCCCTTCATCGGTCGACAATGAGGTGTAGTGCATGTTAGTCGATTTAGTCATCCGTGGGGGAACAGTCGTTACAGTAGGCAACATGGGCATCGCTGATATCGGTGTGAGCAACGGCAAGATTGTTCAGATCGGTGGTGATCTGCAAGGTCGCCGCGAGATTGATGTACGCGGCAAGTATGTCTTTCCCGGCGGCATTGACGTACATGTACATCTGTCATCACCGCGGACGCCAGGACCGGGAGTCGAAACGTGGGTAGATGATTTCCAAAGCGGTTCAAACGCCGCAATTGTTGGCGGTATCACGACCCTTGGCAACATGACCTTTCAGCGACAAGACGAGACATTGCGTGACGCTTTGAAACGTGACCTTGCCGCTGCTGAACGCGACGCAGGTATTGACTATATCCTTCACCCTGTTCTGACCGATCCATCGGCCGAAGCACTGGCACAAATCCCTGAGCTTGCATCGGAGGGACACACGAGTTTGAAGATCTATCTAGTGAGAGACAACTTCGATGCGCGCGTAGACGACTATACACGTGCCATGCAACTCGCCGCGCAGAGCGGCTCACTGACGTTGGCTCACTGTGAAGACGGGGGACTGATTCGTTCCGTCTACCGAGATCTAGTTGCTCGGGGCATGGCTGCGCCTCGCTATTGGCCCGACGCACGCCCCGACTACACTGAATCAGTTGCGACTGAACGTGCCATTGGTATGACACGTGCGACAAAAGCACCAATCTACGTCGTGCATCTATCCTCGGCAGCAGCATTGGCCAGTTGTTCTCGCGCACGTGCTGAGGGATTGCCTGTTTATGTGGAGACGCGCCCACTTTACCTGTACCTTACACGTGAAGTGTTCGATCAACCCGACAGCGCAAAGTATGTCGGTGCACCACCGCTCCGTGAGCAAAAAGATCTGCGCGCGCTGTGGAACGGGCTACTCAGTGGAGCGATTCAATGCGTCTGCTCAGATCACGCACCTTGGACTCTGCGTCAGAAACTCGATCCGGCACTCGACGTCAGAACTGCGCGACAAGGTGTGGCCGATCTGGAGACGCTCATGCCGATGTTGTTCTCCGAGGGAGTACGGAAGGGTCGAATCTCGTTAAGCCGTTTCGTTGAGCTCACAAGCACCAACGCTGCCAAACTCTTCGGCATGTACCCGCAGAAAGGGACTATCGCAGTGGGTTCCGATGCGGACATTATCGTATGGGATAGAGACGCACACCGTACTATTGACGGAGCTTCAATGCTATCGAAGGCAGGGTATTCGGTCTACGATGGATGGGAAGTGATAGGTTGGCCCCTGTATACCATCAGTCGTGGCGAAGTCATCTTCGATAATGGTAAGATCACTGCCCAACGCGGCCGCGGACAATTGGTGCGTCGCGGCAAGACGATGATGCTCTAGCTAAGGGAATGACTCTGGTCTTCAGGAACCTTAGATTCTCTAGTGCGAGTTTAACGAAAGCGCCGTAGCCAGGTGCCTTCGTCTTCTTGGAATCGTGACAATCGCTGCCAGCAATGAAACCGAGGAAGTAGCGCGCGCGCGACAGTTTGTTCAGTCAGGTGGAAGAGCACGATATATGTCTTGACTCACGCAACCGCGCTGCGCATCTCATGAAACTCAGCACGCGCCCACCCGTACCGCCGCTTTTGAGGCTACTAGCGTGAGCACATTGTCATTCATATCTTCCCAACGTTCTTAAGGATCAAAGAACCACGCAAAGAGATCGCATAGCATCCGTAAAACTGGAAGGGATTGAAGACGGCCCGTTTCCCTTTGATAACATCAATTACCCCGACAATTTGCCGTCTAATGGAAGTAGAGCTGCCAAAGCAGGCTTCATCAGATGCTCTTGGTTCGGTGATCTCTGCTGCCCAGAGAGTGCTCAATGATAGCAGGGTCGAAAGATTCCTCGTGTATGCTCCTGACGCTATTGGTCTGCGCTTGTATCAGGACTATCGGGATTTCTTTCAGCCGGTCCTTGGGTGGGCACCTGTTGAAGTGAGGCTGCTCTCAATGACGCCGACCAAGACACCAGTTTGCTTTGCGTCAATGTTCACCGGGGCTCTTCCCAAAGCTCATGGAATCACAAGACCGATCAGACCTGTTCTGACTTGCGACACTCTCTTTGATGCTTTGACTCGATCTGGTAGGAGAGTCGCGATTGTGGCTGTGAAGGGTTCAAGCATTGACCTCATTTTTCGCGGTCGACCTCTTGACTATTTCTCAGAAAGCTATGACGACGCAGTCACCAGCAAGGTTCTGAAGCTCATTGAATCCAACCGTCACGAGTTCATTCTCGCCTATCATCAAGAATACGATGATGTCATGCACCGTACAGAACCGCGAAGCCCTGAAGCCCTAGGCGCCTTGAGAAATCACATCAAGAGCTTCGATACTCTAGCACAAGCGGTCGAGGCCCACTGGCAATGCCATAGCCGTGCAGTTCTGTTTGCACCGGATCACGGCGCACATTTAGACCCTTCCACAGGCAGAGGAACGCATGGTGAAGCCATTTTCGATGACTTAGAAGTGGTGCACTTTTTTGGATTTCACCGATCCAAAGGCACGCACTCGTGAAGCCGTCAGTTGGATGAGGAGTGATATCGCCCCCTACCTGCTGAGCGTACCAAGTACTACATGTGCTCATGAATGAAGATACTTCGGATTGGAAGAGAGAATCCGATAGCTATTTCTCTGAACAAAATGCACAGTCTAGAGCGGACAATGTTGGGAGTTGGCGGTATGATTTCGATAGTTGCCACCGGGGATTCTCTCGCTACTATGAGATTGGCGGTTTACGACGAAGAACCCTACCGCTCGATGCTGCAGATCATAAGATCAGGCGATGTGTCATTCACTAATCTTGAGATGCTCCTGGGGAATTTTGAGTCAGCTCCGGCTGCGGAAAGTGGTGGAACGTACGTCATGGGGGAGCCATTCATGGCTGAGGAGTTGAAATGGATGGGCTTCAACCTGTACTCAAGAGCAAACAATCACTCGATGGATTTCGGAGAAGGGGGACTCTTCTCAACTACACGGATTCTTGATCGATTGGGGCTGGTTCACGCCGGAGTTGGCGAGAACTTGGCAAGGGCCAGAAGCCCAGTCTATTTGGAGACCAAGAATGGCAGAGTCGCTATAGTCTCCATGTCCTCCTCGTTTGCATCATTCGGAAGGGCAGGCGAGGCACGAGGAGATCTTATCGGAAGGCCGGGACTGAATCCTCTCCGCTACCAAGCGAAATTGGTGATTCCACACAAAGCCATGAGTCAGATGAAGCAGGTGTTCAAGGAGGCCGGTGTCCCGTTCCGCAAAGAGAAAGGTGGAGTGATCTCGGTGATGAATCTGCGGTTCGCTGGTGGCACGAAACCCGAGATCGTTACCACTCCCAATGAGGCCGATCTCAAAGGGATCGTAGCCTCGATCAAGGATGCGAAGCGACAATCTGACTATGTGTTTGTGAGCCTTCACGTGCATGAACAGCGCGGATCGGATAGGGAACGCCCGGCTGAGTTCGTAGAAATCTTCTGCAGAAAATGTCTGGATGCTGGTGCAAGCGCGATTATCGGCCACGGGCCTCACTTGCTTAGAGGAATTGAGATCTACAAGAAGAAACCCATCATGTACAGTCTTGGCAACTTCATCTTCATGAACGAAACTGTGCGCTTTCAGCCGTCAGAAAACTACGACAAATTCGGACTGGGGTGGAATGCAACGCCAGCTGACTTCTATGACACAAGAGCAAGAAAGGGAAAGAAAGCAGAAGGTGGACACAAGTGGTTCACGTATGACCCCCTCTACTGGGAAAGTGTGATTGCAAAGATGACCTTTGAGGACGGCGCCATCAGAGAACTACAACTATGTCCTCTCACTTTGGGATTTGAGAAAGCCAGATCCCAAAGGGGAAGACCCATGCTGGCAGAAGGAAAGCATGCCAAGGCAATCCTAGAAAGACTACGGAAACTGTCTCTCCCATATGGAACCAAGATGAGTATCGTCGACAACGTAGGAAAGGTGGCTCTCGGATAGTCTCAAAGAAACGGAACTCGAAATTCAAGACATGAGAGACCCTTCGTCCATCATAACCAGTGAGAAATCACGCTCAACAAGAATCGAGTGAAAAAAGACTAAGTAACGGCCTGATTCTTTGCAGAGTCGAAAGAGGGATACAGGAACTACTTGGTGAACTTGGTCATCTTAGTTCCGCATTGAGGACATATCGCTCTCAGCATCGGCCGTCCTTTCACCGTCATCTCTCTCTTCACGTTCTTGTCGTCAACAGTGACTTTCTTCTTGCATTTTACGCAATACATATCCGTCATGATTGTGTTCTCCTTGAACCCCGCTACGCATTTGACTGTTGATAAAACCTTTTCCATTTATGAATGAGAAACCTGTAAGAGATTAGCAATTTCTTGACAAGTTCGTGATATTTACTAGTTTTTTCTACTTTTCTCTTCGTAGAATCTCTCGTGCAACAATTACTCCAGAGGCAGATGCCTGCACCAAACCTCTGGTCACTCCAGCACCATCACCGATCGCGAAAAGATTCTTGATTCGAGTTTCAAGATTCTCAGTCAATTCAAGGCGCGACGAGTAGAACTTCACTTCGACTCCATACAGGAGAGTATGCTTTGAACAGATTCCTGGCGCCACGAGATCCAACGCGTGAAGCATCTCCCTTATGTCAGATAGGTATCGGTACGGAAGAACGAAACTTAGGTCTCCCGGAGTTGCCGATTTCAACGTAGGTTGAACAAGGTTTCTTTCGATTCTGTCTCGCGTTGATCGTCGTCCTGCTTCCAGATCGCCCAGTCTCTGAACGATTATTCCGCCGCTGAGAAGGTTTGCAAGTCTCGCAAGATATTTCCCATATGCGATTGGTTCTTTGAACGGTTCAGTGAAAGAGGTACTCACCAGAACTGCGAAGTTTGAGTTCTGAGTTCTCATCTCAGAATAGCTTTGACCGTTCACGGTAACTACGCCGTTGTAGGACTCTGTTATGACTTCGCCGAATGGATTGAAGCAGAATGTTCTGACTCTGTCGTCAAATAATTTCGAGAAATAGATGAACTTTGGTTCGTAGAGGATCTTGGTCAGTTGCTCGGTGACCGCGGCAGGAATCTCGACTCGGACACCCACGTCCACCGGGTTGTTCAGCGTTTTCAAACCCAGCATCTGAGCTTCCGACGTAAGCCATTCTGCGCCAACTCTGCCAGGCGCCACGATCACATATTCCGACGAGATTTTCTCACCAGAAGACGTCTCAACTCCGACTGCCCGACCCTGATCAGTGAGAAGCGTCTTGACTTCTGCATCAGTTCTTACCTCAACAGATCCTTGCAGAGACTTCTTCATCTCTCTGAGAACCTGTCCGCACTTCTCTGTTCCAAGATGTCGCAATCTCCCAGGAATGAGCTTCAGCCCAGCTAGCGACGCCTTGTGTTCAATCTCCTCAATATGGTCAGTGTCCACGCCGTACAGCTGCGTAGGAGCCCCAAATCTCAGGTATGTCTGATCCACATAGTCGATGTCCTCTACCAGTCTTCTGGCCCCCACGTATTCACTCAACCACCCTCCAACGTCAGGGGAAAGAGTCAGCTTTCCATCACTGAAAGCTCCGGCGCCTCCCCAGCCGCTCAATAGAGAGCAGGGATTGCAGTTGACGCATCCGAGACCTCTGCTGGCGGGACATTTGCGCTTGGTGATGTCGGGGCCCTTGTCAAGCATCAGCACAGATAGGTTAGGAACCTTAGTTAGCTCGAGAGCAGAGAATATGCCTGCTGGTCCACAACCGACAATGACTACGTCGTAGGGCAAGGCGTGACCACGAAACCCCAAGAAAGCGGATTGAAACCTCATATAAATGCTTGGGTTTTCTTGTAACCCTGAATATGCACCCTCTGGGCTGCTCGACGTGCGCGAGCCATCTCAAGAAAAATGGCTAACTTCAAGCAGGCCGAGGAGGCTCTGGTCGAGCGCGCTCTCGCTTGCGTAGTTGCAGACTGTTTTGAGTAGCGCGCACTCAAACCTTGAAAACAAAACATGTGATCTACTACGTAACCCAAAGGGTCTGAAAAATGTTCGAGGAACTTGCTTCCAAGATTGACAATAGCTTCACTATCAGACTGCTGCAAGAAATGATCAGTATCCCGTCAGTCGTGGGCGAAGAAGGTGCGTTGGCAGAATATCTGCGAGTGGAGCTAGACGCGCTGGGATTCAAATCCAAACTGGACGAAGTTGAGCCCAAGAGATTCAACGTCTATGGGCGCATGCGCGGAGAAAAGCCCGGCCGAAGATTGATGTTCAATGGCCACACGGATACCGTCCCAGTCTGCGAAGGATGGGTCACAGATCCATTCAAACCAGTACGAAAAGAAGGACTCCTATATGGTCTTGGATCCTGCGACATGAAAGGAGGAATTGCCTGTGCCTTGACTGCGCTTAAGGCATTCGTCGACTCTGGCCTCAGCTTCAAGGGAGAGCTCCTGTTCTCGGGTGTCATAGATGAAGAGGCCTTCTCGAAGGGGGCAAGGGCGATGCTACGGTCAGAGTACGGCAACTGTGATGCTATTGTGCTCTGTGAACCTTACTCTGGCGACGAAGCCAAACCAATCCCACTCGGAATAACCGGTAAGGTTCTCTACGATGTGACGGTCAAAGGGCGTGCAGCCCACGGCTTCACGCCCAACCTAGGCATAAACGCCGTCGAGGATGCGGCACGAATCATCACATCCCTAGAAAGGCTGAATATGAGAAGGCATCCCATGTTTGGTCAGGGCAATATTTCCACACTGAAGATCGAAGGAGGATACGAAGTCTATTCAGTCGTTGTTCCTGACCGTTGCAGATTCGAAGTCAACAGACTACTTGTGCCCAGCGAATCAACTCAAAGCGCTGTAGAAGATCTCGAAGCTCTCGTGAAGTCACTGGACTTGAGAGCAGACGTTGAGGTCCGGACAAAACCTCCTCAGTATGAGCCATTTGTTTTGAACAAAGACGAGCTCATAATGAGGATCTTCGATGAGGTCTACAGAGAGGTATGTGGAGTCGATCCTCATTATGGCTATGCCTCAGGCATAACTGACGCGAATGTCTTCTCAGGAGAAGCGGGGATACCTTGCCTTCACCTTGGGCCGAAGCGGGGTGATCCTCACAAACCAAACGAGTACGTGTCACTGGACTGGCTACCATTGGTGACAAAAATGTATGCTCTTATCGCTGCACGATCCCTCGGCCAAGATTGATCATAAGCTTGGGAAGGGGCGGGGTCATATCGGAATATCCATTCCTTCTCTCGCAAGACGGAAACCGTTCTTCTCTAGCTTTGAACGAAGACGGCCGTCTCGATCTAGGATTGGATTTGTGTGATTCATGTGAGTGAAGACTATCCGATTCTTAAGTCCCTTGAACCGTTCCAATGTCTCCACTATTGGAGGATGAGGAATCGTTTCGTATGATCGATCTGATACTTCCTGCCGGGACCAAAAGCAACCGTCCAAGACCGAGATGTCACTACTTCTTACGCAACGGTCGATAGTTTCTGTGTACTGGTCAAAATCTGGGGCATAGAACAGAGTTCTGTTGGATCTGATCAAGAAGGATAATGTGTCGGCGTCTTCATTTCTGTGAGGAACCTCTATAGGCGTGATGTTGAGGTCTTCGTCAAAGAGGATTGTTTTGCTTTTCTCAAGTTCTTTGATGCGGATTTCGTTTCTTTCTATGAGGTAGCTGAATGGCTTGTTTGATTCCAAGAAATGCTTCATCGCAAAGGTGCAATAGACGGGTGTTGCTTTGGTGGAAGCGACTTCCTTGCCAAAGAACATCAAACCTGAGTAGTGTCCAATGTGTGCATGGGAGAGAAGAACGGAGTCAGGAAGTAGTCTCTTGTCGCTTGGAAAGAGGTCTCTGACAAGGTCCAATTGCTGGGGAAGACTCGGGGTCGCGTCAATCAGGAGAAGTCTTCCGCTTCTCCCGACGATTGCCAAAGACGCAGGAAAACGAGCATGTGCCGTGTCCATTCTAGCCCATTGGCATCGTTCACAAAGGCAGCCGACTTGAGGAATTCCACCATCTTGAGCTGATCCAAGAATTCGGGCAATCACCTTGTTCATTGAACCACACCCAGGCCCCCTACATGCTTGTCAGATCTTTGAAGTCACCTGAAACTACGTCTTGCCAATGGCGCGCGCTAGATCCGGGTTTCGACGGCACTAGATCAAAAGCCTTTTCACACAATCGAACCGTCTACGCCTGAACCTCAGGACTACCCTGAGCAACCCTCCGTCTCAGAAAGACAGATGAACTGGCAGCTCAACAAGAAACGAAAGAATGTAACACACTAAGGCTGTTGAACAGTGGTTCTGAGATTCAAATATCCCGACGAATGGAGTTGCGAATGCGGACGGAGGCATCGAGTACCATTACGAGAGGTTGTCGTCGAAGAGAACGCGCTACTGAGGGCAGCGGAGATCATAGACCGACTTCACTTGGGAAGAAACTGCCTCATTGTGGAGGATCATGCCACTAAGATCATTGCTGGAGATCAAGTTAGAGGAGCCCTCACAGATGCAGGTTATTCTGTGAGCGAAGCAATTATCGAAAGAGCAGACATGGCAAGTGTGGAAAGAGCCCGCCAACAGTTGCGAGGATATGATTTCTCGATGGCTGTCGGAGGAGGAACTCCTATCGATGTGGCAAAGCTTGCAACACATAGAAGTCATGTCCCGTTTGTTTCTGTTCCAACGGCGCTATCACATGACGGCATAGCCTCGCCCATTGCATCAATCGCGCAGAACCGCGCCAAGACTTCTCTGCTTGCTCACCCACCAATCGCGGTCATAGCTGACCCGCAGATCCTCGTCAAGGCTCCGAACAGAATGATTGCAGCTGGATACGGAGACTTGGTGTCGAAGGCTACGTCAGTAAAGGACTGGGAGCTCGGCAGAGATGAGAAAGGCGAGTACTACTGCAAACGAGCCGCGACGCTCGCATTTCAGGCCATGGCTGACGTTGTTAGAGCAACCAAGGCACCTTGGAGCAAGGAAGGAGCAAGGGAACTTCTTGAGGCACTACTGAACTGCGGCGCATCAATGATCCTTGCAGCTTCGTCAAGGCCTTGCTCAGGGGCGGAACATCTTTTCTCTCACTTCCTAGATGCGCACGCGGAAAGGCCAGCGATGCACGGAGAACAATGTGGGCTCGGAACGATACTCATGGCGAAGCATCACGAGGACCATAACCCGAACTGGTGGAAAGAGCCTGAATTTCAATGGCAAAACATCAAACGAATACTCAGGAACATTGAACCGGAGCTCAGCCTTAGAGAAATCGGTATCGATGAGAACGTTGCTGCTCGAGCTCTTCTTGAGGCCGCAAATCTCAGACCTGACAGGTACACGATTCTGCACAAGAGGCCCTTGACCAAGGCTGAGGCCATATTCTTGCTTGAGCAAACGTCAATCGCATAGCTCAACAAATGACAGAAGATGTGGCCGTAGCCAATTGTGTATGTGCACTAGCGGAGGTCACCCAGTCTCTTCCGTCAGACAAGGTGAAGCGTTCACGAAGGACATTTCTACACCCGTGATCTATTAGCTACGAGTGAAAACGGTTGATTATCGTTGCCTCGGACGTCCATCTCGGATATGAGCATGCTGACAAGCCATCATTCATGAGTTTTCTCAATGAAATCGGAGGCACTCTTGGACAGACAGATCATCTGATCCTCCTGGGAGACATCTTCGACTTCTGGAGAAGAAACAATGTCTCCGTCCTCTTGGAGAACGAAGATGTCATTGAGAAGCTTGAGAGCTTCTCCACCAGGATACACTACATTCCCGGAAACCACGACTTCACATTCGCAAGACTCAACCCTATGGGAACAGTACCCTTCAACATTGAGAAAACGCTCAAGCTACAAGATGCAGGAAGAACATTCACGTTCATACATGGGTATCAGCTTGAAGTTCTCACGAATTTTGAGCCGCTCACAATTGAAGAATATGAGGATCTGTGCTTCTCTCTATGTCAGAGAACCGGCGACTTCCTAGGCGACCTTCTGTCCTTCCTCTGGGACAGCATTCACCTTTCCTTCAAAAGAGGGGACAAGAGGAGGGATATGGTTCAGGCGGTTGGAGATGTTCCAGAGAGACGAAGAGATATGCACAAGATTGATCGACTTGCAAGGTCACCGGCCAAAGACATCTTTCTCGGCCTGGGCAAGACCGATAGGCTCGTCTTTGGCCATACTCATCGTCCATTTCTTGAGAAGTTGGTGGCCAATGCTGGCTGTTGGGTTCTTGACGCCTCAATGAAGAACACGTACCTCAAGATAGAGAATGGGGAAATGAATCTCCTTCAGTATGATCCCAAGTGAATCGAGCGCGAAATAACTTGGAAAGAATCGGGGAAGCAGAGGCAGTAATCTTCGATTTGGATGAAACTCTCATAGACTCGCAACAAGGCTTGAAGGCAGCCCATAGAGAGGTTGCAGACCATCTGCAGAAGTTTCTTGATGAGCATCATGTGACTGTGGAGCAGAACACCTTGGAGGAAACCATCAAACACGTAGATGATGAGATGAATCGAATCGTCAAGTACAACCGCGATCTCTGGTGGCAAAAGGTTGTTGACACGCTCTGCCCCGGGAAGCGTTTTCCTCCGCGCTATGCCGAGAAAATCACTGCAGAATATTGGAAGGCCTATGATGATGCAAGCGTTCCATACCCCGATACTATAAGCACGATTGAATATCTCAAGCGAAAAGACTACAAGCTAGGCATAATCACTGACGACGACGGGATCGTCGGACGCAAACGTCAAAAAATCCTGAACCTCAGTTTCAAAGATTTCTTCGACGCGATTGTTGTGTCGGGGGACGAAGTCACGGAAAGGAAACCTAGCCCGGTTCCATTTCTCATGGTCGCAGACAAACTTGGAACTTCACCTCGTCAATGTGTCATGGTGGGAGACAAGCCATTTACGGATATTGAAGGGGGAAAGAATGCAGGGATGATCACCATTCTTGTTGTACGAAGACGGTGGGACGCCTCAGTTGAAGCAGACTACGAAATAACAACTCTATCCGAACTCAGAACACTACTATAGACATACGACGCTGAATGGTCAACTGCAATTGTGACTGGGAGAGACAAAGGGTCGAGGTAATGGTAGGAAGAAGCAGACAGTGACTTGGACAAAGAGTCCTAAGCTTTCGAGTGATTATGCCCTCGGCCCAAAGAGATCACCACTGCACCAGCAGCGATAATTGCGCATGTTTGAAGTGTTATTCTGAAACCGTAAAGAAACTCTTGCACAGAAACATTCAGCGGTCCTCTCCCAACAAGTGGAACCCCACTTGAAAGGTTACCAGCCAGAATGAATGTCACAAGTACGAGGCTTAGCGATTGCCCTAGAAAACGCATAGTTGAAAGCGTTCCAGATCCCACGCCCAAGGCTTCCTTCGAAACTGAACCCATCACCGCACTCGTGTTTGGTGAACTGAACAGACCGTACCCTGCTCCTAGGACAGCGAGAATCATGACTATGGATTGCAGTGAAGTGTCTATCGTCGCGGCAGAAAGAACCAGCATGGCGCCAGACATTACTGCCAGTCCAATTGAGGCTAGGCGTCTGGGCTGCATCCTATCTGAGATGTGGCCACTGATGGGAGAGACTATCGTCATCAGAAGCGGTTGAGATAGCATCACTAGTCCAGCTTGATGTGGTTCAAGCATCAGAACCGTCTGCAGGTACAGAGAGAGCAAGAACCCTATCCCGTACGATGCGAGATAGTTCAAGAAAGCCGTCGCATTGGAAAAAGCGAACATCTTGTTTTCGGTGAAGAGCCTCAGGTCGATGATAGGTTGAGATGAAGACTTTTTTTCTATGAATATGAAAAGTAAGAAAGAGAGAATTGCAAGCAACATCAAAGCGAATACGTATACTCGCGAAAGGATCCCCGTCTGGCCTAACGTAACTGATGCCAAGAGCGAGGAGAGTGAAATGGTCAAAGTGAGGCCCCCAAGGACATCGAACGAAGCTTCCTCATTGACACGTAGTGTCTCGTGAGTCTTGAAATAACATATCGAGGCTGTAACGAGGCCGATCGGTATGTTTACATAGAAAATTGACCTCCAGCCAAAATGAGATATTAGAAGCCCCCCGAGCACAGGGCCAGCCGACAGCCCAGCATAAGTAGCTCCCGTCACTATCCCTACCACCTTTCCACGTTCCGAGGACGGAAAGACCGAGGTGAGAAACGCAACGGCGTTTCCGGACATCATCGATGCACCCATACCCTGGATTAATCGCGCGACGATTAGCTGGTATATAGAACCTGACAAACCTGACACGACTGAAGAGAACGTGAAGACAACAACTCCGATGACGAAGAGAAGCTTTCTGCCTTTCATATCTCCAAGCCGGCCGAAAACAAGGAGAAAAGTAGTCAATGAAAGGAGATACCCGACCGAAATCCATGAGAGCAGAACCAGTCCTCCCCCAAGATCAGATCCAATTGATGGAATCGCCAGAGTCGCCGCGTTGCTGTCAAAAGGAGTCATGAACGATCCGACAGTCGTCACCAGGAGAACTAGCCGCTTGTTGTCTTCACCTCCTTGAATAGACTTGTTCATAGAGATTCAGCTCTAGCAAGTTGTACCGTTGGAATCCTGATCCACCAGGCGTCGAAGAATAGAGAATCCGAAGAAAAGAGGATTCCTTAGGGGGTTCTATTGCTCGCTTACGCCTGTGAATCGCAGCTTGCTGACTTTGACCGGGGGAACCGTGGCTTGTGCCTGTCTCTCTTGATCTTTTCCGATCATCTGTGTTCCTTTGTAGACATCCAGGAAACTGTCTGTGAATCTGAAGTTCCGGATTGGTTTTGTGATCTCGCCGTTCTCAATGAGAAAAGTCCCGTCTCTCGTGAGACCAGTTAAGATCATTCGGGGTTGATTTATCGTTCTAACATAGTGGAACCTCGAAACGTATACTCCGCGTCTGGTTTCTTTGATCATCTCTTCCTCTGAAACCTGCCCCGGAGCCAAAATCATGTTTATCAGATCTGGGCCTGGTCCAAAGGCCACGTAGAACGGAAGTTGAGCATGCCCTGTGCTAGTTTTCCCCTCCTTTCCTGCCGTGTATGAGTCATAGCATATGCTCTTCTCATCGACATAGCCATCTTTCACCAATGTCAAAGCTTGTCTGGGAACTCCTTCACCGTCCACCGGGGATACGTATAGCGTTGTCATGTCTCTAGCATTGTCTTTCAGATTGAACTTCTCATGGAAGACCTGCTTGCCCAAGTTGTACTTGACGAACGATGTTCCATCTTGGAACCATGTGCCGAGGAAGCCGCTGCTCACATAGGAGAGCGAAAGAGCGACGGCGTCGGGAGCCAATAATGCCTCATATTCCCCAGGCTCCAAGCGGATCGGCTGGACACTCTTTACAGATTTGTCAGCTGCTTTCTCAGCAACCTTGTCAACATCGATCTCCTTCATGTCCCGTGCGAACGCAGAGTAGTAACCATACCCCTCCGAGCCCTCTTTCTCAGATATCACAGTCACAGTCATCTGGGCGAGAGAGATCTCTGCTTTCGCATCTACTCCTAGGCTGTCCGACACGGCGAAGCGAGCAGACCCAGTCATATACGCGCCTGCAACTGCCTTGACAAAGCTAGCTTTGTCGTGTGCGACCTGGATCGCACGTTTCGCATTGTCCGCTCTAAGATTCGGGTCACAATCTGCTGTCTTCTTGTCGAAAGTTCCTTTCAGAGGGGAGTATTTCTTTGGTTCTGGGAAGCTTTTGAAAAGCTCGTTAGGCGGTGAAACCTTGGCTATCTTGATCGCATCACTGACTACGCTCTTGATAGATGCCGGATCGAATGCGCCTATCAAGGCGTCCCCGATCTTTTTCTTCAGAACAAGACGAACCCTTAGCCCATCTCGATATGTTGCTACGTTTTGGTGGATCTGGGAGTTAGCAAATCTGGTGAGATCCTCAACGAATGTGAACGCTGTTGCATGCACCTGATCAGCGCCTTTCTTTACTGCAAGTCTTGTGGCTTTTCTCGTTATTTCCGACAGAGTTTGAAGAGTCAACTCATTTCTCTCCTATGCTATGCCAACACGTACGTTTCGGAACCTAGCTGTGGGAACCCCGTGTCCAACATACATCACCTGTGGAGGAACACCTTTGCCGCATGTTGGGGTACCGTGCATGTACCAGTCGTCGTTTGACACTGCGTCGCAGCTTCCCCAGAATTGGTGTGTTATTCCTGTGTACGTAGCCTGTTTGATCATTTTCTCTTTGCTTCCATTCTTGATCAACCATGCAGCCTCAGTCCCAAATTGGAAGTTGAGCCGCCTATCATCAATACTCCAAGATTTGTTCGTCAACATTAGTATGCCATCCTGAGTGTCCTTGATGAGTTCATCAGCTTTCCAATCCCCAGGCAGGAGGTTTATGTTTGTCATACGAACGATCGGCATCGCAAGCGGTGAGTCAGCACGCATTCCCCCGCTGCTCCCTTCCGATAGATTCAGGAAAGCAGCAGTCTCGCGCGAGCTTTGATAGTTGATGAAGAGACCTTCTTTGATTAGAGGCATGTTCTTCGCTGGAACACCTTCGTCGTCATAGGCAAATGTTCCCAGACCACCCGGAGCCGTAGCATCAGCAGAGATGTTTATCTTGGGTGAACCATATCGGAACGAGCCGAGCTTGTCAGTAGTCAGGAAGCTTGTCCCTGCGTAGTCCGCCTCTGTCCCCAGAGCCCGGTCAAGCTCAGTTGGATGTCCACAGCTCTCATGAACCTGCAGCGCCAGCTGATCTCCTGCTGTGAGCAGTGTAGTTGTGGTTGATGGACACTTTTCAGCCGAGAGCAGCTGAATTGCTTCCTTCGCAACCTCACGTGCATGGCCTGCCAAATCCAGTGATTCGAAGAATTCGTACCCTCTAGTGTTGAAGTTGCCTCTGAACGAAGCGGGATAAGATCGAACCTGCACGTCGCCGCTTCTTATGGCTGTAGCGGATACGCCTCCACCGCACCACACAATCGTTTGGTCTATTCTAGCTCCCTCACTGCTCAGCAACAGCTTTCGCTCTTTATGGGCACGAAAGAAACCTGATGAGGTTTTGATCAGCTCTGTCGATTCCGCTGCTGCCGTTCGCTCAGCACTCTTCAACGCATCGAGTTTTTCCTCGATAGAGATCTTGAAAGGGTCCTTCTTGAGTGGCGTAGAGTACTTCGCCTTCTTCGCTAGCGCTGGGCTCAGCTTCACATCAGTCTTCTTCGCTCTCGCGCTAGCCAGAGCAACCTTGAACGCTTTTTTCGCCATTTCAACTGCGGAAGCACGCTTCAAGACCGTTGTTCCTGCGAATCCCCATGCGCCTTTGGCTATTGCTCTGACACCGATTCCCGCAGTAACACCTTTCCGTATCTCTTCTGGAACTCCCTTCTTCACATGAAGACTCTCAGCCTCAATCGCAACATATCGCACATCTGCATACGAAGCTCCCAGTTTCTGAACGGTTCGTAGAGCCAACTTCGCAAGATCTTCACTCATAACCAGTATCTCCAAATTCCAGAAACACCTTGAGGGTTTAAATGCCTTACGTGAAAGCGCGTGTCGAGCCTCATCCACGAGAAGAGAAGATGCATGACGTGTGCACTGAATGACATAGGAACCTAGGTATGCCTATATCTTCCATTGTCAGGACCTATGTTGAAGTTACATAATGGAGGAAGGGGGTCTACTTGGAAAGAACCTCACCGCCGTTCACTAGAAGAATCACAATAATCTTCCTGCTCGTGGTTTTCCTTCTCGTAGCTTTCTATGGACTCTATGTTTGGCTTGACTGGAGAATCTTGCAGACCATGTACCAGAAGAAGGCTGGGATCAACTGGTTTGACACTGTCTTCTACCACAACTACACATTCATTGTCGCTGCCTTACTGTCACTTATCGTTTTGAACCATAGGCCGGGGAGGAGTGACCTCT